>NZ_JBEVTO010000001.1:0-528882 GCF_041020825.1 Oscillibacter sp. GMB15532
GATGATTTTCATGACTCTCTACCTCCTCAGTTATTTCACGCCCAGGCGACCGGCAATGACCATCCGCTGGACCTCGGAAGTACCCTCGTAGATCTCGGTGATCTTTGCGTCGCGCATCATGCGCTCCACGGGATACTCGCGGGTGTAGCCGTAGCCGCCAAAGAGCTGCACGGCGCGGCGGGTCACATCAGACGCGGTTTCGGCGGCGAACAGCTTGGCCATGGCGGCGTCCATGGAATAATCCTCATGGAGCTGCTTCTTGCAGGCAGCGGCATACACCAGATACTGCGCAGCCTGTGTGCGGCAATGCATGTCAGCCAGTTGGAACTGGGTATTCTGGAACTGGCTCAGCCGTCTGCCGAACTGAACGCGCTCCTTGGTATACTTCACAGCTTCGTCAATGGCGCCCTCGGCAAGGCCCAGAGCCTGCGCGGCGATGCCGATACGGCCGCCGTCCAGCGTCTGCATGGCGATTTTGAAGCCCTTGCCCTCTTTGCCCAGCAGGTTTTCCTTGGGCACGATGCAGTCTTCAAAAATCAGATCGCAGGTAGAGCTGCCGCGAATGCCCATCTTCTTCTCGTGCTTACCCACGGAGAAGCCGGGGAAGGATTTTTCCACGATGAAGGCGGTGATGCCGTGGTTGCCGGCCTTCTTATCCGTCATGGCGAACACCACAAGGGTGTCGGCCACGGTACCGTTGGTGATGAAGCACTTGGTTCCGTTAAGTACATAGTGGTCGCCGTCCAGCACGGCCATGGTCTGCTGGCCGGAGGCGTCGGTACCGGCGCCGGGCTCAGTGAGGCCGAAAGCGCCGATCTTCTTGCCGGAAAGCAGGTCGGGCAGATACTTCTTCTTCTGCTCCTCGGTGCCGTGCTCAAAAATGGGGGCGCAGCACAAAGAGGTATGCGCAGAGACGATGACAGCGGTGGTGCCGCAGACCTTGGCCAGCTCTTCCACGCACATGGCATAGGAGAGAACGTCGCCGCCCGCTCCGCCGTACTCCTTGGGGAAATAAATGCCCATCATGCCAAGCTTTGCCATTTTCTCCACGGTTTCCATGGGGAACCGCTCTTCCTCGTCAAGCTCCTCGGCCAAAGGCTTTACTTCAGTTTCGGCAAATTCGCGGTACATCTTACGGAGCATCAACTGCTCGTTCGACAGATGAAAATCCATATTTCTTACTCCTTATATTGAATTTACTTGGAATAGTCGTAGAAGCCCTTGCCGGTCTTTTTACCCAGCAGACCTCCGCGGGCCATCTTGCGCAGAAGCAGCGCGGGACGGTATTTGGAATCACCGGTTTCGTTGTACAGTGTCTCCATGATAGCAAGGCACACGTCCAGGCCGATGAAATCGCCCAGAGCCAGAGGGCCCATGGGGTGGTTCGCGCCCAGCATCATAGCCTTGTCAATGTCCTCCACGGAAGCAACGCCGGTCTCCACCAGGCCCGCGGCCTCGTTGATCATGGGAATAAGTACCTTGTTAACCACAAAGCCGGGAGCCTCGGCCACCTCGATGGGGTCCTTGCCGATCTCGCGGGTCAGGTTATAAATGTAATCAAAGGTCTCCTGCGCGGTGCTGGCGCCCCGGATGATCTCCACGAGCTTCATGCTGGGGACGGGATTGAAAAAGTGCATGCCAATGACGGGGTGCTTCAGTCCGTTGCCCATTTCGGTGATGGACAGAGAAGAAGTGTTGGATGCGAAGATCGTCTCGGGCTTGCAGATGGCGTCCAGCTCGTTCAAGAGCTCCTTCTTGGTTGCCATTTCTTCCTTGACGCACTCGATGATCAAATCCGCGTCCGCACAGGCGGACTTTTCTTCCACCAGCACGTTTGCAAGCAATGCGTCCATCGCCTCTTGAGCCATCTTGCCCTTCTCAACACGCTTTTTCAGGGAAGCCGCCAGCTTATCCTTGTGCTTCTGGGCGGAAGCGACAGAACTTGCATACATAAGGGCGGTGTGTCCCTTTGCCGCGAAAACCTGAGCAATTCCGCTGCCCATTGTACCTGCGCCAAAAACTGCAACTTTCATGTAAATCCTCCTATTATTTTCACATGTTTATGGGATTTATTTCATAAAGGCCGACAGGTCAGCCATTTATAAACGGGTCGGGCTTGCGCTTTTCCACAAAGGCGGTCATGGCGTTTTTCTGATCCGCCGTCTCAAAACAGGAGCCAAACAGCTTTTCTTCCACAAGCAGTGCCGCGTCCATATCCGCCTCAAGGCCGTCGTTCACGGCCTTCTTGCAGGCACGAACGGCAATGGGGGCGTTTCCGGCGATGCGCCCGGCAAGCTTCTCAGCCTCAGCCATCAGCGTTTCGACGTGGTAAACGGCTTGCACCAGCCCCACGCTCAGCGCCTCGGGCGCTTTGATGTTGCGAGCCGTATAGAGCAGCTCCTTCGCTTTTCCGGGACCGATGAGCCGGGCCATGCGCTGAGTGCCGCCGAAGCCCGGCGTAATGCCCAGACCCACCTCCGGCTGGCCGAACACCGCCGTGTCCGCGCACAGGCGGATGTCGCAGCTCATGGCCAGCTCACAGCCGCCGCCTAAAGCAAACCCGTTTACCGCGGCCACTGTGGGCACGGAAAGGGTTTCCAGCTTGCGGAACACGTCGTTCCCCTGCTTTCCGAAGGCCTCGCCCTCCGCTTGGGTCAAATCGCGCATCTGCGCAATGTCCGCGCCTGCCACAAAGGCCTTCTGCCCTGCCCCGGTGACAATCAGACAGCGGACAGACGCCGGGTCGATTCGATCCAGCGTCTCATTTAACTGGGAAATTACTTCGCCATTCAGTGCATTCAGCGCCTCGGGACGGTTAATGGTCAGAATTGCCACCCCTCCGGCTCGCTCCTCCAATTCTACAAACGCCATATCTTCCCCCTCCAATACTTGTCAAAGGTTAAAGGCACCTGCCCTTGGAAACACAGACTTTGCTAAAATACTCACAATGTTTATTATAGTTTCTCCCGCTCAAATTAGCAACCCCAATCGTAGAAGAAATCTAACAATTATTGCTTTTTTACATTTCGTACAAATTCGTTACGTAATTTTATGCGATTGTGTTAAGCGGTTAACAGATGCAGGATATGCGTCTTTTTTTGCAGGACTTGATTCTCCCCGGTTTTCCGCATTTACAAGGGAAAAAAAGCATGCTATAATAGCCCGGAATCTATAATTTCTATGCAATTTTACAGCAGTGCGCCGGCATGGTAAGCACGGGCCGCCGCCTGCTTTTACAACTGGGAGGATGTATCCTGATGCGAATGAGAAAGAAAAAAAATCTGGTTCCCCGCATGGAGCGGTGTGCAGCGCTGCTGATTTCGGACCCCTATTCCATGCGCGGGCAGTGGCGGACGCTGAAGCCGGACGCGCGGGAACTGCGGGTGGAGCTGGGCTGCGGCAAGGGGCGGTTCACCGCCCAGACCGCCGCCGCAGAGCCAGACGTACTGTTTGTCGCGGTGGAGGTGGTTCCGGACGCCATGGTGGTCGCCATGGAGCGGTGCCGGACAGAGGGGCTTGAAAACGTCTTTTTTGTAGACGCAAACGCCGACCAGCTTCCCTCTTTTTTTGAGCCCGGCGAGGTGAGCCGCATCTACGTCAATTTCTGCGACCCGTGGCCCTCCAACCGGCACGCCAAGCGCCGCCTGACCCACGGGAATTTTCTGAAGCTGTACCGTCAGGTTCTGCGAGAGGACGGGCAAGTCCACTTCAAAACCGACAACGCCCCTTTGTTTGAGTTTTCCGTGGAGGAATTCCCCCAATTCGGCTTCACGCTTTCGGAGGTAACCAGAAACCTCCACGAAAACGGCCCCGTGGGCGTAATGACGGATTATGAGGAAAAATTCCACGGACTGGGAACACCCATCAACCGGCTGGTGGCCACCATGGCGGAGTGGACAGAGCCGGAACCTGCCCCTGAGGACGAAATGCAGGAGGGCGGGACATCGGAAGACGGTCCCGCTCTTTAAAACGCATTGTATGCGCACGGCGGCTTTTCCCGTTTTGGGGAAAAGCCGCCGCTTCTTTATATATGGCAATTGCTAAACTTTACAGGCTCGCCAAGTCAGGCGGAGACGACCGGAATCCGCAAAAAGAGGCGGGTATCCGAATGGATACCCGCCTCCGTGCTTTTATGGAAATATTCCGCTGTTACGCTGCCTTTTTCGCCATGTCGGCCAGCTGCGTGAAAGCAGCGGCGTCGTTGACGGCCATCTCGGCCAGCATCTTGCGGTTGATGGTCACGCCAGCGGTCTTCAGCCCGTGCATGAAAGTGGAATAGTTCATGCCGTTCAGCTTGCAGGCCGCAGAAATACGGGTGATCCACAGCTGACGGAAGTCGCGCTTTTTCAGGCGACGGCCGGTGTAAGCGTAGCTCAGGGACTTCATGACCGCCTCGTTTGCGATTCTGAAGTGCTTGGACTTGTCGCCCCAATAGCCCTTGGCCAGCTTCATGATCTTATTTCTTCTCTTGCGCGTCATCAGCGCGCCTTTTACTCTTGCCATTTTGAATTGCCTCCTATTCTAAACCGTTCAGTATCTTATTTGTAGGGGATCATCTTGCGGATCGCATCCACATTGGTCTGGTCCGCATAGGTGCCGGCGCGGAGGCGGCGGGTACGCTTGGTGGTCTTCTTGGTGAGGATATGGCTCTTGAACGCATGGGCGCGCTTCACCTTCCCGCTCTTGCTCAGGTTGAATCTCTTCTTCGCGCCACTGTGGGTTTTCAGCTTCGGCATAATTGAAATCTCCTTCCGTGTGTTTGACAGAATCTGTTTATTTACCAGTTTTGGGAGAGAGGAAAATGGACATCATCCTACCCTCCAGCTTGGCGGTCTTGTCCAATGCGGCGGTCTCGGCGCACTGCTCGGCAAACCGGGCCAGCAAGGCTCTGCCAATATCGGTGTGGGCCATCTCGCGTCCGCGGAAACGGACCGATACTTTGACGCGGTTTCCCTCGTCAATGAACTTCTGGGCATTTTTCAGCTTGGTGTTGAAATCCCCGATGTCGATGCCGGGAGACATGCGGATTTCCTTGATCTCCACCACGTGCTGATTCTTCCGGGCTTCCTTTTCCCGCTTGCTCTGTTCAAACCGGAATTTTCCATAGTTCATCAGCTTGCACACGGGCGGCTTGGCCTGGGGTGAAATCTTCACCAGGTCCAGGCCCTGTTCGTCGGCGATCTTCTGCGCGTCGGCGGAGGGCATAAGTCCCAGCTGCTCGCCGTCGGCTCCGATCAAACGGATCTCCCTGTCCCGGATCGCCTCGTTCAGTTCATGCTCTACCATGCTAATAGTCCAAGCACCTCCATTCAAAAATAGCAAAAAAACGCGGGCACCCGTCGGGCATCCGCGTAACTCTCCGGACAAGCGCCAATTCCTCAACTCGGAATGCGCCTGTCAACAAGCCGCCGTGGGCGGCCTGAGTACGGTGTTGACCTCTTTGCCAATGGCGGGAGGTGGAGCGGATGCACCCGGCTCACTTTATTTTGCTTTGTTATTTTAACAGTATCGGGCCTGTTTGTCAATCCCCAACGTCTTTTTTGAAAAATTTTATTTGCCACGGCAGCATGCATACATAAATTCCGATGAAAGCGGGAGACTATTTCTCGTACTCAGCGAACCGAAGGGAGGTGTGCAGCATGGCACAGAACCGTGAGAACAATCAGCAGAACCAGCAGAACCAGCAGAACCAGCAGAATCAGCAGCAGAAGCAAAATCAGCAGAACCAGCAGAATCAGCAGCAGAAGCAGAATCAGCAGAATCAGCAGCAGAAGAATCAGCAGCAGAACCAGCGCTGACTTCTTCGGAGGCCGTCGGGGAGCGGGCATTGCCCCCCGACGGCTTTCGCATTTTGTACGCAAAGCCCATGTTCCCGAAAGTCCTGCCGCCCAACCTCCCCCGGCCAAACAGGCCCTTGCGATTTTTGGCGCAACGTGGTATCGTGATAGATACTATATTGTGTGCGCGGGAGGAATCTATGAAACCGTCAAAGCAGGCTACGCTGGGCTATGCGCTGGCCCTGTTCACCGTGGTGGTGTGGGGCGCCACCTTTATCGCCAGCAAGCAGCTTCTCGCCTTTTACACTCCGGCCCGCATCATGCTGATGCGGTTTATTCTGGCCTACATCGCCCTGTGGATCATCCGTCCCCAGCCCCTGCTGCTGCCCTGGAAAACGGAACTGCGCTTCGCCGCCCTTGGCATTGCGGGCTGCTCGGTATATTTTCTCACGGAAAACACTGCGCTGCTCCACACTACGGCGGCCAACGTCAGTATCATTGTTTCGGCCGCCCCGATTCTCACGGCGCTCATCGCCCACTTCACCACCGATGAAAAGCTGCACCGAAACACGCTTTGGGGCTTTCTCACTGCCTTTTCCGGCGTGGTACTGGTGGTGTTCAACGGGGCGTTTGTCCTGCGGGTCAGCCCCAAAGGGGACATTCTCGCCCTGCTGTCTGCCTGCTGCTGGGCAACATACTCCGTGATGCTGCGAAAAATGCCGACGGAGCTGGACCCCATCATGCTTACGCGGCGGACCATGCTCTGGGGTCTGATTACCGCCGTTCCCATGGCGATTCCCGGCGGGGCGTTTTCTCTTGCTCCGCTGGCCGCGCCGCTTCCCCTGTTCGACATTCTGTTTCTGGGGCTGATCGGCAGTGCCCTGTGCTATGTCCTGTGGGGCAGAGCCTTTACGCTTCTGGGCGTGGTTCCCACCAACAACTGCCTGTATCTCATCCCCTTCGTCACCATGGTCGCGGCGGGACTGACGCTGAAAGAACCCATCTCTCCGGCGGCGCTGGCGGGCGCGGTTTTGATTACCGCAGGTGTGATTCTGGCCCAGCGGCGTAAGCCCGCCGCGCCGTCTCAGGAGGAACAGGAAGCCCTACTGCAAGGCTCCCGGGAGGCGCTTGCTGAGGATGTCTCAGAGGATGCATAACACATTTTTAATCATGAGGAGGCCGCGACGCGGCCTCCTCATAATTTTGGCTTTATACCGCGTCACAGCTCCGTAAATGCAAGGACTTCTTTCGTCCGCTCAAACTCCTCATACCGCAGTCCCCGGTCTGTAAGCTCCATCTCCCCCACCTGATTGTCGTAGGGGTCGGCCCGCCAGTGGTCCTGCGGCACGTCAAACGGAGCCTGAAACGCAGTGTTAGCGGTCATGCGGTAAAGGTCCAGATTACCAAAGTAAAACCGGCGGCGGGCCTCGTTTCCCTCCCGCACGGCGCCCACGCCGAAGGAGGGGTCGGCATACAGCCATCCATAGTCCGGAATGTAAAACCGCGCCCAGTCATGTGCGCCGCAAAAGCCCGGCTCCGCCTTCCAGCCGCTTTCCCACCGGGCCGGAATCCCCGCACAGCGGCAAAGCGTGATAAACAGCAGCGCCATCACGCCGCAGTCTCCCACAAGGTTTCTCGCGCAATTCTCCGCAATATTTTCAAGACCAAAATAAGCCCGGACATAGGTGTATTTCACATTTAGCGTCACAAAATCGTACAGCCTGCGGGCTTTTTCCAGCGGTTCTTCCGCGCCTGCCGTCAGCTCCGCCGTCAGGGCACGGAGATACGGGGTAAACAGAAGGTGGGGAGGCTCCTCCGCCAAAAATTCCTCCGGCGAGTAGGTGGACTCCTCTTTGTTCTTCCCCGAACGGGTTAAATCCGTATACCGCGCCGTGCGCACATACGAAAATTCCACCTCAAAGGGATGGTTTTCCACCATGCACTCCTCCCAAAACACCACCCGCTGGGGCGCGTCCTCCGGGGAGATATGGGCGGACTCCGGGGAAATCCGCTCAATGCGGAGTTCACTCTGCGCGTCGCAGCCACAGGGCAGGGGCAGGTATGCCCGGACCCGCTCTCCCTTTCGGAACGTCTCGTCTTTCAACCGCAGGGACGCACGGCACCGGATGCGGGCAGACAGCTCCCCCTTTTCCGCCAACAGGCGCGCCACGCGGTCCAGCCCGGATTCGCCGCCCTCCCGGGCGGCGTTTGAGCCGTCCGCGCCTGCCTGAGAAATCCCGGCCCGGGCGGCATAAGCCGCATCGGTTTTGCACAGGGAGTCAAAAAAACGGTTAAAATAATGGGGGACGCCCTGTATGTAAATCCAGTCAATCAGCCCCGCCTCCGCCAGTGCGTCAAACTCCTCCGCCGTGAAATCCGACGCGGCGGCTTGCGCCAACGCGATGGCTTCTTCCCGGGTAAAAGGGTAATCCGCCGGGAGACGGGCCATCATTTCCCGCTGGGCAGTCAGGCAGCGCTTCAATGGCTCCGGCGTGTTGGGCGCGGTTAAATACCGCAGGGCGGCGCGATCCGCCCGGGCAAAATCTCCAAAGTATTTCAGGCGCAGAACATCCTCCGGCAGGCCGATATGAAGGTATCTGAAATTGTCGTTGATACCCATGCTTCCTCCTTTTCCCGGTGCTCGGCCTCCCCGTCTTCGGGGAAGCCGAGCGATTGTTTACTTCTTTTTGACTTATGCCATCAGCTTGAGAATCGCGCCCATGGCAAGCCCGGCAAAGTTTCCGAGGGCCGCGCCCAGCACGCCCATCAAAACGCCGATGCCCGCGTAGGACTCATGATAGGCCACCGCAATAATCGGCGCGGAGGCGCTGCCACCGATATTGGCCACCGACGCTGTGGATACCATGCACAAATCCCAGTGGAACACTTTGGACAGAAGATACATGAGCGCCACGTGAATGGCAAGGATAAACACGCCGTAAACCACCCACATGGGTGCGGCCAACAGGTCGTTGAGCGGAGCCTGCGTCGCCAAAAGGGAAACCACCGCATACAGCAGAATGTTGGACAGTTCCTCCACCGCCGGAAGCTTTCCGATGGGGGTCATGGCGCACGCAAGGCCCAGCACAGTAACAAACAGGGTGGTGCAGGTACCCTTGTCGAACATGCTCATGCCCACAGACTTAAAGCCGGTATTCATCAGCAGGCCGATTTTCTGGGACATGGCAGAGACGAACAGCGCAAGGCCAATCAGCCAAATCCAGTCGGCGGACTTCGCCTGCTTCTTTTCCTTGGCAACCTCGGCGTTGGCCGCCTCGGCCACGGCGGAGAGCTTGGAGGTATCAGCCTTAACGGAATTGTCCCACTTGCCGGAATATCTCACCATGAAAAGAAGCAGGGCAATCCACACGGAATAGCACACCGTATCCAGCGCCAGAGCGCAGCTATACGCGCCGGGGTCCACTGGCAGAGCGTCCTGCATGGCGGCCATGTTGGCCGAACCGCCCACCCATGAGGCGTACAGCGCGGCGGTGGCGGCCCAGGTGTCCGCCCCCAGCAGTCCCTTAAAAATCGGATAGCCAATGATGAAGCCCGCGGCAATGGTCACGGAGCAACCAAGGAAAATGGCCACCATCCGCCCACCCAGCTTTGCAAGCTTACGGAAGTCACAGCGCAGCAGCATTACAAAAATCATGGCGTAAAGCAAATTGTTTTTCAGCCCGCTGTATGCCGCCGAGCACTCCTCCGAGGCATACAGTCCCATGGTGCAAAACACCATGTTCAGCACGTAAATCCACACCAGAGGGGGAACATAGCCAAAAACTTTCCACTTGGCGTACTTCTCCAGTGCCAGCAGCCCGCCGGCCAGGAACATCAGAAACGCAATGTACGTAAAGCCGTTGGTAATCGTAAACATGTTGTCCTCTCCCTTTTCATTTCAAGTTGCCGGTTTTGCGGTTCCCATACCGCCCGGACGCGCAATTCGGCGCACGCGGCGCCCCATTTTTCCCAGCTTCCCGCCCCCTTCCCTTCGTTGTCGCCGGAGCAGCCTCGTCCCGGCGAATTTTCTCAGTCCAGATATGTGATGCCCCGGATACCCGTCACGCCAAGGCCCGGCGCGTCAGACACGGTGATATCCTTCTCGTTGAACACCGCGCCCCCTTCCACGGGGTCCTCACTGCACAGCACAGGGCCGTCCAGATCCACTTTGGTGATGATTTTCTTTCCACAGGCCAGATGCACCGCGGCGTTGACGCTGACCTTGGCCTCCAGCATACAGCCGATCATGCATTCCACGCCGTAGACCTCGGCGGCGGAGGCGATTTTCAGCGCGTTCCACAGTCCGCCACACTTCATCAGCTTGATGTTCACCAAATCCGCCGCGCCCATCTGCATGATTTTCACGGCGTCCTCGGGGGAAAACACGCTCTCGTCCGCCAGAACGGGGACATAGCTCCGCTCGGTGACGTATTTCAGCCCCTCGAAATCGTGGGCCTTGACCGGCTGCTCCACAAATTCGATGTCCAGCCCCTTCTCCTGCATCTGGTTCAGCAGTGTGACCGCCTGCTTGGGGGACCAGGCCTGGTTCGCGTCGATACGAATTAACACGTCGCTCCCAGCCGCCTGCCGCACGGCGGCCAGCCGGGCCACATCCAGCGCCGGATTCGCGCCCACCTTCACTTTCAGGCAGTCATAGCCTCTTTCGATGGCGTTTCGCGCGTCCCGGGCCATCTCCTCCGGGTCGTTGACGCTGATGGTGATGTCGGTGACGATGTTCTTCCGGGCGCCGCCCATCAGCTTGTAGACCGGAATTTTGTAAAGCTGGCCGTACAAATCCCACAGGGCCATGTCCATGGCCGCTTTGGCGCTGGTGTTTTTGAGAATGCAGCCGTTCAGGGCGATCATCAAATCCTCAAAGTCATCCACGTCCCGGCCCACCACCGTTTTGATAATGTGGTCCTTTAATGCGCCGATGATTGCCCCTGTGGTGTCTCCGGTGATCACGCCGGTGGGGGGCGCTTCGCCGTAGCCCACCGCACCCGTGTCCGTATGGACCTCTACAATGACGTCCTCCACGCTGTTCACCTGCCGCAGTGCCGTCTTAAACGGCACCCGCAGGGGAACGGAGATATGTCCCAGCCGGACCTCTGTAATTTTCATATCCTTCCTCCTGTCTTATTTCGCAAGCTCATACATCGCCCGCGCGATGATCTGCGCGTTTTGCATCAGCCGGTCCACCTCGATGAATTCATCCGGCTTGTGCTCCCTCACCTCGTCCCCTGGGAAAATGGGACCGAAGGCCACCACGTTGGGCATAGCCTTGGCATAGGTCCCGCCGCCGATGCTCTTCGGCGTGGCGTTTAACCCCGTTTCTTCCTCGTATACCCGCAGTAAGGTGGTCACCAGCTCGCTCTCCAGCGGGACATACAGGCTTTCCTTATGGGTCTGCTCCTCCACTTGAAAGCCTGCCGCGCCCAGCTCCGCCTGAAAATTCGGGCCGCAGTCAGCCAGAGATTTGGTCACGGGATAGCGGTAGTTCACCCGGCAGGTCAGGCCGGTTTCGTCCCCGGAGATGACCCCCAGATTGAACGTCAGCGCGCCGGACATTTCATCCTCCAGCGCAAGTCCCAGCGATTTTCCGTTGGTTTCCATGCCGATCTTCTCCGCCAGAAAACGGACCGTCCCGGCAAGCTCTCCCTCCAGCGGCAAGCCGTTCAAGGCCAACATCAGCCGCCCAATGGCGTTTTCCCCCTGTTCCGGTGTGCTGCCGTGGGCGCTCACGCCCCGGGCTTCTATCCGTACGCCGCCGGAAACGGGAATGCATTCCGTCTTCTCCGTCATTGTAGCGGCGATTTGCTTCGCCAGTTCACCCGAGCATTCCAACTCCGCAAAGGCGGAGGCGGGAACCACGTTGGGCGCGTCGCCTCCCGAAATTTTCCGAAGCCGCACCGGACCGGACTGGCGCAGACTGCACCGGAAGGTCACGTTCACGATGCCCTTTTCCCCGTTGATGACCGGGTATTCCCCGTCCGGCGTGAAGCCCATCACGGGCCTTTCGCCCCCGTGGGCCAGATAGTATTTCATGTCGGCGGAGCCGGTTTCCTCGTTGGTGCCCATCAACAGCCTTACCCTGCGGCGCAGGGGCAGCCCCGATTCCTTCAGTGCGCCCAGTGCATAAAGAGCGGCCACGGTGGGACCCTTGTCATCCATCGACCCCCGTCCAAAGACCTTTCCGTCCCGGACCTCACCGGAAAATGGGTCGCCGCTCCAGCCCTCTCCGGCAGGGACCACGTCCAGATGGCCCAAGACGGCTACCATTTCCTTTCCCTCGCCAACCTCGCACCAGCCCACCTGATGATCCATGCTGCCCACCCGAAGGCCCAGATTCTTTCCGGTTTCCAGCATAAACTCCAGACACCGTTGAATGCTTGCACCATAGGGATAGCCGCTTGCATCCTCCTCCCGCACGCTGGGGATGCGGATGCTCTCCCCCAGCGTTTTCAGCAGCGGTTCTTTCTGCCGCTCCACAAGCTCCTTCAGTTCCATTTCGCGCTCCTTTCGGTTTCTTTCACCCGCACCCAAGGGGGCACAGGCCGCCTGATTCTAAGCTAAAAAACACAAAAACCCAGCAAGGACCAGAGAAATTCTCTGATCTTTACTGGGTTTCCCCCTGCTGATTGATATATTGGAAGATATATCACACAAGGGAAAGCAGTTTATGAACTTATTTGCCCGCCGAATCTATCCGCCAGTGGATTCGCTCTTTCCCACCGCAGCCCGATACCGCTTTTCAGCGTCCTTCATGGCAGCGAGCACCGCCTTGGCGGAGGACCCGTGGTATCGGCGGGTCACCTCGTTTTCCAGTTGGTCGTATTCCCGCAGCAGGAACCGCCCCACAAAAACGCGCCGCAGAAATTTCTCCGTCAGCTCCAGAGAGTGGGTACAGCTAAAATCCACGATTTTTCCGCTTTCAGCTTCCATCTCCAAAGCCATGTAAAAGGAACCGAACATTTTTGTGATGGCATTGTCGCTGTTGGTCCGGGATTCACCGATGATATACAGCGTCTCCATGTCTTCCATTTATCACATCATCCTGCCACAAACTTTGTAGTAATTATATCATTTCAAAGACCCATGTCAATAATTTACGGACACTTTATACAAAACTATTAGTTTTTCACAAAATCTAATGGTTTAATTTTGCAATATGGGTATGCATGCTATTACATATTTATGATGCTTTTTATATCTGCGCAAAGCCCGTTGTCTCTTTTCCGCCTGACGAGCACTCTTCCGACCGCTCCATTAAGTCTACAAAGCAGCGGCGGGAACCGATTCCGGTTCCCGCCGCCTCTTTCCGTATTCGGTTTTTCTTGTCCATCGGTTCACAGGTTGTCTGATGACTGCCTGCATTGCCCCATGAGCGTTTTGCGCCGAAGCGCCGTATTATTTGCTCAGCTGCTCGTCGATGGCCTTGGCGGCGGTTTTGCCCGCGCCCATGGCCAGAATCACCGTGGCCGCGCCGGTGACGGCGTCACCGCCGGCGTAAACGCTCGGGCGGGAGGTAAGTCCCTCCTCGTTCACCACGATACAGCCCTTGCGATTGACCTCCAGCCCCTCGGTGGTGCTCTTGATCAGGGGGTTGGGGCTGGTGCCCAGCGCCATGATGACGCAGTCCACCTCCATGTCAAACTCGCTGCCGGCAATCTCCACAGGGCTGCGGCGGCCGGAAGCGTCCGGCTCACCCAGCTCCATCTTGATGCAGCGGATGGCGCGGACATTGTCGTCCTCATCCGCCAAAATCTCCACAGGGTTATTGAGGGTGTTGAAGATCACGCCCTCTTCCTCGGCGTGCTCCACTTCCTCGTGACGGGCGGGGAGCTCCTCCATGCCACGACGGTAGACAATATGTACCTCGGCACCCAGCCGCTTGGAGCAGCGGGCCGCGTCCATGGCCACGTTGCCGCCGCCAACCACCGCCACCTTTTTGGGGTGGATGATGGGCGTGTCGGAGTCGGGCAGATAGGCCTTCATCAGGTTGATACGGGTCAAAAACTCGTTGGCGGAGAACACGCCCTTATAGTTGATGCCCGGAATGCTCATAAACATGGGCAGGCCCGCGCCGGAGCCGATGAACACGGCCTCGAAGCCTTCCTCCTCCATCAGCTCGTCGATGGAGATGGTACGACCCACCACGGTATCGGTGGCGACGGTGACGCCCAGCGCCTTCAGCCCGTCCACTTCCTTCTGGACGATGGCCTTGGGCAGACGGAACTCAGGGATGCCGTATACCAGAACGCCGCCCGCAAGGTGCAGTGCCTCAAACACGGTGACGTCGTAGCCCTTTTTGGCAAGGTCGCCCGCACAGGTGAGGCCCGCGGGACCGGAGCCGATCACGGCCACTTTATGTCCGTTGGGCGCGGGTCTGGGGGGGGCGTCGCAGGCGTTGTTGTTGTGCCAGTCGGCAACAAAGCGCTCCAGTCGGCCAATGCCCACCGGCTCTCCCTTGATGCCGCGGACACAGTACTTCTCGCACTGGCTCTCCTGCGGGCAGACCCGGCCGCACACGGCGGGCAGAGAGCTGGTCTTGGCGATAATCTGATACGCCGCCTCAAAATTGCCGTTGGCAACCTCGGCGATAAACTCGGGAATATGTATCATCACGGGACAGCCGCCCACGCAGGGCTTGTTCTTGCAGTTGAGGCAGCGCTTTGCCTCGTCCAGCGCCATTTCCTCGGTATATCCCAGCGTGACCTCTTCATAGTTCTTGTTGCGGACATTGGGGTCCTGCGCGGGCATGGGGTTTTTCTTCAAAGACATATTAGGCATATCACTCGGCCTCCTTGCTGAACAGATTGCAGGTTTCCTCGTGCTTGTGCTTCTCAAAGTCACTGTACATCCTGCTGCGCTTCACCGCCAGATCCCAGTCAACCTTGTGCCCGTCAAAATCGGGGCCGTCCACACAGGCAAACTTTGTCTCGCCGCCAACGCTCAGGCGGCAGCCGCCGCACATGCCCGTGCCATCAATCATGATGGGGCTCATGGACACCGTGGTGGGGATTCCGTAAGGCTCAGTGGTCTTGGAGACGAATTTCATCATAATCATGGGGCCGATGGCAAAAATCTCGTCGTACTGGTTTCCGGCCTCGATCAGCTCCTTCAGCGCGTCGGTGACCAAGCCCTTGCGTCCGTAGGACCCATCGTCGGTACAGATTTCCAGAATGGAGGAGGCAGCCTTGAACTTGTCCTCCAGAATCACCAGATCCGCGCTTTTAAAGCCGATGACCGCGTGGACCTCCGCCCCGTCGTCGTGGAACTTTTTCAGCACGGGATACGCAATCGCGCAGCCCACGCCGCCGCCAACCACGCAGACCTTCTTCTTTCCCTCCGTCTCGGTGGCCTTGCCCAGAGGACCCACAAAGTCCTGCAAACAGTCGCCCTCATTCAGACGGTTCAGCTTCTCCGTCGTGGCACCCACGATTTGGACAATGATGCTGACAGTGCCCTTCTCCCGGTCGTAATCATGGATCGTCAGGGGGACGCGCTCGCCATTTTCATCCACCCGGAGGATGATGAACTGGCCGGGCTGGGCCTTCTTTGCGATCATGGGGGCTTCAACCTCAAACAGCACGACGGTGGGCTTGAGCGCCTCTTTTCTCACGATTCGAAACATAGTTTTCCTTCTTTCCTCATATTGCTGCTCGCCTGGATTACACACTACTTTTATGTTAGCACAAGGGTCACAGTGCGTCAAATCAATTCCCAAACTTTTTTGTCAAATTTTTAACTAAATTTTTGTGCCATTTGTAGATATCAGACGGACATTCTCTTTTTCGCGGCCTTTCGACTGCCCAAACCCCTTGCTGCGCAGCCGGGGGCGCTTCTCAGCACAGCAGCGTAATCTCCCGTCCCTCCGCCTGAATCAGCTTTTCCTGCCTGAGATGCTTCAGCTCCCGCATCATGGCGCTGCGGTCCGTGGCGATATAGTCCGCCAGCATGCTCAGGGAAAAAGGCAGGGTGAAGGTGTCGCTCCCCTCCCGCTCAGCCTGCTGGCGGAAATAGCACAAAAGCTTATCCCGGATGGAGCGGCGGGAGAGCACGTCCACCCGCCCAGCCAGCGTCTGGGCCTTTTCGGTAATCAGTCTCAGCATGTTCCGCACCAGCAGGCTGTGGTGCTCGCAGGCCTTCTCACAACGCTTTAATATGTGGGGAAAGTCGATGTACAGCACGTCGCAGGCCGTCCGGCACACCACTTCCAGACTGTCGTTCACATCCCCGGAGAAAGCGAGACTGCGGCCAAACACATTGCCTGCGGTGAGATTTTCCAAAACCGTTGAAACCCCATCCTCGTCGATTCGGATGAGGGACGCTTCCCCCCGCTCCAGAATCCCCACCTGCTCCCCGACGCGGCTGAAATCATAGGCCACCTCCTCAGGGCGATAGCTCTTTTGCACCGCCTGAAAGCAGCTAAGCATGGCAAGATAGTTCTCGTAGTTGATCCCCTCAAAAATCGGACTCCCCTCCAGTTCCTCTTTTGACAGCATGAGAGTGCCTCCTTTTTATCTTTGTTGCATTTATCACATTTTATCACAGTGTTTGGGCCTTGTAAAGTTTCTTTTCCTGTCAGTGCAATTTAAAAATTTGTTCATCATTCTCCGGTAAAAATCGGTTATAGTAAACTTACAGATTCCGGCACATCGTTGCCAGAATAAAAAATGAAGAGAGGTATGCGTGTGAACATCGCTTATTTCCTGACGCCGAAAAACAGCGTGTCTTATCTGTATGACGATTTCACGTTTCGTCAGGGTCTGGAAAAAATGCGGCGGCATGGCTACTCCGCCATTCCCGTCATCGCACGGGACGGAACCTATATCGGCACCGTCAGCGAGGGCGATTTCCTCTGGCGGCTGCTGGACGCGGAGGACGCGCAGGACGGGGTTTTTACCAAAAAGACGGCGGAAAAGCTGTTTGTGCAGGACCTTCTCCGGGACAATACATATACAGCCGTCCCCATCACCGCTTCTATCGACCATCTGCTTTCTCTGGCGCTGAACCAGAATTTCATTCCGGTGGTGGACGATCTGGGGAAGTTCATCGGCATCGTCACCCGGAAAGACATTCTCAGCCG
Source organism: Oscillibacter sp. GMB15532 (assembly GCF_041020825.1). Taxonomy (NCBI): domain Bacteria; kingdom Bacillati; phylum Bacillota; class Clostridia; order Eubacteriales; family Oscillospiraceae; genus Oscillibacter; species Oscillibacter sp. GMB15532. Next base: position 16,867 of record NZ_JBEVTO010000001.1, read on the forward strand.
CCTTTCCCAAAGCGCGGAGCTTGCGTCGAGTCCCCAGCTTCAAAGAATTGTCTGAGCTTATCCCACTACGCGGTGCGGCGAACAAAAGGAACCGCCACGGAAGAGGGACAACCCTCCGGCAAAGTATCACAGCACAAACCAGCCCGGACCTGATTGGTCCGGGCTGGTTTCTTTTAGATTTTTCCCGGCTGCTTTAGGGTGAAGCGGCTGAAACTGCGGCGGTAAGCAGATAATCTATCCGCTTCAGCTTACACTCCACCACCGATATCTATTGTCGTCTCCACCTCGTCTCCGCCGCTGGTCAGAATTGTCACAATCAGTTCGGCCCCGTCCTCTGAAAACGCAAGCTTCCTGATGAACGAACCATCCTCTGGCAGCTCCACGGACCCAATAGATCGGCCCTCGTAATCATAGATCTCCGACCAAAAAGAGTAGACTGCGGTGGTGAGATCATCGCCCCGCCAGATAAGATTCGTGCCCGCAAAATCCTTTACAAACTGTTCCGCTTGGGTGTCAAACACACAGTAAATAAAGTTTTCCGGCCCCGTATGACCCTCGACAACGATATATTTTCCAACCGGATATTGGCCCATCAGCGCGTTGATGGACTGATTGCGCTCCGCCAGATCGTAGTCCACTCCGTGATAGGTAAAGACGCTTGAAAAGACGGTTGCTCCAGTCTCGTCTGGTAAAGACGCTTGCTCCGTCTCGGCCAGCAGCGCCACCGCTGCTTCCTTTTCCGGGTTCGTCAAAAAGCTCACGGCCACCGCTACGCAGGCGCATAGGGACATTGCGGCAACCCAAAACGCCGGCCTTTTATAGTTCAATCCCATCTTTATCCATCCTTTCACTCCCACCTTGCCAAAGGCCAGCGGACAGGCCTTACCCAAAACGCTGCCAGAAGCGAAACCCCAGAGGCTTCTATCGGTGGTCCCGGCGGTTTAGACGGGCCTGCTCGCGGGCAATTACATAGGCCTGCTGCAATTCATCCATGCGGGACGGAAGATAAATGCGAGCCTCGCAATGCCAAAAAACCGGCGTTTTGATATCATCGCAAATCCAGATGGCATCCCGGACATGGAGCGACGGCTTTACCCGCCTGTACAGCTTCCGACAGCCGATCGCTGCATACAGCAGCATGACCGTTATTCCTGCGCGTCAATCCGCTCCTTCAGTTCATTCAAATACATCCAGCGCTCAGTTTTTTCCTCCAGCGCCGCCTGCAATGTCTCCTGCCGCTCGGTCAGCGCCTGAAGCTTCACGTAATCACTGCCGCAATCCCCCATTTCGGCAGCTACGGCCTTCAATTCTTCCTCCAGCGCGGCCATCTCGCCGTCGATGCTGTCGAACTCACGCTGTTCTTTAAAGGTGAATTTCAGCTTCTTTTCCCTTGGGCGGCGGCTGTCCTCCCGGTCGGCCTTCTCCGGGGCGGCCGGCCGCTCCGCTTCCTGCCGCTTGCGCATATAGTCCGACCAGTTGCCGGTATACCGCTCCACCCGGCCCTCCTCGCCCACGGCGAAAATCTGCCCGGAAAGTCGGTCCAGAAAAAACCGGTCGTGGGACACGGCAAGGACAGGGCCGGGAAAGGTGTCCAGATAATCCTCCAAAATAGAAAGGGTGGTCACGTCCAAATCGTTGGTCGGCTCGTCCAGCAGCAGCACGTTGGGCGCGGACATCAAAATGCTGAGCAGGTAAAGTCTCCGCCGCTCGCCGCCGGAAAGACGGCCCACAGGCACCGATTGCAGCTCTGGAGGGAACAGAAACCGCTCCATCATGTCCTTGGCAGAGAGGGTTCCCTCCTCCGTTTTCACTTCATCGGAAATGCCACGGATAAAATCGTAAACCCGCTGGTTCAAATCCAGTTCCCGCCCCTCCTGCGAGAAAAAGCCAATCCGCACCGTGGCCCCCACGTCCACGCTGCCACCATCCGGCTCCAGCCGCCCGGCAATCAGGTTCAACAGGGTGGATTTTCCCGCCCCGTTGCGGCCCACAATGCCGATGCGGTCGTCCCGCAGAACGCCGTAAGAAAAATGGGAAAGGACGGTTCTTCCGTCAAAGGCCTTGGACACGTCCTCCAGCTCAATAATTTTCTTTCCAAGACGGCTTGAGGAGGCAGACAGGCGCACGGCCTCGTCCGTCTCCGGCGCGTCCTGATCTTTCAGGGCTTCGTACCGCTCGATCCGGTCCCGGCTCTTGGTGCTCCGGGCGCGACAGCCCCGCATAATCCACTCCCGCTCCACCTTTAAAATCGCCTGTCGCTTCCGCTCCCCTGCCTGCGCGATCTCGGCACGCTGTTCCTTCAGCTCCAGATATTTGGAGTAGTTTGCCTCGTAGTGATAAAGCTTCGCCCGGTCTACCTCAGTGATGTGATTCGCCACCCGCTCCAGAAAATAGCGGTCGTGGGTCACCATCACAAGGCCCCCGGTCCACCGGCGCAGCCACTCCTCCAGCCAGGAAACCATCTCCGCATCCAGATGGTTCGTCGGCTCGTCCAGAATCAGCACATCCGCCGGGTGAATCAGCGCCGCCGCAAGGGCCACCCGCTTGCGCTGTCCGCCGGAAAGTGTGCCGATTTTCTGCTCCGTATCAGAAATCCCCAGCCGCGTCAGCATGGAGACGGCCTCGTACTCGTTCAGCGCCCGAAACTCCTTGGGAAAGCTGAGAAACACCTGCTCCAGCACCGTGGCGCCGTCGTCCAGCTCCGGGTTCTGGGAAAGAAAGCTCACCTGCACGTTGGGGTCCCGGCGCACCGTGCCGCTGTCCGGCTCAATCACCCGGGCCAGCACCCGCAAAAAGGTGGACTTTCCGGTTCCGTTCACGCCGATGACGCCCACCCTGTCGCCCTCGTTCAGATAAAAATTCACGTCCTCCAACAACTGCCTACCGCCAAAGTTGATGGACAGCCGTTCCGCCGAGATCAGCATAGGGTCCTCCTTCAAGGCCCGGACACGGGGTCCGCACCGTTTGTTTTCTCCCCTATTTTACTACACCCGGCCCCATCACGCAAGCCGGGTCTGCTTGCCCTGCCGCCCGGCGTATGCTAAAATAGAACCAAGGCAATTATTTTTCAGCTTTCAGCTATCTTTTAGCCCTGCGGCAATTCATCATCCTGCGGCGGATTTTGCCGCCGGAGGAAGGGAGCGCAAGCCATGCCCTATGTCTCTTACCGTGTCTTGGAGGAGGATGCCGGTCTGACCGTCCGCCATATTTTAAAGCAGAAGCTGCACTTTTCCTCCCACGCCATCTCCCGCCTGACCCGTGCGGAAGGCGGCATTCTGGTGAACGGACGGCCCGCCCGCACCACCTTGGTCCTTTCTCCGGACGACACGGTGAGCGCAGAGAGCGGGGACGTCCGCCAGCAGCGCGAGGCCCCCATTCCAGGGCCTTGGCCCCTGCCGGTGGTTTGGGAGGACGAGCATCTTTTGGTGGTCAACAAGCCTGCGGGCATGACGGCCCACGTGTCCAATTTCCTGCCGGACACCCCCACCGTGGCAGGGGCGCTGGCCTATTCCCGTGGAACAGATTTTATTTTCCATGCGGTAAACCGCCTGGATAAGGGAACCACAGGGCTAATGGCGGTGGCCAAAAGCGGCCATGTCCACGACCTGCTGCGCAAAACCCTTCATACCGGAGGATTTTTCCGGGAGTACCGGGCCTTGTGCGTGGGGGTTCCCCAGCCGTTGGAGGGAATCATCAACCTGCCCATCGGACGGGACGAATCCTCCGCCGTGCGCCGCACCGTCCGCCCCGACGGACAGGCCGCTATCAGCCGGTATCAGGTTTTGGAGACGCGGAGCAACTTGTCCCTCCTGCGGCTTCTTCCCGAGACGGGACGCACCCACCAGCTTCGAGTGCACATGGCGGCGGTGGGCTGCCCTCTGGCGGGAGACTGGCTCTACGGCACGGAGGACCCGGACCTCATTGCCCGCCCAGCCCTCCATTCTTACCGGATGGCGCTGACCCATCCTATCACCGGCCAGCCGCTGGAACTTTTCGCGCCACTGCCGGAGGACATGGCCCGGCTGCTTGAAGATAATCCCGACCCACAGTTTGGGGACTGACAAGATAAACCGCCGGGAGACAAAGCTGTCTCCCGGCGGTCTTTTTCACTTCATGGTGGTTTTTAGCGTTTCCAGATTCCCTTCCATCAGCGTGAGATAGGTGGCTCCCGCGTCCATCTCCGCCTTGGAAACATTGTGGCAGCTATGAAACAGCGCGGTCTGCGCGCCGGTGGCTTCCGCGATGCTGTCCGCCACCAGATGGTTGGAAAATTCAATATAATACACCGTTCCAAGTCCTTCTTCCTTCACCTTCTCCGTCAAAAACGCGATGGTGGCGGCGGAAGGCTCGGTCTGGGTGCTGCATCCGGGGAAGGCGGCATAGCAGTTAATGCCGTATTCATCCGCAAAGTACCGCAGAGGGAAGCGGTCGCCAAACACCATGGTTTTATTGGAAACCGTTGCAAAGAAGTCCTCAAACTCCTTGTCCAGCTCCATCAGCTTTTCCGTGTAGTCCGCCGCATTTGCCCGATAGTCCTCCGCATGCGCCGGGTCCAGCTCCGCCATCCGCTCGCCGATGGCAGTGGTGATGGCGGCGGCGTTCACAGGAGAGGTCCACACATGCTCGTCATACTCCAAAACCTGCCCGTGCGTTTCCTCAGGCTCGTCTTCGTCATGCGCGTCCACATCCTGCTCGTGAGCGTCCTCCTCGTGGTTTTCCGCGTCTTCATCATGGGCATCCTCGTCTTGGTCATGGTCGTCTCCACTGTGGCTGTGGCCCTCCTCGGCGGTCATGCCCTCGATTTCAGCCTCTTCCTTCAGTTCCACGCAGTCCATCATTTTCATACGGCTCACGCCGTCGTCCACGGTCTTCAAAAGCGTCTCCACCCATGTGTCGGACTCGCCGCCCAGATACATAAACAGGTCGCTGTTTCCCACGTTCATGATATCCTTTGGCGTGGGCTCATAGCTGTGGCTCTCCGCCCCGGGAGGCAGCAGCAGCGTCACCTCCGCCAGATCACCGCACACGGCCCGGGCAAAATCATACGCAGGGAACACGGTGGTCGTCACCTGCAGCTTCGCCTCCTGCCCCTGAGAAGAGGCTGCGCTTCCCGCGCTTTGCGCGGCGCCCCCCGTCGCGCCACAGCCGGACAGTACCGCTGCGGCGGACACCGCCGCCAGCAACTTCAACATATTTATCTTCAATGTAAGGCTCCTTTCAATTTGAGAACGATTTTCATATTCGGAAGTATAGCACAGTCAAAATCAAAATGCAACCCCAAATTTTCCAGTTTTTTGCTTTCAAAATGTAGACTTTTTAAAGGACCCTGCGCTCCGCTTTGGCGGAGCGCAGGGTCCTTTTTTTCCTTAATCAATCGCAGCGGCTATCGGTTCCAGTTCATCAACGCCCGCTTTTTCACGCCTGAGACGATGCCCATGGCGGTATACAACGTAACAATAGAGGAGCCTCCATAGCTGAAAAAGGGCAGTGTCAGCCCGATGACAGGCATGACAAACAGGCACATGCCGATGTTTTCCACCGTCTGGAAAATCAGCATCCCCGCAATGCCCACGCACACCAGCCGCGCATAGTCCGTGGTGGCCCGGCGGGCCACCCACAGGCAGCGCAGGATGATGGCTGTTAGCAGCACAATCACCAGGAGACATCCGAAAAAGCCCAGTTCTTCGCCAATCATGGCGAAGATAAAATCCGTGTGCCGCTCCGGCAGAGCGCCCCGTCCCGCCTGGGTCTGGGTCCCCTGAAACAGGCCTTGTCCAAACCAGCCGCCGCTGCCCAGCGCCAGCAGTCCGCGGGTCTGCTGCCAGCCCACGCCACGCGGGTCAAAGCTGTGGTCAAACAGCACGCGGAACCGGTCCGCCATGTGGGAGGGCAGCTTTCCCATAAAATACAGCGCCAAGACACCCACTGCCATGCCGCCGCCGCCGAGGATAAACCACCGCCACGCAACCCCCGCCACCAGTGCTACGCACACGAAAATGAATACATAGACCAGCGCGCTTCCCATGTCGCTGGACACCACGTAAATCAGCCCAACCATAAACAGGAGGTGGCCCGTGGGCCCTGCCACGCTGCCAAGGCTTTTTAGCTCCCGCCGCCGATCCTTCACCCATTCAAGCTGTTTAGACAAAAGAATGATGAACGCAATCTTCACCACCTCCGCCGGCTGAATGGAAAAAGGCACATGGGGAATCTCCAGCCACGCCCGGTTTCCATTTCGGACGACACCCAAAGGCGTTCGCAGCAGCAAGATAAGCACCACGCTGGCCGCCAGAATGAGCTTCCAGTGCTTCACTAAAAGCTCCACATTCACCATGGACAGCAGCACATAGGCAACAAGACCAATCAGCATGGCCGCGCCCTGAACACCTACAAATCGAATCATACTGCCGGTCCCCATGTAGCGAGTGGCGCTGGCAATCAGCACCATTCCAAACAGAGTACACCCGCAGCAAAGGCCCAGCAGCACCAAATCAGCCTGCTGGAAAAAATCGGACAGTGTGGCGCGAAGACGGTTGAACATGGCATCTCCTATCAGAAAAACCGTGATTTTACAGAGTATATAGTATACCACAGGAGGTACGGCGTGTAAACCAATGAAATTTGTTTTTACATGGAGGAAAAACTGTGCTATACTATTTCCGGTAATTTTTTAGGGTCCGTACACCGCATTTCCGGCTGTGGCCGAAAATTGTGGGGCGGCGCCCCGGGAGAGGAGGCGGAAAAATGGAGTATCTGTCCCACAGCGAGGCCGAGACGGAGGCGCTCGGCGAGGCGCTGGGAAAGCGTCTGGCGCCGGGAACCGTGCTGGCCTTTCAGGGAGAGCTGGGCATGGGGAAAACGGCGTTTACCCGGGGGCTTGCCCGGGGACTTGGCTGTACGGGCCGGGTCACAAGCCCCACCTTCACCATTGTCAACGAATACGAGGGGCGCATCCCTCTGTTCCACTTTGACATGTACCGCCTGCCGGACTCCGACGCGCTGTTTGACATCGGCTGGGAGGATTACCCGGGCCGGGGCGGCGTGTGCGCCGTGGAATGGAGCGAACGAGTGGAGGACGCGCTGCCGGAGGATACGGTGTGGGTGCGCTTTTCCCGCCGCCCGGAAAGCGACGACTGGCGCGGCATTACAGTAGAGGGAGTGGACGGCTTTTGAAAATTTTAGCGCTGGAAACCTCCGCCAAGGCGTGCTCTGCCGCCGTGACGGAGGGCGGGCAGGTGCTGGCCTCCTGCTATCAGAACACCGGACTGACCCACAGCCGGACCCTGATGCCCATGGTGGAATCTTTACTGAAAAATGCGGATTTAAGCGTGGCGGATCTGGGCCTGATTGCCGTGGCCGCCGGGCCGGGGTCCTTTACCGGCATCCGCATTGGCGTGGCCGCCGCCAAGGGACTGGCCTTCGCCGCAGACCTCCCCGCCGCTGGTGTTTCCACGCTGTACGCCATGGCGCTGGGGCTGAGCCATATAAATGGCCTGATTATCTGCGCCATGGACGCCCGGCGGGCGCAGATCTACAACTCCCTGTTTGAAGCGAAAGATGGCAAGCTCACCCGTCTGTGCGAAGACCGGGCCGTCGGCCTTGCGGATTTGGCCGAGGAGCTGCGCGGCGACCCCCGCCCGCTCATTGCCGTGGGCGATGGCGGCGCTCTATGCCAGCGGGCGCTGGAGGAGGCGGGAATTCCCTGTGATTTAGCTCCCGCAAGGCTTCTGCATCAACACGCCGTGGGCGTGGCCCTTGCCGCGGGAGAGCTGGCCCAAGCGGGCACGCTGACCACCGCCCAAAACCTATCCCCCGTATATCTGCGCCCCGCCCAGGCGGAGCGGCTGCGAGACAGAATAAAGAAGGAGAACGCGACATGAACGACAACATCCACATTCTGAACCATCCCCTGCTCCAGCATAAGCTGACCATCCTGCGCAACAAGGACACCAGCACCAAGGACTTCCGGGAGCTGGTGTGCGAAATTGCCATGCTGATGACCTATGAGGCCACCCGCGACCTGCCTCTGGAGGATGTGGAGGTGGAAACCCCGGTGGCCCCCGGCGTTTTCAAAACTCTGGCGGGCAAAAAGCTTGCCATTGTGCCCATTCTGCGGGCGGGCCTTGGCATGGTAGACGGCGTTTTGAAAATGATTCCCGCCGCCCGGGTGGGACACATCGGCCTGTTCCGGGACCCGGAGACACTGGAGCCGGTGAAGTATTACTGCAAAATGCCCGCCGACATCGCCGAGCGGGACGTGATCATCGTGGACCCCATGCTTGCCACCGGCGGCTCTGCCTCCGCGGCCATCACCTTTATGAAGGAATACGGCTGTAAGCACATCAAGCTGATGGACGTGCTGGCCGCACCGGAGGGCATCAAGCGTGTGGAAAAGGACCATCCCGATGTGGAAATCTATATTGCCGCTCTGGACGACCATCTGAATGACCACGGCTATATCGTCCCCGGTCTTGGAGACGCAGGGGACCGGATTTTCGGCACCAAGTAATTTTTCTGCGGGCAATGTGCCCGTGTATGCCCGAGTCATAGTTTTTCATAAAACTGATTGCCATTGATTCAAAAAGTGGTCCCGCCGTTTTTAACGGCGGGACCACTTTTTGAAGTCTCACTGATTCCGAAGATGCCTAAGCCCCTTAAAACGGCCCAAAAAGCCTCAAATGCACCCAACAGCGCCCGAAAGCACCAAAATCATATCGGAATCGACCTGCACCCCTCCGAAGCACGGAGAACCTCGTCTGCCGAACTTCACGCATTTTTGAGCAGCACGACGTACCGCTCCCCAGCCTCCAGCGTGCAGACCTGCTCCATGTCCACGTCCATGTCCGAAAGGCATGGATCTTCCGCCTCGTAGCGCAGGCAGGTCCCGCAGGAGGAGCTGAGCCTCCGGGGCGTGGGCATCATCTTGGCGGAAATACCACGGGCAGCCAGTGTGCGGGCGGTGGTCAGTGCCGCCAGATGCGTGTGAAACGTGGCAACGTAGCAGCTCATTTTTTCAGCAGCAGGCGGAAGTCCCGGCCCTCCGGCGTCACGGACACCTGATAGCCGCTGCCGCCCGCATAGCGGGTCACATTTTCCACGGAGCACTGGTTGTCCACCAACACCTCCAGTTCGGCCGGACTGCTCTGCTTCACCTCTTTTTGCACCATTACCACCGGCGTGGGACAGGAATAGCCTCTTGCGTCAATCATTCTGAATTCCTCCTCTTATACCGCCGTTGTCTGCCGGGCGGCAACTTTTTCCTCTTTCGGCAGGTTTACCACAGAAATGACGGCCAGCACCGCAAAGCCCAGAAGCACCGCGACCTTGCCGGTGTTGGAGATTCCGCCCACCACCAGCTCCTTGGCCTCATTCAGCGCGTCGGGATTGCCCGCCAGGCCAAAGTTATGGGCCAGCGCGCCGCCCACGATCATTCCGAACACAGTGACGGCGGAATCGCCGTTGCCCTCGCCCGCCAGAATCAACTGGCGCAGGGGGCAGCCGCCCAGCAGCACAGAGCCCCAGCCCACCAGCGTCATGCCCAGCAGATTCCACAGGTGACTGCTGTGGGCTATGGGCTGGAGCGTAAACCCGAAGTGGAAATTTCCGTTGATGAGATTGCCCACCAGCACCACCAGGAAAATGGCAATAAAGCCATACAGCAGCTTAAAATCCTGGAACAGCAGCGCATCCCGGATGCCGCCCACGGTGCACAGTCTGGCCCGCTGGGCAAGCGCGCCCACCGCCAGAGCAACCACAAGCGCAACCAGTGCAGGCGCGTGCTTGGAGCCGGGGCCTTCCTCGCTGAACTTCAGCAGAGAGGGAACCGCCAGCAGAATCAGAAGCAGCCCCGCCATCACGGCGGGCAGCACGCCGCCCTCGGCCCGGCCCACCTCATAGGCCCGCTTCAAAGAGAAGCCACGCTTGAGGAATTGGACGCCCACCAGAATGCCCAGCGTGAAGCCCACAAGGCCCACGATGGCGTTGGCGTCACCGCCGCCAAGGCGCAGGACCATCCGCAGCGGGCAGCCCAAAAATGCCAGTGCGCCGATCATGACAAAGACGCCCAGAACAAACCGCGTGGCGGGAGAAGACCCCGCCTTTGCCCGGAATTCCTTTCCGGCCACGGACATGATGAATGCGCCCAGCACCAGTCCGATGACCTCGGGACGGGCATACTGCACCTTGGCTGCGCCGTGGAGCCCCACCGCGCCCGCAACGTCCCGCAGGAAGCAGGCAATGCAAAAGCCCATGTTGGAGGGGTTTCCAAGCATTGTCAACGCCACCGCCGCCAGACCCACCAGACCTCCGGCAGCCACCACAACCCAATTCACCTTTTTCATTTCAACTCTCCCATCTATAAAAATTTCCGTATTTTTTCACAGTTCTTGGAATTTATTATAAAATGGTTCCACAAAAAACGCCAATCTTTGTTTACAATTTCGTAATAGTTACTATCGTTTTTTGCGATAATCTATAAATTTCAGTAAAAAAGCACGGAGAGCGGACCTGCGCCGCTCTCCGTAATTTATCGTTTCAACTCTGATCTCAGGTACCCCACAAACGCCTGCTCCGTCCGACTGAGACTCACGTCCCTGCGCCAGACGAGGTAAATCCGCCGGGAAAAGCCCTCCTCGTCCAACTCAAAGGTCAGCAGCCGCCCGGCCTCCGCCTCCTCCCGCACGGACAGCTCCGACATCACCGAAACGCCCATTCCTCCCGCCACGCTGCGGCGGATGGCCTCCGGATTATCCATGCAGGCAACGATGTGCAGCTTCTCCGGCAGGATACCGTGCTTTCTCCAATATGTCTCCGCGGCCTGACGGGTTCCGGAGGTTTCCTCCCGGATGATAAAGGGCTCGTCCAGTAGGTCCCGTCCGCAGGCTCCCCGGGCCTTCAGGGCCTGAAACCGCTGCGTAGGGGCCGTGACCAGCACCAGCCGGTCCTCGCACAGGGTCTGACAGGTAAAGGTCCGACGGTCCGGCGCGGCGCCCACCACGCCGATGCGCACTTCGCCCTGGCTCAAAAGGCCGTGGACCTGCGCACTGTCCCCCCTACGGAGAAGAAACCGGCTCTCGCCGTGACGCTGGAGAAAGCCGGAAAGCAGCCCCGGCAACAAATACTGGGCTGGGACCGTGGACGCGCCGACGCTCAGCTCCACCCGTCCCTCCGCCGCCATGGGGTCCTGCAGCAGGCGGCAACGGTCCAGAATGTCCCGCGCCGCGCCATAAACCCGGCGGCCCTCCTCCGTCAGCGTCAGCTTCCGCCGCGCGCCCCGCAGAATCAGTTGAACGCCCATGGCCTCCTCCAAGGCCAGAATATGGGCGCTGACGGTAGACTGCGTGAGGTAAAGCTCCTCTGCCGCTCTGGTAAAGCTGCCGTATTCCGCCGTGGCGGTGAATGCCTCCAGCTGTTTCAAATTGATTCTCAGCATATCCATCCTCACAATCCCGGCGGGTATCGCTCCTGCCCGGACAATCTGGCTTTGCAAGCACGGGGCCACCGGGCGCACAGCCGTGGCATAAGCTCTCTGTGGCTCTATGATAGGGCTTTTTCCCCCCGACTGTCAACCCCTCCCCGTTTTTCGACGAATTTCACTGCAATGTTCCTTTAAAATCAAGTCCGGGCGCAAGACACGCGCCCGGGAGGAACTATGAAACATATTTTTTATCTGCCGCCCCGCGTTCGTCTTCTGCTGGCCATTCTGGCCCTCGCGGCGGGACTTTTCCTGTCATGGGGCCTTTGTGGGACGGACGGGCTGGGTCTTCTGGTTCTGCTGCCCTTTGCCGTCCTTTTCATCCGGATGAACCCGGAGCTGTGGCACGGACAGTAGATTTCTCCGTGGACTGCGGGGCAAAATCTCCCATGTCACTGTGTTATTCCGCTCCCCACCATCATAAAATATGATCAGGAGAGGAGTGATTGCGGACGTGTTTACCCAGCTGATCAACCCCAGTGTGGACGCTTACAACATCGAAACAGGCGCTTTTTGGGGCGAGGCCCGGTTTACGCCCACACAGGAAGCCGAGCAGGCCCTGTTGGATTGGATTAATTACGGCGTCAAGCCAAAATCCCTTTTGATGCTGGAGTCAAATTTCGAGCCCTCCGAACAGTATGTCCCCATTGTCCCCAACCAGGTTTATCACCAGAAGGGCATTTTCCGGGCTCTGGTCAAAGATGGCAGCTCCGGACGGTGGTTCCCCGTCGAGGCCCGGATTACATACGACTGGCGGACAAGGAGCGTGGAGCCGGGGCTTCATTTCAACAGCGTGGAATTTGACAACATTCAAATTACGGACTTTGTCGAATCCTTTTACTGACCTCTCCGCACCCGGCAAGGCTGCTCCGTCCCGAATGCCCGGAGCGGCATACGTCCGCATTCTTTAAAAGGCGCCGTCTTCGGACGGTGCCTTTTTCATTGCCATTGGTTTAGGGGCAAACGTGCGCAGCCTGCATAAGATGGAACAGCGAGCTGTTCCTCCCGTCAATTTTAACAGATGCAAGGTGTTTATATATGTATCAGATGAATTCAAAAACATGTCCTTCAAACGCTATGCAGCACACCATTAAAAGCGGAGATACGCTCTGGAAGCTCTCCCAGGCAAACGGCGTCAGTGTCCAGAGCATTCTGGACCTCAACCCGGGCGTTGATCCACGGAATCTGAAGATTGGCGCAACGCTCTGCATTCCTGCGTCCACATCCTCCGTATCTCCGTCCCCCCCATCCACTTCACCCGCGCCCCGTACCTGCCCAAGGGGTGCCTCCTCGTACATAATTCGTACCGGAGACACCCTGTGGAAGCTCTCGCAAACGCACGGTGTCAGCTTGCAAAGTATTCTGGACCTCAATCCGGGCGTGGACGCCCGAAATCTGCAAATCGGCGATGTGGTCTGCATTCCCCTTCCGACCGCACCGCAGCCACCGGCTCCCGCTCCAACGCCCGCGCCTGCACCTATGCCTACTCCAGCGCCTGCGCCTATGCCTACTCCAGCGCCTGCGCCTATGCCTACTCCAGCGCCTGCGCCTATGCCTACTCCAGCGCCTGCGCCAACCGTACCTGCCCCGCCCGCACCGTCCCCCTCCTGCGGAAACGAAACCTTTTCTTATGCCGTTCAGCGGGGCGATACCCTGTGGAGGCTTGCCCAGGTTTTTGGCGTCAGCGTAGAAAGTATTCTCAAGCTCAACCCCGGTCTGGAAGCCGACAATATGCAGCCCGGCGACGTAATCTGCGTTCCTCTTGTGCCGGCTACAAAGCCGGTTACTCCCACGCCCAAGCCGGTTATGCCTGCTCCCAAGCCTGTTAAGCCAGCGCCCAAGCCCCCTGTCGTCTGCGGAAGCGACGCGTTTTCCTATATGGTTCAGAGGGAGGATACCCTCTGGAAGCTCGCCCAGATTTACGGCGTCAGCGTAGACAGTATTCTCAAGCTCAACCCCGGTCTGGACGCACAGGATTTGCAGGTGGGTACCGCAATCTGCATTCCCTTTGCCCCTGCGCCCAAACCGGTTACTCCGACTCCAAAACCCGTAACTCCCACGCCGAAGCCGGTCACTCCCACTCCGAAGCCCCCCGTCGTCTGCGGAGACGAAGCGTTTACCTATACGCTTCAGCGGGAGGACACTCTCTGGAAGCTCGCCCAGATTTACGGCGTCAGCGTGCAAAGCATTCTCAAGCTCAACCCCGGTCTGGAGGCTAAAAATTTGCAGGTAGGCACTGCAATCTGCATTCCCTTTGCCCCCGCGCCGGAGCCCTCTGTTACGATGCCGATTACGATTACGCCCCCAACTATCACGCCCCCAACCATTACGGCGCCGTCTATCACGTTCCCATCCATTACGTCCAAGGGCATCACGCCACCCTCAATTACCATGCCCTCGATCACCATGCCTTCTATCACCGCTCCCACAATTACCTTCCCCTCTGTAACGTCAAAGTCTTCGGAAACCACAACCACAAAACCCACCACACCGACTGCTTTGCCCTCTATCTGCGGGGATGAAACCTTCTCCTATACGATTCGGCAGGGCGACACCCTCTGGAAGCTTGCCCAGATGTACGGTGTCAGCGTGCGAAGCATTCTGGACCTCAACGCCGGTCTGGACCCCCAGAACCTGCGCATCGGAAGCGTGATCTGCATTCCGGCCGATATGGAGCCGCCTGCACAGATGCCTGCGCAGCCGCCCGTACAGACGCCTTCGCAGCCCCAGCCCTCCTCAGATACGTTTATGTACAGAGTAAAAAAATGCGACAACATTTGTAAAATCGCAAAAGCCCACTTCGTCAGCGTAGAGAGTATCATCCGAAGCAATCCCGGCATGCAGCTCTACTGCCTGAAGGAAGGCACGTATATCTTTATCCCCATGAACCGCTGCCACGGGTCGGCCTGCCGCTACACCGTCAAGTGCGGAGATACCCTCAACCGGATCGCAAATCAGTTTAACCTCCCTCCCGCCGCGATTATGGCAGCAAACCCCAATGTGGACTTCGCAAACCTTGTGAAATGCCAGCGCATCTGCATTCCCAAGGAATAAATTTCTCTGTGCTTTTCTCTTCCCTCCAAAAACGTGCAGGGGCCTCGCCAAAAGGTGGGACTCCTCAGTCTGTGGAGAAACCCGGATGACATCTCCCCGTCATTTTAGCTTCTTCGACAGGCTGAAGCGAGGGGCCGTTCCTTAAAGAACGGCCCCTCGCCTTTTCATGTGATCATCCGGCTTCATTCAGTTCTGCACCTTTGCCTTCTGCTTACGGCTGGCTCCAAAGGCCGAGGCCGCGTGCATCGCCCGCATCAGCTCCTCCGCGGTGATGCCCTGTGCGATGGCGTCCAGCCGACTGCCGGGAACGCACTGCTTACGGCACCATGCCATCAGGTCCTCCTCGGGGACCTGATCCAGACGGATGTCCTCCATGGTCACGGGAAGTCCCAGCCGGACCATAAAGTCCACCAGCTCCTCCGCCTGCTCCATGTCCGCCTCCGGGTCCAGCATCAGCTGGGTCACGATGCCAAAGGAAACTTTCTCCCCGTGCATGATCCCGTGAAGCTGGGGAAAATCCGCCAGACGGGTTCCAAGCACATGGACGGCAGCGGTTCCGCAGCTCTCCCAGCCGATGCCGGAGAGGAGAATGCTGGCCTCCGCCACCCGCTCGTATGCGGGCGTGACCACGCCGCTTTTGGCGGCGAGAATTGCGGCCTCCGCATCGGCGCGGATGACCTCGCAGCAAAGCTTTGCCATGGTCCGGGCAGTGATGGTGGGCAGGTATTTCAGCCGCGTGGGCATATGGCTGAGATAGCTGGGCTCCGCCTCCATATACGTGGCCAGAGAGTCCGCGATGCCCGCAAGGAACATTCTTAGCGGCGCCTTGATGCACTCGGCGGTATCCACCAGCACGATGTCCGGGTTGGTGGGCCAGCCCTCCGTATCGCTGAAGCTGCCGTCCTCGTTGTACCAGACGGTACAAGCGGTGGGCGGCGCGTCGCTGGAGAGAATGGTGGGCGCCACAATGCAGGGCACCCCCGCCTGATGGGCCACGCCCTTGCTCAGGTCCAGCGCCTTGCCGCCGCCAAGACCGATGATTGCGTCAGACCCGGCGTCCTTCATCACCGCCACCACCCGGGCGCATTCGGCCCGGGAGCACTGGCCCTCCAGCATATACTCTCCCGGCTGAATCCCGGCCTGCTCCATGGCAGGCAGCACCGCGCCCTCTGTGGAGGCTTTGGTGCGATGGCCCCAAAGCAGCATGGGCCTTTTAATTCCCCGCTCGCTCAAAAGCCCCGGCAGCTCCTGTAAAACGCCCGCTCCCTGCATATATCTGGAGGGAAGCGCGATTAGTTTTCCTCTCATTGATGTTCCTCCGTTTCCAGACAATAGGATACCACGGGGCAGCGCTCCGGGAAACCCTTTTTTTCCACGTTACTTGTTGTACTCATAAAAGCCCGCGCCGCTCTTCCTTCCCAAGCGTCCTGCGTCCCGCAGTCGCTGAATCTGCGGAGAGGGACGGAACCGCTCCCCATAGGCACTGAATAGAATCTCGTCCACATTCATATTCAGGTCGTGGCCCGTCTGGTCGATCAGCTTGAAAATACCCATAGGATGGCCCAGCCCGTACAGGCAGATTTTGTCCACATCCTCCACGGAGCACACGCCCTCTTCCACCAGACGGCAGGCCTCGAGATAAAACACGTGGAACATGCGGTTCAGGGCAAAGCCCACCACATCTTTCACACGCACCGGCTCCTTGCCGATGGAGCGCAGCACTTCAAACACCGTGTCCACCGTCTCCTCCCGGGTCTGAAGACCGGGAATCACCTCCACCAGCTTCATGATGCTGGCGGGGGAATTGAAGTGGGTGCCGATGAACGCCCGGTCAGGTCCCACGGCGGCAGCCAGCTTTGTGATGGAGATGCTGGAGGTGTTGCTGGCGATAATGGTTTCCGGCTTGCAGACCATGTCCATGTGCTTATAGGCGTTGGTTTTGATGTCCAGACTTTCCAGAACCGCTTCCACAATCAGGTCGCAGTCCGCCATGTCCGCCACATTTCCGCTGGCGGATACCCGGCCCAGAATTTGCTCTTTCAGGTCCTCCGTCAGCTTTCCCTTGGCAATGCGCCGATCCAGCGCCGCTGCCTGCTTTTCCTTGCCCTTGTTTGCCAGCTCCTGATTCACATCGGTCAGAACCGTTTCATATCCGTTCATGGCAAAGCACAAGGCAATTTCCGAGCCCATCATGCCCGCGCCCAATACGCCGATTTTTTTCATTTCCATTGTATTTGCTCCTCTCAATCGCACCGCCGGATCAGCATGGCGGTGCCCATGCCGCCGCCCACGCAAAGCGTGGCCAGACCCAAGGTTTTGTTTTGCTTTTTCAATTCGTGCATCAGCGTCACCAGAATCCGCACGCCGGAGGCCGCAACGGGATGACCCAGCGCGATGGCGCCGCCGTTGACATTGGTTTTTTCCAGAATGGCCTCCTTGGTCATTCCGTAGTGGGCGCTCCACTCCTTCACGCAGCCAAGGGACTGTGCGGCAAACGCCTCGTTCAGCTCCATCAGGTCCACGTCCTTGAGGGACAGTTCCGCCTGATTCAGCGTCTTGATCACCGCCTTCACCGGACCCAGGCCCATGATGGCCGGGTCGATACCCACCGTGGCCATGGAGACGATTTCCGCCATGGGCTTCCACCCGTTGGCCAGCACCGCTTCCTCGGAGGCCACCAGCATCACCGCCGTGCCGTCGTTGAGCTGGCAGGCGTTTCCGGCGGTAACCGTTCCGCCCTCGCTGGCCTTTTTAAAGGCGGGGCGCATGTTGGCAAGGGCCTCATACGTCGTTCCCGGGGTATTGCTCTCGTCGGTGTCGAACACAAATTCCCGGCCCTTGCGGTCCTGATAGCGGATGGGAACGATTTCGTCCCGGAACCGGCCGGACTCGATGGCCTGCCGGGCCAGTGTCTGGGAGCGGAGGGCAAATTCGTCCTGCTCCTCCCGGGTAATTTCCTCTTTCACGGCCACATTTTCCGCCGTCATTCCCATCAGGTACCCGTTGAACTGGTCAATCAGGCCGTCGCAGTACAGGGAGTCCTGCACATCCACGGAGGTGGGGCCCATCTTGGTGCCCTTGCGGACCCGGTTGGTAAGAATATAGGGCACCTGAGACATATTCTCCACGCCGCCTACCAGCACCAGATTCGCACCGGCCTGAATGGCGTTGTACGCCAGGATTCCGGCTTTCAGCCCGCTGCCGCACTGCATGTTGACCGTGGTGGCGGGAACGTGGTCGGGGATGCCCGCCTCCAGCTCCGCCCGGCGGGCGATGGAGGGGCCCTGCCCTGCGGAATGCTGATGAGCCACCAGAACCTCGTCAATTTCACCCGGATTCACGCCGCTTTCCGCGATGACAGCTTTCATCACCTGCGCCGTCATGTCTCCCGGCTTCACCGGGGACAGGCTTCCGAGAAATTTTCCGATTGCCGTGCGCTTGGCGGCAACGATGTATGCTTTTTTCATAATATAAGACCCTCTTACTTTTGTTTTCATGGAAGAGGGCGGGGCGGATTCGCCCCGCCCCATCATTACCAGATCAATCCCTCTTCCACAGCCTGACGGCGAAGCTCCTCCCGGAAATCCGGGTGGGCAATTCCGATCAGGGCTTCCGCCCGCTGGCTGACCGTTTTGCCGGCAAGATTCACCACGCCGTATTCCGTGCAGATATACTGCACATCAAACCGGGAGGTAGTCACGGGCGTGCCCGTCTCCATGTGGGGAATGATGCGGGAGACTGCGCCCTTTTTTGCGGTGGAAGGCAGTGTGATAAAGGACTTTCCCCCCTTGGACATCTGGGCGCCGCGGACAAAATCAATCTGTCCGCCGCAGCCGCTGTATTGCCTTCCGCCGATGGTATCCGCGTTCACCTGACCCAGCAGGTCCACCTGCAAACAGGAGTTAATGGAAATCACATTGTCATTCTGGGCAATGACATAGGGGTCGTTGGTATAGTCCACCGGCACCACCAGAAGATCGGGATTGTGGTCCACAAAATCAAACAGGCGCTTGGTGCCGATCAGAAAGTTGGAGACAATTTTGCCCTTGTCCAGCGTTTTGCAGCTATTGTCAATGGCACCGGACTCATAGAGGTCGATAATTCCGTCGGACAGCACCTCGGAATGAATGCCCAGATGCTTCTTGTCCTTGAGGAAGTTCAATATGGCGTTGGGCAGGCCGCCGATTCCAAGCTGCAAACAGGCGCCGTCCTGGATAAAGGGGACGATGTGGGCGGCAATCTGCTCCTCAACGCCGCCCGTCTCGCTCTTGGTAAGCTCCGGCAGCGGCTGGTCGTGAATCACTATGTAGTCCAGCTTATCCAGCGAAACCTTGGCCCCATATGTCCACGGAAGAGAGGGGTTGATCTGTGCCACCACGATTTTTGCAGCTTCCATGTTGGCCACGGAATAGTCCACGTTTAGCGCATAGCTGCAATTGCCCTCCTCGTCGGGCTCCGTCAGCATCACAAAGAACACATCCGCCGGATGCTCGCGGTAATACTTGGGCATCTGGTAGTAAAACGCGGGAAGAGGATCTACCCGTCCCTCCCGGTAGGCCTGCCGGGTGCCCCGGTCCAGAAACTGGCTGACGTGACGGAAAATCCCCGCATACTGAGGCTCCAGAAACCGGGGAGTCTCCCAGATATTGTGGGCAATGACCTTTACGTCTTTCAGCTCCGGTGCCCGGTCCGTCAGTGCATCCATCAGGTGCATGGCCGTGCCCGCCGCCTGCTGGAGCACCACGGTGTCTCCGGATTTCACGCATTTGACAGCCTCTTCCGCAGAGACGATTTTATCTTGATAGGTTGCTTTCCAATCCATTTTTTCTTATCACCTTTTCAATCAGGATCCATAGCCGAACAGCCAGGGGATGCCCAGAGAAATCACCGGGATATAGGTCACCAGCATCAGCGCCACAATCAGCGCCAGCAGGAAGGGTACAATCCGCTTACACAGCGTGGTAAACTGGATATTGCCCAGCGAAGTAGCCACAAACAGGTTCAGGCCCACCGGCGGCGTGCAGAAGCCGATCGCCACGTTCAGGCACATCATCAGACCAAAGTGGATAATATCCACACCGTAGTCGGCGGCAATGGGCTGCAGGATGGGGGCCAAAATCAGAATGGCGGGGGTTCCGTCCATGACGCAGCCCACCATCAGCAGGAAGACGTTCATGGCAAGCAGCACCAGGATGCGGCTGTCGGTCAGTCCACCGATCCAGCTTGCCAGCTCCATGGGAATCTTCTCCAGCGTCAGCATCCGGGCAAGAGCCGTGGCCGTGCCCACGATGACCATGATGGTGGCAGTAGTGACCGCGGAGGTAGAAAGAGAAGCCACCAGCTTTTTAAAGGTCAGCTCGCGATAAATCAGGAAGCCCACCACTAGGGCATACACCACAGCCACGGCGGCCGCCTCGGTGGGGGTGAAAATGCTGCCGTAAATGCCGCCCAGAATAATGACCGGAACCAGCAGCGCGCCGATGGCGGAGACGAAGGTCTGCCCGACCCGCTTCCAGGTAAACTGCCGTCCGTTGCCCTGCCAGCCGTTTTTCCGGCAGATATACTGGGACACGGCAATGAGCAAAATGCCGCACAGGATGCCGGGGCCAAAGCCGCCCAGGAACATGGTTGCAATGGATGCGTTGGTTGCCACGCCATAGGTCACGAAGGGAATGGACGGGGGAATCAGCACGCCCAGCACGCCGGCGGCGGCAATCAGCGCATAGGAAAAGCCCTTGGAATAGCCCTGCTTAATCATGGAAGGCACCATGATGACGCCAATGGTGGCCACAGTGGCCGCCGCAGAGCCGGAGATGGCGCCGAAGAACATACAGGCCAAAACGGTGACAATTGCCAAACCGCCCTGCTTGTGGCCCACCATGGAGTCTGCAAAGTCAATCAGCCGCTTGCTCAGGCCGCCGCCTTCCATCAGTGCGCCCGCCAGAATGAACAGCGGGATTGCCATGAGTGTGAAGGAGTCGCAGGCCGTAAACATGGTCTGGGCCAGATAGGACAGATTGAAAGAGCTGGAGGACAGCATGTACAGGGTCACGGACATACCGATCGACCATGCGATGGGAACGTTCAGCACCAGCAGAATAAAAAAGGTGCCAATCAGAATCAATCCTGCATTCATTCTGCATCTCCTCCCTGTTTCATCATTTTCTCACTCTCAGTCTCTTCCATGGGAAGAATCCCAACCAGCTGCTTTACCAAAACCACCAGCCGCTGGAGTCCGCGTACGATCATCATACCCGCGCCCACATAAGGCGCCGCGTATGCAAACTGCATATTGATGTTATTGGCAGCGGAATACTGGGGCCGCACGCCCATAGAACTCAGAACCTGCATACCCACATAGCACAGCATGAAAAAGAATGCCAGGGAAATCAAAGACGCGATCATGTACAGCACAACCCGTGCCTTGCCCTTGAGAATCATGGGCAGCAGGTCTACGGACATGTGGTTGCCGTTTCTCACGCCCTTGCTTGCCGCGAGATAAATGACCCAGATGCACAGGTAACGGGCGCTCTCCTCCGTCCAGCCCACGGGAAGGCCCAGAGCCCGGAATACCACCTGAATAAAAATAATGGCACAGGTGATAAAAAACAGAACGGCGCAGACGTAGGTTTCAAAGAAATTCAAAACCCGGTCCAACATTTGGTTTGCTTTTGCCATTGTTGTCTCCTCTCCATCGCCGCCTCCCGGATGCTCCCGGGAGGCGGCCGAATTTCATGCGTAATTACTTATCGACGCCGGTAATTGCTTCCAACTCACCGTTGGTAAACTTGTCGTTGCAAACCTGAATTTGCTCCAGATAGGTATCCAGATTGGGCTCGGTGCCCTGCTGGCGGAACCAGTCGTACACGCCGGTAGTGGTGGCCTTGAATGCTTCCCGCTCCTCGTCGGTGAGGCGGATGACGGTCATACCGCCGTCAGCCAGCTCCTGATATGCGCCCTCTTCACCCTCGGCGGACAGCTTGAGTTGATACTGGCAGGCCTCCTGTGCGGCCTGATCCACCGCGGCCTGAAGCTCGGCGGGCAGGGACTGATAGAAGTCATAGTTAATTGAAATGGCGGTGGCATCATAAACGGCGGCCACGTCGGTGATATACTTCTGCACCTCGTCATAGTTGCCGGTAGAGGCGATCAGCGCAGGGTTCACCTGGCCGTCCACGGTTTTCTGCTGCATCGCGGTGAACAGCTCAGAGAAGGCCATGGGCATGGGGTTGCCGCCCATGTCGGTGTAGACCTTCAGCAAAATGTCGTTCTCCTGCGTGCGGATCTTCAATCCCTTCAGGTCCGCAGGGGTCTTGACCTCCCGCACAGAGTTGGTCAGAGCCTGCCAGCCATTCTCAAAGAACGCCAGAGGATAGATACCACTCTCCTCGGCGATCTTCTTGGTCAGTGCCTTGCCGTCCTCACTGTTCAGGAAGTTCTGGATGGACTCGCGGCTGTTGAACAGATAGGGAAGCTGCATGAACTTAAAGCTGTCGGTAAAGTTGGCCAGCACCACGGCGCCGCCCTCGGCCATCTGGATGTTGCCCTGCTGGCACTGCTCGTAATACTCTCTGTTGGAGCCAAGCTGCCCGTTGGGATATACCTCTACCTCGATGCGGCCGTCGGAATACTGCTCCGCCAGCTCCTCAAACTTGTAGAGGCCCTGAGTAATGGGATGATCCTCGGCCACGGAACCGGCCAACTGGATTTTGTAGGTTTCTCCACCCGCCTGGGAGCCTTGAGAGCCCTGGCTGCCGCCGCCGCACCCGGCCAGCAGCGTGCTGACCGAAAGCAAGGCCATGAGCAGTGCGCTTAACTTTTTCATCTTCATAGTCTTCCTCCATATTTAAATTGGCAATAAATCGTGCCTTATCTAACCTAAAGCAATTACTGTGCCATCTCCAAGGGTATATTTTGCACAAATTTGGCTTGAATAATTTGTCTCAAATTTAACATTGCTTCAAAAAGTCTAAAAACGTAGAAAAAGCTGTCTATATTTTTAGAAAGTCTAAAAATATAGACAGCTTACAATTTTACGCAGGCACACCTAATCCGAGCCCGCCGCTTTCAGTTTTTTATAAAGCCCGGAGCGGCTCACCTGCAAGCAGTCGGCAGTCTTGTCCACGTCTCCGCCGTTCTCCTCCAGGACCCGGCGGATATAAGACGCCTCCAATTCCGCCATCACCTGTTTGAGAGGCCTCTGCCCGTCTGGCAGGGCGGGCGAGTCCGCCTCCTTGTCGGCATTGCCTCCTCCTATTTCCGTTTCCCAGGAGGAAAGCTCCCCAATGAGCACAAACCGCTCGATGGTGTTGCGCAGCTCCCGAATGTTGCCCGGCCAACTGTAATTTTGCAAATTCGCCAGCTCCTGTGCGGACAAAACCCGGGCCTTTCCGTGCTTACGGTTAAACTGGGCCAGAAAAACGCTGGCCAGAGCCCGCAGGTCCCCCGGCCGTTCCCGCAGCGGGGGAATCGTGATGGGGACCACGTTCAGCCGGTAATACAGGTCCTCCCGGAAGGTTTTTTCCGCCACCATCCGCTTCAAATCCCGGTTGGTGGCCGCGATGATTCTTACATCCGTCTTTTGTGTCCTGCTCCCCCCTACGCGACGGAACTCTCCGCTCTCCAGCACCCTGAGAAGCTTTGCCTGGGCGGTCAGGGGCAGCTCGCCCACCTCGTCCATAAAGATAATGCCGCCGTTGGCCACCTCGAACAGGCCGGCCCTGCCCTCCTTTAACGCGCCGGTAAAGGCCCCCTTTTCATAGCCGAAAAGCTCCGCCTCAATCAGTTCGTTGGGGATGGCCGCACAGTTCACCGGTACAAACACCGCGTCCTTCCTCCCGCTGTGGCGGCGGATGAAGTTGGTGGCAACCTCCTTGCCCACGCCGGACTCCCCGTAAAGCATGATGGTGCTGTCCATTCGGGCCAGCGTTTCCAAAATGGAAAAAATCTTCCGGGTGGCAGGATCATCCGCCACCACCTGATTTTCCCCGCGGTAATCGGTCATCTCCATGGCGGCCTGATAGCCCTTGAGCTTTTCCTTTTCCCGCTGCAGCTCCTTTTGAAACGTCTCCAGAATATCCAGTCTGCGGCTGTATGTCACCACCATGCGCAGTTCGCCCGCGTCGTCAAAAATCGGCGTGCTGACACAGGCCACTTCCTGTCCGGTCTTATTAAAATATGTGCCCAGCGCCTGCCTGCGGGTACGAAGCACCTCGTCCGTCATGGAGTAGCTGACATAGCCCTCTGCCCGAAGCTGATAAATGTCCATCTTTAAAAGCTGCTCCAAAGGGCAGCAGAGCACCTGTACCGAATCTTCGTTTGCATAGATGATTTTCCCGCGTCCGTCCGTGGCAAACAAGTCCGCACAGCAATTTTCCAAAATCAGATGATATTCCTGATCGGTCAGATGGGCTCTTACTTTTCCAGACATGGTTCCGCTTGCGCCCCCTCTCGTGCAATGTCCTTTGTTTTCATCTTGTGGGCATAGTATATCCTAACCCGTCTGGGCGGGTCAAGTAAAAGTCTTGTCCAGACCGCCCTCCCCAAAAGGGGCCACTGGCACCCGTTGTCCGCTCTTTCATATGCCCGATATTAAGGTCGCAGCACCGCCGCGGGGCATCGCTTCTCCGTCTTCCACATCGGCTCCTCGGTTGGTCTTACCATTCCCCATCAATCAGGAACTGTTCCCCTCATTCATATAAAAAACGTAGGAGCCCCGCCTTTTGGCGGGCCCCTACGTTTTTTAAGCTCCGGCCTCCGCCGGACCTTTTGGCACCTTCACAGGTTGCAAATCTGATTCTGGAGGAGCGTTCCCACTGTGTCGGCAAACTGGTCCAACCGCCGAATGCGGGTAAAGTTCCGCCCATAAATGGTCCGGGCGGCGGGTAAATCCTCGTCCTCCCCTGTAAAAACACACACCACCGCCGCGCCGGTGCGGGAAAGGCTGCGGACCTCCTGCGCCGTATCCACCACGCCCATGCGGTCCGCATAATCCCGGAAGCCGCCGCTTCTGGCAATTTTAATCACATCATTGGGCTTTGCGTCGGACAGAAGAATCACCAGCCGGTGCTCACAGGGCGCATCCTCCAAATCCCGGCCCAGGGCGCGGACGGCCAGTCCGTCCCGGTTACAGCCGGTGGTGAAATAGTGGAAAATCATTTTGTTTCGGTCCGTCTCCCCATAATCCCGAAAGCGGGTCAACACCGTGTAGCCGCTGAGTGAGCAAAACGCCGTCACCCGCACGGGAATGCCGCAGCGGGTCAGGCTCTCCGCAATCATAAACCCTTGCGCGGAAACGGTTTCCTGCCGTGAAATCTGGGAGGTGGAGGCGTCCAGAAGCAGGTCCACGCACAGCGCGCCCGGGTCCCCCCGCAGGATGCGGGTGAACACCTTGTCGTCCCCCAGACACTCCGCCCGCCAGACCCGGGCCGCGTCCAGCAGTCCTGCAGAGGTCCGCACGGTTTCGGGCTGCAAGTGGGTCTGCATGGCGTTTCGGATGCGGGCGGTCAGCCGGGCCACGGTCATTCGGTTGGCGGTGAAATTTGCCTCATAGGCCGCTTTATTCTTCTCCATCTGCCGCAGCGCCGCCCTGCGCTGCTCTGCCGCGAAGCCCCGGGCGTGCTTGTCAAGCTCCGCCCCGCCCCGGGCGTAATAAAGGTTGCAGCCCTTGTGATCCCCGACGCACAGTTCCCGTTCCAATTGCTGCACCTTGTCCGCCGGGTACAGCGACGTGCCGAAATAGCTGGAAATATAGGCCCGGAGGGCCTCTTCGCTCTGGGCCAGGGTCATTTCCCCCAGCCGGCGCTGGGGCGCGGGGCCGCCGCCCCCCTCCACTGCCTGAGTGTGCTCTCCAAAGCCAAAGCCAAATTCCCGGAGACTGGGCTGGGGAGCCTTGTTCTTCTGCCTCCTGCCAAACAGGCGCAGCCGTCTCACAGCCCGCAGCTCCTCCGGGTCCTCGGCGTCGGCGGGGCCCGCGGGTGCATAGCCGAACCAGACCGCAAGGGTCTGCTCCAGACGCCGGGCAAGCGCCGCCCCGTCCAGCTCTCCCGGCAGGTCCAGCGCGGCAAGAAGCGCCCGGTCACGGTCCTTCAACCCACAGTCCTGTCCCAAAATCTCCCGGCAGCGTCCGGCGGAAAGGACGTGGACAAGCCGGTCCGTGGGCGTGCGTTCAAAGGCCTCCAGCGTTTTGCGGGCATAGCGCTGCCGCAGAGCCGCCATGGCGGGGCGGTTGTCCCGCTCCCGCGCAAACGCCGCGCTCTCCAGCCCCAGCCACGCGAGCTGCTCATAAATCCGTCGATCTGGCAAGCCCTCGAAGGAGGCAAACATGCCCTCCAACGAGTGGCCCCAGTCCCGGCGGACGCAGCCCGCCACCGTATTCCAGTATAAATCCGCGCGGCCTTCGGCATCATAGGTTTTCAGCTCCGGCTCAAACTCGTATTCCTCCGCCGCCGTCCAAACCTGATTTTTCGCCCGGCGCTGCTCGTGTTCCTGAATCTCCATCAGAGCGCAAAGGCTTCCCGGCCCGAAAGGTCCTCCGGCACCCGGCTTTTCACCACGTCCTCCACCAGCTGGCGCTCAAACTCGTCAAAGCACTTGTTCACAATGCCAAGCTCCAGCGCCCGGGCGGCGGGCAGTCCCTGCCGCATCAGGCGGACGGCGGCAAGCAGGCCCCGCAGGTCCAGCGCCTTGGTGGAAATCTCCGCACTGTCGCACTTTCTGCGGATGTCGGTAAACAAACTCGTCATCTGGTCGGCATATGTGGGCTTCAGCTCTGGAAACTCCCGGCCCAGCAGCTTTAGAAGATTTTCCTCGGTGATGGACGGCATGTTGATGACAAGGAATCGGGAAGCCAGCGCTTCATTCAAATCCCGTGTCCCGGCGTAGCCATAGTTCATGGTGGCGATAAAGCGGGCGGCATCCGACAAGGGGATACGGTCATAGCCCGGCACGTCGATGCAGCGGCGAAAGTCCAGCGCGGCGTGGAGCACCGCCAGAGATTCGTTTTTCGCCATATTGATCTCGTCCAGCACGCCGAACCCCCCCTCCAGCGCACAGCGGGCAATGGGTCCGTGGCGCAGGGAAACCTCCCCTCCGCATAGGGTATCTGTTCCAATCAGAGAGGCTGCGTCGGTGTTGATGTAAAACGACACGTCCCACTGGGGCCGCCCGAACAGGGCGGAGAGATTCTCTGCCAAATCGTTTTTTCCCGTGGCTTTGGGACCTGCCAGCAGCAGGTGCTCTCCGCTCAAAAGCGCGGAGATGGCCTCCTCCCAGACCTCCTTGCCGTAATAGGGATAGCGGGGCTTTGGAATGCGGTGAGCCGCTGCCTCCCGCACCGGGGTCTGGTGAGCCCTCCAGTCCTCCGTTGCCTGCAAAAGAGCCTCACTCACGCCCTCGGCCCGTAAAAACTCCATCAGCTCGCTCATATCGTCCTCCGTTCCGAAGGCGGCTGTGCGCCGCCTCCTCGTATTTTTCCTTCTTTTGTTATACGCGGGTTTTTTTGTCTTGTCAAACTTACGGCATTTCCACAAAAAACTGCAAAAAGTTCAGCGTGTAAAATGGCGGTCTGCCGCGTTGTCGTCATTGACGGGCGTCAGCCCGTCGGCATCCTCCGCCTTCCAGCCCACCATTTTACGCTGCTTCCTTTTTTCGCATTCCTCTGTGGAATTGCTGTACCCCCGCTATTTCGACAGCATTTCAAGAAAAACCAGCAAAAGACGGTTGTATCTTACCGCCGGAGGTAGTAAACTGACAAAAATGCTTTCTCGCGGGTGCGGGTCTGCACCGGGCAGCTATATGGCAGCTCTCCGGAACACGCAGATCCCGAAGCCACGTCCGCAGGCGGCTATTTTCATGAGCTTTGCGAAGCGAACAGGAATATGGAAAAGGAGTGAGAAGCCTATGAGCAGACTTGACATCAATACGCCCAGTCAGGCCCAATCCGTGGTGGATCAGCTATACCGCGGCATGGAGCGCCGCATCGCCGCCAGCCCTCCGGGCCTGTGCCCCATCGACATGGCGCTGAATTTCCTGAATCTCTGCCATGCCCAGACCTGCGGTAAGTGCGCCCCGTGCCGCATCGGACTGGGACAGCTTTCCAACATGCTGCGAGGGGTTCTGGACGGGGAGGCGGATGTCCGAGCCATTCACCGCATCGAGGTGACGGCGCAGGCCATCGTGGACACTGCCGACTGCGCCATCGGCATCAACGCCGCCCAACTGGTTCTCATGGGTCTTTTGGGCTTCCGGGACGATTATGAGGAGCACATTCTCCGCCACCGATGCCTGGGGAGCCTGAAAAACCCGGTGCCCTGCGTGGCTCTTTGTCCCGCCGGGGTGGACATTCCCGGCTACATTGCCCTGATCAACGCCGGGCGGTATGGCGACGCGGTGAAGCTCATCCGCAAGGATAACCCCTTCCCCACCGCCTGCGCCTACATCTGCGAGCATCCCTGCGAGGCCCGCTGCCGCCGGAACATGGTGGACGACCCCCTGAACATCCGGGGACTGAAGCGGTATGCCGTGGACCAGGCGGGAGAGGTGCCCCAGCCTGCCTGTGCTCCCTCCACGGGAAAGACCGTGGCCGTGGTGGGCGGCGGCCCCGGCGGACTGTCCGCCGCTTATTATCTCACATTGATGGGCCATCGCGTCACCGTGTTTGAAAAGCAGAAGCACCTTGGCGGCATGCTGCGCTACGGTATCCCCAGCTATCGCTTCCCCCGGGAGAAGCTGGACGAGGAGATCGCCTCCATTTTGTCCCTCGGCGTGGAAATCCACACCGAGGTGGACGTGGGCACCAGCCCCTCGCTGGACGAGCTGCGCCGGAAGTATGACTGCCTGTACCTCTCCGTGGGCGCCCACACCGACAAGAAAACCGGTATTCCCGGCGAGGACAGTGTGGGCGTGGTTTCCGCGGTGGAGCTGCTGCGCCGCATCGGCGACGGGGAACTGCCGGACTTCACCGGGATGAACGTGGTGGTCATCGGCGGCGGAAACGTGGCCATGGACGTGACCCGCTCCGCCCTGCGTCTTGGAGCGACAAAGGTCTCCTGCGTATACCGCCGCCGTCAGGCGGATATGACCGCCCAACAGGAGGAAATAGAGGGCGCCATTGCTGAGGGCGCGGAGGTTTTGACGCTGGAGGCCCCTCTTCGGATTGAAGCCGACGAGACGGGCCGTGCGGTGGCCCTGTGGGTCAGGCCCCAGATCATCGGCGAGATGGACAGTTTGGGCCGTCCCCGGCCCAACGACGCGGACGTGGAAATCCGGCGCATCCCCGCCGACGTGGTGATCGTAGCCATCGGGCAGGGCATTGAAACCCACGGCTTTGAGCAAAGCGGCGTGAAAATTCAGCGGGGCGGTACGGTGCTGGCGGCTTCCAGCACCCAGCTTCCGGACGTGGAGGGCGTGTTTGCCGGGGGTGACTGCGTCACCGGCCCCGCCACCGTCATCCGCGCCATCGCGGCGGGAAAGGTCGCCGCCGCCAATATCGACGAATACTTAGGCTTTAACCACGAGATTGTCACCGACGTGCAGATTCCCACCCCGGACCTCTCCGACCTGCGGCCCCGGGGCCGCATCAACACCGGAGAGCGGGATGCGGGAGAGCGCGTGCACGATTTCCAGTGCATTGAGTGCGGCTTTACCGATCAGGAGGCTCGGGAGGAATCCTCCCGCTGCCTGCGCTGCGACCATTTTGGCTACGGAATTTTCAAGGGAGGACGTGTGGAAAAATGGTAAATATCGAAATCAACGGACGCTTCCTTTCCGTCCCCGAGGGGTCCACCATTTTAAATGCGGCCCAGGAGGCGGGCATTCCCATCCCCCACCTGTGCTATCTGAAGGAAATCAACGAAATTGCCGCCTGCCGCATCTGCGTGGTGGAGCTGGAGGGAACCCAGCGGCTCATTCCCGCCTGCAACACGCAGGTGGAGGAGGGCATGGTCATCCGCACCAACAGCCCCCGGGTCCGCTCCGCCCGGAGAACCAATCTGCGCCTGATTCTCTCGGAGCACAATTCCACCTGCACCACCTGCATCCGCAGCGGAAACTGCGCCCTGCAAACCCTGTCCCACGATTTGAATATCCATTACCAGCCCTACCGGCTCCAGCCGGAAAAATCCCGCGTGGATTTGGACGCCCCGGTGGTACGGGAGGCCAGCAAGTGCATCAAGTGCATGCGCTGCGTGCAGGTGTGCGACAAGGTGCAGGGAATGCACATCTGGGACGTGGCGGGCACCGGCTCCCGCACCACGGTGGACGTGAGCTTTAACCGGCTTCTGAAAAACACGGACTGCACCTTCTGCGGCCAGTGCGTCACCCACTGCCCCACCGCAGCCCTCACCGTCCGGGACGACAGCAACAAGGTCCTGCGGGCTTTGGCGGACCCGGAAATCACCACGGTGATTCAGGTGGCCCCCGCCGTGCGGGTGGCATGGGCAGAGGCGTTTAACCTCTCCCCCAAGTTTGCCACCGCCGGGCGGATGGTAGCGGCGCTGCGCCGGATGGGCTTTGATTACATCTTCGACACCAATTTTGCCGCCGACCTCACCATTATGGAAGAGGGCAGCGAGTTTTTGGAGCGGTTTACCCACCGGGGGAAGTACCGCTGGCCCATGTTCACCTCCTGCTGCCCCGGCTGGGTGCGGTTTGTCAAGTCCCAGTACCCGGCGTATACGGAGTGCCTGTCCACCGCAAAGTCTCCTCAGCAGATGTTCGGCTCCATTGCCAAGAGCTACTTTGCGGAAAAGAAAAGCATCGACCCTCACAAGCTGTTTGTGGTGTCCATCATGCCCTGCTCCGCCAAAAAAGCGGAGTGCGAGCTTCCCAACATGAACGATGCCTGCGGCGATCCCGATGTGGACGCGGTACTCACTACCCGTGAGATGGTCCGCCTGCTGCGCAGCGACTGCATTGTCCCCACGGATCTTCCGGAGGAGCCTTTTGACAGTCCCCTTGGCTCCGGTACCGGCGCGGCGGTGATTTTCGGGGCCTCCGGCGGCGTGATGGACGCGGCGCTTCGCTCCGCCTATTACCTTGCCACCAGCAAAAACCCCAAGCCCGACGCATTCTCCAACCTCCGCAGCGGCACCCCCTGGCGAGAGGCCAACTTTGCCATTCCCGGCGCGGGAACCGTGCGTGTGGCAGTGGTCAGCAGCCTTTCCGGCGCCCGGGAGCTAATGGAAGCGGTGGAAAGCGGGTCATCGGAATATGACTTCGTGGAGGTGATGGCCTGCCCCGGCGGCTGTGCAGGCGGCGGCGGACAGCCCATTCACGAGGGTACGGAAATGGCTACCTCCCGGGGCGACCTGCTCTGGGAGCTGGACGCGGTAAGCAAGCTCCGCTTTTCCCACGAAAATCCCGACGTAAAAAGCCTGTACAGCGAATATCTCCGGGAGCCGCTGGGAAAGCGGTCCCACCATCTGCTCCACACGGACCACTCCGTCCATGCGGTCCCTGCGGGGAAAGATTCCCGGTAAAGACTTGAAATTCCACCACGCATGAAGTACCATAAAAGAAACCGGAATATGGAAGGAGCCTTATTATGAAACTGATTCACACCGAATTTGCCCCCGCCGCCATCGGCCCCTATTCTCAGGGCTATGTGGTAAACGGCCTGCTGTTTACCTCGGGCCAACTGGGGCTGGACCCCGCCACCGGCGCGATGGCGGGAGAGGACATTGTCTCCCAGTCCGAGCAGGTGATGAAAAACCTGTGCGCTCTGCTGGCTGCTGCGGGCAGCGACCCCTCCCGCGTAGTGAAGGCCACCTGCTTTCTCTCCGACATGGGAAACTTCGCTGCCTTCAACGAGGTATACGGTAAATACTTTACCGGAAAGCCCGCCCGCTCCTGCGTGGCGGTGAAAACCCTGCCCAAGGATGGACTGGTGGAAGTGGAGATCATCGCGGAGGCCTGACGGTCATATTTCGCGTGGTGAATTTCCGAAGACGATCTTCTCCGCTCACGGGGAGACAGCATTCGGAAAGGAGCGTACAGCAATTCAACCAATCCTGTCAAAACGGAGGGCAGCTTATGCCTTATATAGGGATCAACACCTCGAAATCTCTGTCCGACACCCAGAAGGACGCGCTCAGGACTGCGCTGGGCGAAAAAATCACGCTCATCCCCGGGAAGACAGAAAGCAAGCTGATGGTGGACATTTCCGACGGACGCACCATGTATCTGGCCGGTGAAAAGCGGGAGCTTGCCTATGTGGACGTGAAATGCTTCGGCTCATTCGAGTTTGCACACAAAAAGACGTTTACCGAGGCGGCGTTTGAAATCGTGCAGCAGGCCACCGGCCTGCCTCAGGACGGAATTTATCTCACGTACAGCGAGTTTGAAAACTGGGGCACGCAGGGCACAATGAAATAACAGGCATCTGGTGCGGTGCGGATTTTCCAGAAAAAGTTCGTCCGAGTCTGTTCTTCTCTAAAGGTTCGTACTTTACCAAATAATTGACCGCTGCTGTTTTCCTGCTTACCTGAAAATTTTCTGAGGGACTTGGCGTTTCCCGCGTTCTCCAGCATTTTTTCTTGGCTGCTTATTTCTATAGTTTTGCATTCCCGATATAAAAAACCGCCCGGACGCAATTGCGTCCGGGCGGTTTTTGTAAGCTCAATGCGAAATTCAGTCCTCGTATGCGGGGAGTTCGTCTCCCGCTCCGACCATGGCCGGAGTAGGCACCAGTTCCTCCGCAAATTCCTTGTAGGCCGCAAGTCCGGTACCGGCGGGAATCAGCTTGCCGATAATCACGTTCTCCTTCAGGCCCTGCAAATGGTCCACCTTGCCCTTGATGGCGGCCTCGGTCAAAACCTTGGTCGTCTCCTGGAAGGAAGCAGCGGACAGGAAGGATTCCGTGGCCAGAGATGCCTTGGTAATACCCATCAGAAGCTGGGTCCCCTCTGCGTGACGCAGAAGCTCTCCATCTTCCCGGCGCTCGCCCACCGCGTTGCGGCGGTCAACCTCCGTGTTGGCGTCCTCCAAATCCAGAAGGTCCACCATAGAGCCATCCAGCAGCTTGGTGTCGCCAGCGTCCTCCAAACGGACCTTGCGCATCATCTGGCGGACAATCACTTCGATATGCTTATCGTTGATGTCCACGCCCTGCTGGCGGTAAACCCGCAGGACTTCCTGAATGAGATAGTTATACACCGCATCGCTGCCCCGCAGGCGCAAAACCTCGTGGGGATTCAGTGCGCCGTAGGTCAAGGCAACGCCCTGGGCCACACGATCCCCGTCCTTCACCAGAAGGCCGGTGTGGGGCACAGAATAGATACGGGAATCGCCGTCATCGGCGGTAATAATAATGTTCAAAAGGCTTCCCTTGGTGGCCTCTTCAAACTTGACTACGCCGGAAATTTCCGCCAGCTGGGCCATCCGCTTGGGCTTGCGGGCCTCGAACAGTTCCTCCACTCGGGGAAGACCCTGCGTGATATCGCCGCCTGCCAGACCGCCGGTGTGGAAGGTTCGCATGGTCAGCTGGGTGCCGGGTTCGCCGATGGACTGGGCGGCGATGATACCAACCGCCTCGCCGGGGCCCACAGGCTGGGAGGTGGCAAGGTTCATGCCGTAGCACCGGGCGCACACGCCGCTGTGAGCGCCGCAGGTAAGCACCGTGCGAATCATCACAGTGGGCTTTCCGCCCTTTTCCGGGTCAAAGGAGCACATGTCTCCCTCCCGGTTGTTTTTCTGAATCCAGCGGCGGCCTTCCAGTATCTTCGCGTCGTTTTCGTCCATCATCCGCTCACTGGAGATCAGTTCCTCACCGGTGTCTGCATCCATAACGCTGCTCACCAGGAACCGGCCCCGCAGACGGTCGGAGAATTTCTCGATAACCTGCCCGTTTTCGCTGATTTCGGAAACGCGAATGCCGTGGATAGAGCCGCAGTCCTGCTGGCGAATAATCACGTCCTGAGACACGTCCACCATTCGGCGGGTCAGATAGCCGGAGTCCGCCGTACGAAGGGCGGTATCGGCAAGGCCCTTTCGTGCGCCTCTGGAGGAAATGAAATACTCCAGCGCGGTCAGGCCCTCGCGGTAGTTTGCCTTGATGGGGATTTCGATGGTGCGGCCCGCCGTGTTGGCGATCAGGCCGCGCATACCCGCCAGCTGACGAATCTGCTTCATGGAACCACGGGCGCCGGAGTCCGCCATCATGAAGATGGGGTTGTAGCGGTCCAGATTCTTTTGCAGCGCATCGGAAACCTCGTTGGTGGTCTTCTCCCACTCGGCAACCACCTGCTTATAGCGCTCCTGATTGGTCATGAAGCCCATTTTATACTGGCTCTCAATGTCCAGAACACGCTTTTCCGTCTGGGCCACCAACTCGTATTTCTTGGGAGGCACAGCCATGTCCGCAATGGACACGGTGATGGCGGCGCGGGTGGAGTATTGATAGCCGGTGGCCTTCACCGCATCCAGCACCTCGGCGGCGATGGTGAAGCCGTGCTTGTTGATGGTACGGTCCACGATGCGGCTCAGCTCTTTCTTGCCGCACTGGAAGGCAACCTCGTAATCCAGCGCCTTTTCGGGGTCGCTGCGGTCCACAAAGCCCAGATCCTGAGGAATGTTGCGGTTGAAAATAATGCGGCCCGCGGTGGCCCGGATGATTCCGGTGCGCTCCACGCCGTCCACCGTCCGGGTGACCCGCACCAGAATGGGGCAGTGGGGGCCGATGACATGGCTGTTGTAAGCCATCAGCGCCTCGTCCTCGCCCGCATAGACATGGACGGGCCGGAAAGTGGCTTCCTTCTTGCCTTCGTTTTTCGCGGCCTTATTGACGGCCAGGAACTCGTCGGCATCCACCTCCGCGTCGGGGGTGAGGCCGGTTTCGCCCGCGTCGTCCACATACACCGTCTCCGCGCCCATCTCGGCCTTGCCGATACGCTCGTAGGTCAGGTAGTACGCACCCAGCACCATGTCCTGCGTGGGCACGGTGACGGGGCCGCCGTCCTGCGGACGCAGGAGGTTGTTGGCGGAAAGCATCAGAATCCGGGCCTCTGCCTGTGCCTCGGCGGACAGGGGCACGTGAATGGCCATCTGGTCGCCGTCAAAGTCGGCGTTGAACGCCGTGCAGTTCAGGGGATGGAGCTTTAATGCGCGGCCGTCCACCAGCACCGGCTCGAAGGCCTGAATGCCCAGACGGTGCAGCGTAGGCGCGCGGTTGAGCATGACGGGATGATCCTTGATAATCACGTCCAGCGCGTCCCACACGTCGGCGGTACCCTTATCCACCATCTTCTTGGCGGACTTGATGTTGTTGGCGGTGCCGTCCTCCACAAGCTTCTTCATGATGAAGGGACGGAACAGCTCCACAGCCATTTCCTTGGGCACGCCGCACTGGTAAATCTTCATCTCAGGACCGACGACGATAACGCTTCGGCCGGAGTAGTCCACACGCTTGCCCAGCAGGTTCTGACGGAACCGGCCCTGCTTGCCCTTGAGCAGATCGCTCAGGGATTTCAGCGCCCGGTTGTTGGCGCCGGTGACGGCGCGGCCACGGCGGCCGTTGTCGATCAGGGCGTCCACGGCCTCCTGCAGCATCCGCTTCTCGTTGCGGACAATGATGTCCGGCGCATTGAGCTGGATCAGCCGCTTAAGGCGGTTGTTCCGGTTGATGACCCGGCGGTAAAGGTCGTTGAGGTCGGACGTTGCAAACCGTCCGCCGTCCAGCTGCACCATGGGGCGCAGCTCCGGCGGAATCACCGGCAGCACGTCAATCACCATCCACTCGGGTTTGTTCTGAGAGATGCGGAATGCGTCCACCACTTCCAGCCGCTTGACGATCCGGGCCTTTTTCTGGCCGGAAGCGTCCTTCAGCTCGGTGTGGAGCTGCTGGGAAAGCTGATCCAGATTCACGTCCTGAAGAAGCTTTTTCACGGCTTCCGCGCCCATTCCGGCGTGGAAATCGTCCTCATACTTCTCCCGATAGTCCCGATACTCCTTCTCGGAGAGAATCTGGTTGCGCATCAGGGGTGTTTCGCCGGGGTCGGTGACGATATAGTTGGCGAAATACAGGACCTTCTCCAGAATCCGGGGGCTGATGTCCAGCAGCAGGCCCATCCGGGAGGGAATGCCCTTGAAATACCAGATGTGGGAGACGGGGGTAGCCAGCTCAATGTGGCCCATGCGCTCCCGGCGCACCTTGGCCCGGGTGACTTCCACGCCGCAGCGGTCGCAGACCTTTCCCTTGTAGCGGATTTTCTTATACTTGCCGCAGTGGCATTCCCAGTCCTTGGTAGGCCCGAAAATCTTTTCGCAGAACAATCCGTCCCGCTCGGGCTTTAAGGTGCGGTAGTTAATCGTCTCCGGCTTTTTCACTTCGCCGTAGGACCACTCCATAATCTGTTCGGGAGAGGCCATGCCGATTTTAATCGCGTCAAAAGCAACATTGTTGCCGGTAGCAGTGTCAATCATTTGGTTTCCTCCTATCATGATTCAGAAATGTTGAGTTCTTCCGTGTGGGTATCGCTCAAGCTCTGAATCACTCGTCGTCAAACCCGGTATCCTCTTCCGCGTCCAGTCCGGCTTCCGCGCCGGCATCTTCGGGAGCGTCCTCAATGTCAAATCCGGACTCCTGGAACTCCGTCTCCTCCACCACGGCGTGGTGGCGGTCGTCCTCGGCGTCCATGCGGGCCAGGTTAAAGGTGTCCATGGCGTCCTCGTCTTCTTTCAGCTCGATCTGGTTGCCGTTCTCATCCAGCACCCGGATATCCAGGCACAGGGACTGCAGCTCCTTCACCAGCACCTTGAAGGCCTCCGGCACGCCGGGCTCGGGCACGTTGTGGCCCTTGACAATCGCCTCGTAGGTCTTCACACGGCCTGTCACGTCGTCGGACTTGACGGTGAGCATTTCACGCAGAGTATATGCCGCGCCATAGGCCTCCAGCGCCCACATTTCCATTTCGCCGAAGCGCTGGCCGCCAAACTGGGCCTTGCCGCCCAAAGGCTGCTGGGTCACCAGAGAGTACGGGCCGGTGGACCGGGCGTGAATCTTGTCGTCCACCAGATGGTGGAGCTTGAGGAAGTACACATAGCCCACGGTGACCTTATTGTCAAAGGGCTCTCCGGTCCGTCCGTCAATCAGTACGCTCTTGCCCTCGGGGTCCAGCCCCGCCTGCTGGAGCATGTCGGTGATGTCGGCTTCGTCGGCTCCGTCGAAAATGGGGGTGGCCACCTTGCAGCCAAGGGCATGGGCGGCATAGCCCAAATGGACCTCCAGCACCTGCCCGATGTTCATACGGGAGGGCACGCCCAGAGGATTCAGCACGATGTCCAGCGGCGTACCGTCGGGCATGAAGGGCATATCCTCCTGGGGCAGGACGCGGGAAACCACGCCCTTGTTGCCGTGGCGGCCGGCCATCTTATCGCCGACCTGAATCTTGCGGCGCTGGGCCACGTACACGCGAACCACCTGATTCACGCCCGGCCCCAGTTCGTCGCCCGCCTCGCGGGTGAACACCTTTGCATCCACCACGATGCCGGTTTCTCCGTGGGGCACCTTCAAAGAGGTATCCCGGACCTCACGGGCCTTTTCACCGAAAATGGCCCGCAGGAGCCGCTCCTCGGCGGTGAGGTCCGTCTCGCCCTTGGGCGTGACCTTACCCACCAGAATATCGCCGGCGTGGACCTCCGCGCCGATGCGGATGATGCCGGTTTCGTCCAGATCCTTCAGCGCGTCCTCGCCCACGTTGGGAATGTCGCGGGTAATCTCCTCGGGGCCAAGCTTGGTATCCCGGGAGTCGAGCTCAAATTCCTCGATGTGGATGGAGGTATACAAATCCTCCCGGACCAGCCGCTCGTTGAGCAGCACAGCATCCTCATAGTTGTAGCCTTCCCAGGTCATGAAGCCAACCAGAATGTTCTGGCCCAGAGCGATTTCACCCTGCTCGGTGGCGGGGCCGTCCGCCAGAACGCTGGGCGTAATCTCCCTGCCGTCGGCGTCGAAGCCGGGGCCGTGGACCCGCTCGCCCACCTCCACGATGGGGCGCTGGTTGATGCAGGTGGTGTGGTTAGAGCGGAGGAACTTCACCAGCTTATAGTCCTTTGTCTCGCCGGAGTCGTATTTCACGGCAACGTGCCGCGCGTCCATGGACGCGACCACGCCGTCGCCCTCCGCCAGCACCGCCACCTCGGAGTCGATGCAGATTTTGTGCTCCATGCCGGTGCCGACAATGGGGGCGTGGGGCTTGAGCAGAGGCACGGCCTGCCGCTGCATGTTCGCGCCCATCAGGGCGCGGTTTGCGTCATCGTTGGGCAGGAAGGGAATCATGGCCGTTGCGATGGAAACCATCATTCGAGGGGACACGTCGATATAGTCCACCCGGTCCCGGTCCACTTCCACGATTTCGTCCCGGTGCCGTGCAGTGATACGGGTATTGATGAGGCAGCCGTCCTCGTCCAGAGGCTCGGCAGCCTGACCGACGATGTAGTTGTCTTCCTCGTCGGCGGTCATATAGGTGATATCCCTCGCCACGTGGAAGCTCTCCTTGTCCACCGCGCGGTAGGGGGCCTCGATAAAGCCATATTCATTGATGCGGGCATACGTGGAGAGATAGGAGATCAGGCCGATGTTGGGACCTTCCGGCGTCTCAATGGGGCACATACGGCCATAGTGGCTGTAATGCACGTCTCGGACCTCCATGTTGGCGCGCTCGCGGCTCAGACCGCCGGGGCCCAGGGCGGAAAGACGGCGCTTGTGGGTCAGCTCCGCCAGCGGGTTCGTCTGGTCCATGAACTGGCTGAGGGGGCTGGAACCAAAGAACTCTTTGATAGCGGCGGTGACGGGCCGGATGTTGATGAGGCTCTGGGGCGTGACGATGTCCATGTCCTGAATGGTCATGCGCTCCCGGATCACCCGCTCCATCCGGCTGAAGCCGATGCGGAACTGGTTTTGCAGCAGCTCGCCCACGCACCGCAGACGACGATTGCCCAGATGGTCAATGTCGTCCCGGTTGGACACGTTCCGGGCAAGGCAGTTCATATAGTTAATGGAGGTGAGGATATCGTCGATGTTGATGTGCTTGGGCACCAGCGCGTCCCGATGGAGACGCAGCTGCTCCTTCAGCTCCTCGCCGGAATACTGGCCCAGCAGCTCCTGAAGCACGCTGTACCGCACCCGCTCCTTGATTTTGCATTCGGCCAGAGGGTCAAAGTCCACAAAGTGCTTTAGGTCGCACATGCCGTTTCCGATGACCTTCATAGGCTCGCCGTCGGCGATGATGCTGACCTCGCTGACGCCGCAGGCGTCCAGCCGCTTGGCCTCCTCCACGGTGAGCAGGTGGCCGTCCTCAAAGAGGATTTCTCCGGTAGAGGGGTCCGCCACAGGCAGGGCCAGCTTGTATCCGGACACTCTGGGCCACAGGCACAGCTTTTTATTGAACTTATACCGGCCCACGATGGACAGATCGTAGCGCCGGGGATCAAAGAACAGATTGTTCATCAGCGTCACGCAGGCCTCCACCGTGGGGGGCTCACCGGGACGAAGCTTGCGGTAAATCTCCAGCATGGCCTCTTCATAGGTCTTGCAGGGGTCCTTTTCAAGGGTCGCTAAAATACGGGGATCGTCCCCGAACCGGGCGAGGATCTCCGCATCAGTCTTCATTCCAAGTGCACGCAGCAGGCAGGTGACGGGCAGCTTCCGGTTTTTGTCAATCCGGACCCAGAAGCACTCGTTTGCATCCGTCTCATACTCCAGCCACGCACCACGATAGGGAATCACAGTGGCACTGAGGATGGGAAGGTCGGTTTTCAGGTCGATCTCCTTGCCATAGTACACGCCGGGGGAGCGGACAATCTGAGAAACCACAACCCGCTCTGCGCCGTTGATGACGAAGGTGCCGCCGTGGGTCATCAGGGGGAAATCTCCCATGAAGATCTCCTGCTCCTTAATCTCCTCCGTCTCCTTGTTGCGCAGGCGGACCGTCACCTTCAGGGGCGCGGCGTACGTGGCGTCACGCGCCTTGCACTCCTCCACGTTGTACTTGGGGGCCTCGTCCATTTTATAGTCGATGAAGGTCAGCTCCAGGTTCCCCTGATAGTCGGCAATGGAACCCACGTCGGCGAAGACCTCACGCAGGCCCTCCTCCCAGAACCACTGGTATGACTTCTTCTGAATCTCCAGCAGGTTGGGCACGGGCATGACTTCCTCGTACCGGGCAAAGTTCTTACGAAGGGTCTTTCCGTAATACTTGTCTTTGGACATCTCTGATTCACGCAGCCTTTCTGTCCGCTCCTCCGGCCCTGTCCGGCCGGGAAAGGGGACTTTAAGTTGTGAGCGGGCAACCAAATTGACACACCCGGATGGGTTGTTAAAACTTCATTGCTCGCTCTTGCTTTTTTATAGGAACTATGCTATCTTAATAACAGCAAATAAGAATGGGGTGGTATCTGTGCTGTCTATAAAGCACCTCATCATATCATTTTTGCAACCGCCTGTCAAGGCGGTTTTTCTATTTTAAGGGTGTTTCTGCGGCATTTT
Source organism: Oscillibacter sp. GMB15532 (assembly GCF_041020825.1). Taxonomy (NCBI): domain Bacteria; kingdom Bacillati; phylum Bacillota; class Clostridia; order Eubacteriales; family Oscillospiraceae; genus Oscillibacter; species Oscillibacter sp. GMB15532. The sequence continues at coordinate 56,874 of NZ_JBEVTO010000001.1, forward strand.
CCCCCAATACAGCTGGAAAATTTTTCAAAATAGCAAAAACAGGCCGCCCCTTTATCTGGGGCGGCCCGTTTTCTTCATGAATAGAGCTGCTCGTCGTTGTAATCGTCGTATTCGCTGCCAAAGCGTTGATCCATCCGCTTTTTCAGGCCGCTGTATCCCACGCTGAGATCGTGCCAGCCGCCGATCAGCAGGCAGACGAACGCCGCCAGAGCCAGACTTGCTCCCACAATTTTCATCACCATGCGTGCGGTTTTACTCATATCGTGTCCTCCTTTTACGGGTGCTTTTCACTGCTTCATCAATCGATCCTGAACTGCCTTAATTATGATACACCAGCGGGGAAAATATTACAAGTGCGGCGTCCCACAATTCTTTTTCGCAAGAAAGTTTTTCGGAATTTTTGGTCAGATTTCACAGAAGCGACCCGGCAGGCGCCAGTTCCGCCCAACGCTTTCTGTGCAGGACGACATGGCGCGCGGCACGAATCAGCCCCAAAAAGCAGCGCAACAGCGCTCAGGAGCGGGCCTTCCGCTGCCTTACAGCCGCTTTGCAAGATACTCCTTTCGCATAAGCGGAGGGACCAACCGCCCTCCCGTGGCCCAAAGAATATGGGACGCGTTCTCCATCTTCCCGGCAAGGCCGCGGGCCTTCAGATAGCTCTGCGCCGCCGGGAACTGGGCAAGGCCCCGATATCCCGCAAAGGCCGCGCAGGCAGACGGCTCGATAAAAAGCTTCTCCGCTGCGTTGAGCGCCCGTAGATCGTCGTACAACTGTCCGTCCGCCACGGTGAACTCTCCTGAGAGAGTGTGCTCCATCACGTCGCACACCAGCTTCGACGGGCGGGCCACCGCCAGTCCGTCCGCCTCCGTCACGCCGGTAAGACCCGCGTCCTGCACGCACACGCCGTCCTTTTCCCCGGTTGCAAGCCCCAGCAGCATGCAGGGGCACTGAACCGGCTCCGCGAAAAACACATGGACGTTGTCTCCGTACAGCAGCTTCAACCCATAGGCCACGCCCCCCGGCGCGCCGCCCACGCCGCAGGGAACAGTGACAAACAGTGGATGCCCGTCGTCCACCGTCACATTCTGGGCCGCAAGCTGCTCCGCCAGCCTCCGGGCGGCCACGGCATAGCCGAGAAACAGGTTTTTTGAGTGCTCATCATCCACAAAATAGCTCATCGGGTCCGCGTCGGACAGGGCCCGCCCCTGCTCCACAGCCTTGCCGTAGTCCCCGTCATACTCCCGCACATCCACGCCCTTTTGCCGCAGCAAGTCCTTTTTCCACTGCCGCGCATCGGCGGACATATGCACCACCACCCGATAGCCCAGCGCAGCGGCCATAATGCCGATGGAAAGGCCCAGATTTCCCGTGGAGCCCACCTGTACCGTGTATTTCGCAAAAAAATCCCGCTGTCCGGCAAGGTCTGCGTACTCCCCGTCCGGACGAAGCAGTCCCGCCTCCAACGCCAGCTCCTCCGTGTGCTTAAGGACCTCGTAAATCCCGCCCCGCGCCTTGACAGAGCCGGCCACCGCCAGCTCACTGTCCAGCTTCAAAAACAGCCGCCCGGCCGGGACCCGCTCCCGCCAGCTCAGCTTCTCCCTTAGGACAGGCAGCTCCCGCAGGGGCGATTCAATCCGTCCGCAATCCCCCTCCGTTTCCGGAAACAGGCGGCGCAGCAGCGGCGCAAAGCGGTCCAGCCTGTCCGCCGCGTCGTCCACCTCCTCCGGTTTCACCGGAAGACCGTCCGCCACAGCGGCAAAGGACTTCATTTGGGGGTTGATCCAACAGGTTTCCGCCGCCGCCAGCACGTCCCGCAGCGCCGGGTCCTCTCTCCACGTGGCGTTCATACGGCTCCCTCCCCGCGCAGACAGCGTCGCGCCCGCTTAACCAGCTTGTTCATCCGTCGCCCTCCTGTATGAAATTTGTTGGTTCCTTCCGTCCCGCGCAGCCCCTAAATATTTATCAGGTGGCGCATGGATCCTCCGAAAGTTCCTTAATTGTCAGTATAGCATACCCCGTTTTCCAAGGGAAGCGGGGAGAGATTGATTTTTGAAAAACGGCCCCCGCGCTTGTTGCGCGAGGGTCGTTTTCTGTCTTAATATTTTCCCGCAAAAGAGGGAGACGGAGCGCTTGTATAAGGCTCCACCGGAGGCTCCTCCCGCCGCTGGACCGCCGGAAGCGGGGCAGACTGCTCGTCTCTCAGCTTGAACTGGCCCACCAGCTCCCGCAGCGTCTGAGCCTGGGCAGACATCTCCTCGCTGGAGGCCGCACTCTCTTCGCTGGTGGCGGAGTTGTTCTGCACAACGCCGGAAATCTGGTCGATTCCCTGAGAGATTTGGGCAATCGCGGCAGCCTGCTGCTGTGCGGCGTCCGCGATTTTCTCCACCATCTCCGCCGTGGCCCGGGAGCTGACGGCCGCTGCGTCCAGATTTGCGGCGGTGGTGTCCGCAATACCGGTGCCCTTGGCGACAGACTGCACCGCAGCCTCAATCAGCGCAGCAGTGTCCTTGGAGGCGGCTGCGGATTTCCCGGCGAGATTGCGCACCTCGTCCGCCACCACCGCAAAGCCCTTGCCCGCCTCCCCGGCTCTGGCGGCTTCCACGGCGGCGTTCAGCGCCAGAATGTTCGTCTGGAACGCAATGTCCTCGATGGTCTTGATAATGCGGCCGATCTGCTTGGAGTTTTCGCTAATCTCGTCCATGGCCGACACCATGTCCTTCATCTGCCGGTCGCACTCCCGCATCACCGTACCCGTTTCGTCCACCTTGCGGCGGGCCTCCTCCGCGTTTTTGGAGGTATCGCCGATCTGGACCGAAACCTCCGTCACGGTGGCCGCCAGTTCTTCCACCGAGGATGCCTGCTCGGTGGCACCCTGACTCAGCGCCTGCGCCCCCGCAGCTACCTGCTCACTGCCAAGGGCCACCTGCTCCGCAGACAGGCCGATCTGCCGCATGGTTTCGTTCATACGTATCAGCATGTCACCCAAAGAGGCACGCAGCGCCGCATAATCACCCTGATACAGCCCGGCATTGGAGGTTGAAACCGTCAAATCTCCGTGGGCAACGCCGCTCAACCCCTGTTCAAAGTCCCCGATGATGCCGGAAATGGTCTGGGTAATGGAAGACGTAGCCTCCGCCAGACGCTTTGTCTCGTTCCGGCTGCGGACCTCGGGCACAGGAGACGCCAAATCGCCCTGCGCCAGCAGCTCCAGCCGCCGGGTACATTTTGCCACGGGGTCGCCAATCCGCTTGGACACTCGCAGGGCAACCACCACAGCCCCCACAATCGTCAACGCAATCAGCACCATGGTTATCAAAATCGCCCGGAAGGTGGAGCCCATAAAATCATTCACAGGCGCGTTGATGGCAAGGCTCCAGCCGTCGGTGTCTTCAACGGGCGCATAGGCCAGGAAATTAGTCTCACCGTTATAGGTGTACTGCCCAAAGCCGGCCCCGCCCTCCGTCATCTTTGTCTCCAGCCCGGCCAGCGCCGCAAGAGAGGTGTCCGTCTTGGCAGCCTCAATGGTGTTCTCCTGACTGACTACAACCCCCATGTCCTGATGGGCGATGGTGGTGCCCTGCTTATTCAGCATATAGGCGCCCCCATTTTCGCTGACATGAATTTCGGACACGATGTCGCTGAGAAACGTCTCCTTGGGAACAAAATACACCACGCCGGTCACCACGCTGCCGGAAATGCCGTCCTGCCAGATGGGCGCGGCAATCACGACGGTCATGGCCCCGGTCTTCTTGCTGACCAGCGGGTCAGAAACCCATGCCCTGCCCGATTTTGCCTGTTTGAAATACTCCCGGTCGGAATAGTTAACCCCGTCGAGAAGGCTTTTTCCGTCCAGATTCAGCACATTGCCCCGCTGGTAGCCGTGCTCCTTGGCTCGCTGGTCAATGATGGCCTGCTTGTCCTCCTTTGTAAGGGAATCGTCGGACAGCCGGGCCACGTAACCGGTTTCCATAGCCACGTTTTTAATGGCCTCCAGCTCTGCCTGCACCTTGTCTGCGGCCGCGTCGGAAATCTGCTGGAAGGTCTGCTCCAGGGTATCTTGCGTGCTGCTGAAAATTAAAAACGAGGTAAGTGCCCCCAGCAGAATGATGGGGATGGCCGCCAGAATGCAGATTTCCAGCATCAGTTCCTTCCGGATTGTGCTCTGTCGTTTTTTATGACCATTCATTTGCCCGCCGGACTTGTCTTTCTTTTTTACCGCTCGTTTCATAAGCACTCTCCTCTTTCTACCTTTTCTATCTAAGCCGCACAGCGGTGGACTTACAAAGCTGCCGCCCGCCGTCAAACGGGCCGCATATGTGTGAAAAAGCGCTTTTCTCCCGCGCGGTCCGGAAAGCCCCTGCATCCGGCCTCGGCGGAAATTTACACGTTGAAGCGGAAATAAATCATGTCCCCATCCCGAACCACATAGTCCTTGCCCTCGCTGCGCAGAAGGCCCTTCTCTTTGGCCTGATTGACCCCGCCGCAGCTCACCATATCCTCGTAGGCGATGACCTCCGCCCGGATAAAGCCCCGCTCGATGTCGGTATGGATTTTTCCGGCAGCCTGAGGGGCCTTTGTTCCCTTTTTAATGGTCCAGGCACGACACTCGTCCTTTCCGTAGGTCAAAAAGGAAATCAGGCCCAGCAGCGAATACGAGCATTTGATAAGCCGGTCCAGACCGGACTCCTCCACACCCAGCTCCTCCAGAAACAGTTCCTTCTCCTCGCCCTCCAGCTCCGCAATGTCCTGCTCCATCCGGGCGCAGATGGGCAGCACCTGACTGCCCTCTCTCTCGGCAAGCGCCTTCACCTGCTGATAATACTTGTTTTCCTCCAGCTTGGTAAAGCCCGCCTCGTCGGTGTTGGCGGCGTAAATTACGGGCTTCAGGCTCAAAAGGTCGGCAGTGGCGATCATCGCCATCTCATCCGGCTCGCACTCATACGTACGTGCGGGCTTGCCCGCGTCCAAATGAGCCGCCAAAGCCCGGAACACAGCCTCCTCCCGGAGGAATTTTTTATCACCCTTGGCCGCCTTGGCTGCCTTTTCTGCCCGACGGTTCACCATATCAAGGTCCGCCATTACCAGCTCCAGATCAATGGTCCCGATGTCGCCCAGCGGGTCCACCGGCACGTTGGTCCCCGCGTCCGCCACCACGTGCATGATGTTCTCGTCGTCAAAGCAGCGGACCACGTGGACGATGGCATCCGTCTCCCGAATGTTGGCCAGAAACTTATTTCCAAGGCCCGCACCCTGACTTGCGCCCTTCACCAGCCCCGCAATGTCCACAAATTCCACCACCGCGGGGGTTTTCTTGTCCGGCTCATAAATCCGGGCCAAATCGTCCAGCCGCTCGTCCGGCACGGCCACCACGCCCACATTGGGCTCGATGGTACAGAAGGGATAGTTGGCGCACTCCGCGCCCGCGTTGGTGATGGCGTTGAACAAGGTGCTCTTACCCACGTTGGGCAGGCCCACGATACCGAGCTTCATAGAATTTTAATCTCCTTTGTTTTCAATGGTTTGCGGCGTTTTCGGAGTGGCAATTACACCATCTTTACTCCACGTTAGCAATTTGATAGGATTCAAATTGCCGAACACCGTTTAATAATGAATCGTCTATTACATGAACATATCGATCCATAGTCGTTTTAATGCTTGCGTGTCCAAGCAGCTTTTGAAGCACTTTGGGCTGCATGCCGCTCTCAATTGCTCTTGTGGCGTATGTCTGTCGGAGGGTGTGCATAGAGAAACGTTTGATACCAGCCTTGTCGCACAACTTATATAAGTGCGTATCATAGGCACTGTTTTTTACAGGCTCTCCGTTTCGCCAATGGCCCTTGCTTGTACCGATACTCTAAGGTCTTATTGACGGTCAACGTCCGCTTTTCCCAATCAATCGCATCCCATGTCAGTCCGATCAGTTCCCCAGTTCGCAAACCGGTTTCTAAAATCAGAGCAAATTGAAAATAGCTACGCGACCTTTTCGCAGCCTCTAAGAACTTCTGTTGCTCTTCCACTGTAAGATATTTATTATCCTCCACAGCACGAATCGGCTTTGTATATCTTACACCATTCATTGGGTGTTTTGCAATCAAATCGTTCATTAAAGCAGACTTGAGCATAGTCCCCATGGCAATATAGACCTGACGAATCGTAGAACCTGCGTATTTATCTCCCATCTTATTCAAGACCATTTTGCAGAGCATAGGCTTAATCTCTGCCAACAGCATACTGCCAATAACAGGTTGGATATTATGGATGTACCGCTCTCGATAATTTCTCCGAGTATTGGGGGCCAAATCTCCCACAATGTTATCAATCCAGTATGCAAATCATGTGCCCAAGATTATATCTGCCGGAGCAAACATATTATCATGTCTATCCGCATACCTTGCGTCTTCCAGCCAGTTGCGAGCCTCCGCAAGTACGAAGAAATATTTCTCTTGGAGCTTACCATTTTTATTTACGAATCTGGCGTAAAATCCACCGGCTTTTCTTTGACCGATGCCTGTTCCGCATTCCTTTCCTTTCAGGCTTTTACCCACTTATTGAACTCCTTTCCCATTAAGAGAAAAAAGGCCAATGCAATATATTAAATTTTAACACAATGGCTTCTATTTCTCAAGAGCGGTCATTCATATAATTAGGTTTTTGCTGATAAGCTCCTCGAATTCCTTTCGTTTCGCCAGCTTTTTTATCCAATATAAAAAGCAAACGGGCAATTTTGTACTTTTTCATTCTCTATATCCACTTTTATTCCTCCTTTCTAGTGCATCCAGAAAAAGAGTGGCTGGAATATCGCCAGCAAGGAATCGGTGGCAGGGACGGCACAAGGCCCCATCCATTGTAATGCCATCCTGCATTATCTTTACTACACTGAAACACCGGAAACACCTCAACCAACGCCTGTTGACAGCCAAGAAATCGTGCTTCGAATCCTCAAACAGCAGCCTACCGCAGTCCCGCAACTGAGCGAACCTCAGAACAGAAAATATTGTCACAACAATCAGAAAGCCTCCACACCAAAGGCGTGGAAGCTTTCTGAGGAAAAGACGGACTTTCTGCTATTGCAAATACTTTGTCAGCATTTCGGAACGATTAAAAACAGCATATAAATAAGGCGTGCTTTTTATGTCAGAATCAATAGAGCTCTATTTCACCAATTTATATATAGTAAGCACATCCTGCCAGTAAAGTTTTTTCAGCCCACCAATCGGTTTTTCTTCTCCGAAAGCCGCACCAGTAGATTTTTTGGCCATTTCCTCCAGTCGGTCTTCTCCAACACCCAATTCCGACAACGTTCCAGGCAGTCCCATCTTGCAGAAAAATTCCCGCAGCCGGTTAATACCTTCCTGAACAATGGCATCAGGATCGCGGTAGCTGCCTTCCACGCCCATTACATTTACAGCGAACTGCACAAACATATTGATGTTATCCTTATAGACATACTGCATCCAGCCGGGGGTCAATACCGCCAAACCCGCGCCGTGTGCTACATCATATATGGCCGAAAGCTCATGCTCCATACCGTGGCAGGCCCAGTCCTGCTGGCGACCCATCCCTACAAGGCCATTGTGGGCAACTGTTCCGGAAAAACCAAGCTCTGCCCAAGCATCATAATCTTTCATATCCTTGTTGGCGAGAAGCGCGTTTTTCATCAGTGTTCTAAGCGTGACCTCACACAGTCCATCCGTCAGGTCGGTATGCGTGGTATTGGTAAAATAACGTTCAAAAACATGGCTCATCATGTCTGCCACACCGTTGGCTAGCTGATTTTTCGGCAGGGTAAAGAACAGTTCCGGGTTCATGATGCTGAGCAGGGGGCGCAGATGCGGGCTGCCGTAGCCATACTTCAACTGCCTTTCCTCGTTGGTGATGACTGTATCGCCACTGGATTCACTTCCCGCTGCCGGGATAGTCAGGATCGTGGCTACCGGCAAGGCTTTCTTAATCACCTTACCTTGTTCATAAACCTCCCAAATATCGCCGTCATAGTAAACACCCATGGCGATGGCCTTTGAGGAATCAATGGTGCTGCCACCGCCGATCGCAAGAATGAGATCGACATTCTCTCGCTTGCACAGAGCAATCCCCTCATACACCAACGAAAGACGTGGATTGGGCTTGACGCCGCCAAGTTCGACAAAAGACAGGCCGCTTGCTTTGAGGGAAGCGGTCACAACATCATATAGGCCACTTTTTTTGATACTGCCGCCACCGTAATGCAACAAGACCTTTGTTGCATGGGGCTTCAGCAATTCCCCGATGCGGTTTTCCTCACCTTTTCCAAACAAAATACGCGCGGGGGCGTAAAAATCAAAATTCCGCATAGATAATCCTCCATTAATATTTAGAATGTTGTTTTATCCGGATCGGACGAATAGCCGACACGGCCTTTCAGGTTGGCAATGAGCTGCACATCCGCCGCATCCAATTCAAAATTGAACACCTCTGTATTCTCCTTGATGCGAGTGGGCGTCACCGACTTGGGCAAGGGTAAATATCCACGCTGCAGGCTCCACCGAATACATATTTGCGCGATAGATTTCCCGTATTTCTCTGCGAGCGTTTTCATTTCCCGCACTTCAAAGATTTTGCCGACACCCAATGGACTGTACGCCTCCAGCAGCATATTCTTGGAACGGCAGTAATCAACAACCTCATCCTGCGTATCGCCGGGGCAAAGGCGAATTTGGTTCACCATTGGGGGAATTGTAGCCGTTTTCAACAATTCTTCGATATGGTGCGGACGAAAATTGCTGATGCCGATGGACCGAATGCGTCCGGCTTTGTACAGTTCTTCAAACGCCTTCCATGTACCGGCGTTCGCCTCCCGCCAGCTATTGCGAAACGCAATGGGGTTGGGCCAGTGAATCAGGAAAAGATCCAGATAATCCATATCCAGCTTTTTCATCGTTTCCTCAAAAGCGGCAAGGGTTTTTTCGTATCCATGCTCGCTGTTGGTCAACTTGGATGTAATGAAAAGCGACTTGCGGGGGATACCGCTTTTTTTCACAGCAATGCCCACGCTTTCCTCATTGCCATAACCTTGCGCAGTATCAATGTGACGGTATCCTGCTTCCATTGCACTTAATACAGACGAAACACAGACATCCCCATCTGGGGTCTACCAGGTTCCAAAACCTATACAGGGGATTTCCACCCCGTTGGAAAGTTTGTAGCAATCAGTTAATGACTTCATCGTCCTTCCTCCTTATCTGTGTTTCTTGACATATAGTTGGATGGTCTTGTAAAATTATCATAAACCTTAGCGTTAACGCTAAGTCAATAGTTTTATGAAAAATTTAGGAGGCCACGATATGGGATATACAGTGAGGATGGTAGCGGAGAAAACAAATCTGAGTCCGAACGCGTTGCGATATTATGAAAAAGAAGGGCTATTACCAAATGTAAAACGAACAAATAGCGGAATCCGACATTATTCCGATGAAGATTTGGAATGGCTGAGTTTAATTTGTTGCTTAAAAAATACAGGTATGTCCATAAAACAGATTCGTAATTTTGTCGATTTAAGCCTGCAAGGACCAGAGACGCTTAAAGACAGATGTGAAATGCTGGTTGCACACAAGAGAGAGGTAGAAGAACATATTGCGGAAATGAATCGACATCTTGAAAAGGTTACACATAAGATTTCATACTTTACCAGACAGTACGATGAATTCCAAATTAAAAAAGAGAATATATGAATAAGAAATTATAGTTACTTTTGTTTGCTATAGTTAGTCCGTACAATTATGTGAAATCGGGAGGCGAGTCTATTGAAATATGAGCCGAAGCTTGAAAAAGAAATGATGTGCCCAATAGAATACGGGCTTGACATATTCGGCGGCAAATGGAAGTCAAGAATTATCTGCGTTTTATCCTCTGCAGAAGTGTTGCGGTATAATGAAATTCGAAAAGAGCTGGGCAATATCACCGATGCGGTGCTTGCCGCGATGCTGAAAGATTTGATTGCGGACGGAATCATCAGCCGTACACAGTACAATGAGATTCCGCCTAAAGTGGAATATGCTCTGACCTCCAAGGGAAAGTCCGTGCTTCCCATTCTCCAAAGCATTTGCCAATGGTCAAGAACGCATACGCTGGACAGCCTTGAAAAAAAGCTGGCTGCATGCAAAACATGCAGCCAGCTTTCCCTATTACTATAAAATTTATTAGTATCTATTTAATTTCTTAATATCTTTTGGTTTCCAAGCGCCTTTGTTATACTTTACATTTGCCGCTACATGGTGCGGGTAAGCTGTTTGTGCCGTCACTTACGGTAACGGCATCAGCAATTAAAATTGTTGTCGGTTTCACTGGCTAAAAAACACCATACTGTCAGGGAACAATCGTTACTGCTCAAAGAAGCACCAGAGGGCGAGCCTATCGTTCTAGCTGAAACCGGTTCTATGATGCTCGAAGTGCACAATAAGAGTGCCAATAGTAGGCTAACTTCTTTTATACAATTCTTTCTCTTTCTTTATTAAGCTCTGGCATTGGGGTTGACCGCTCCACGAGGAACCAGACCTTTTGCCCCTTCGATGGCATATTCAACAGCCCTGTGCTGCAATTCATCAAATGACTCATTCGTCTGATACGCAATGTGGGGTGTCAGAATGACGTTGCGCATTTCCAGCAGAGGGCTATCCATAGGCAGCGGTTCAACTTCAAACACATCCAGTCCCGCCGCCCGAACTTTTCCGCTCCGCAGCCCCGCAATCAATGCTTCCTGATCAACCAGCGGCCCGCGCCCGGTATTTACGATAATTACGCCATCCTTCATTTTAGAGATAGCGTCTGCGTCGATAATATGATAGGAGGACTCCATCAAAGGAATGTTTGGCGAAATGATATCACACTTTTCAAAGATCTCATCCTTCGTCTTAGCAGGAATGACGCCATGCTCCTGCAACACTTCGTCGCTCAGGAACGGGTCAAACCCATAAACCGTGGCTCCAAATGCCAGCATATACTTGGCCAGATTCTTTGCGATACGTCCAAAGCCCAGCAAGCCTATGGAAATGGCGGAGATTCTTCTGGCGGGATAGCCAGACAGATATCCCAGGTGATCATACTCTCCCGAACGAACCTTCCAGTCATACCAGCAGACTTTGCGCAGAGTTCCCAAAATCAGAGCTGCCTGGTAAACCGCAACTTCCTCCATGGCGTAATCCGGAACGTTGCAAACATAGATACCGCGCTCCGTTGCCGCCTCTAAATCAATGATATCATAGCCCATGGCAACGCGCACGATTGCTTTTACGCTGGAATCAAGCCGCTCAATCACATTTTTTGGAAAGGGCTGAATGCAGGTAATGACGGCATCAGCCCCTTCACAGGCGGCAACAGTTTCATCATCACTTCCGCCATCCAGAACCTTCTTCAGCTCAACGCTGCTCTCATCAAACAGATGATAATACTCCTCACACTTAGGGGAGCCATGTTCATTGTAAAAAAACACTACCTTCATAATGCATTCCATCCTTTTCAGTCACGACTCTTTACAGGGAAATTCCTTCAAAATAATTACGTGGATTTTGATTTGTGATTCTTCTGATTGTATCAATAGGAAGACCCTTTTCAAGCAGCATAGGAACTGCATACTTTTCAAAGTAGGTAAAATTTACGGGGTTTTCCAACGCTTCGTTTGTACACGCTTCTTTCCACGATGGTACAAAGCCCGTGTATGGGGCGTAATCATGGGAAATAAGCAGCTGCTTTTCCCAGCCGTCCTTGCATAGTCGAATCAACGTATCTGTTCTTCTTTCCAGTGTTGTGCCGGGCGTAGCTGTTACGGTGCCGAAACGATCCAGTCCAACATAACAGCCGCGCTGCAGCAAGGATTCCAGATATTCAATATCGTCCACATCGCCGCTGTGTCCAGCAACCACGCGGTTTAGCGGAACACCGTGTTCCTGCATAATATCCAGCACGGCGCCTCCTTGTTTTAGCTCTGGAATGGTATGGCAAAAAACAGGAAGCCTGTATTTTTTTGCTGCATCCGCCGTAATTCCAAGCATTTTTAGAATGTAAGACGTCATCCCCCGGTAGTCCACCGCACATTTCATAATTCCAGGCAGAATGCTCGTCTCTTCCAATCCGTGGGCGCACTCATACGCAAGGTAATCATATATTTCTTCTTTGGGTTTCCATACAAGCCAAGGGTCTTCCTGGTGATAAAACCCGCTGGATACGATCACCCGGACTTTACTGAGTTCTGAAGCACGTTTAATCAGACGAATGTCCCTGCCCAAATTAATGGGAGTTCCGTCTACGATTGTCCTGATTCCAGCTGCATACGCTTTTCCCAGCTGGGTTACAGCCATTTCCAGCAATCGCTCCTCCTCGCAGAACTGCTTTCGCAGGCACATTCGCATAGACCAGTCACAGCAGGTCACAGCATGCTCGTGAATCAGCGTATACCCCAATTCAGAGGTATCAATTTCGCCAGTTACGGTATGAACTTTCATATTCGGAACTCCTATCTATTTAAGCAGGGACAAAGCTATCCTTTACTTCACAGTAATAATCTCAGACTTGGCGATGGCCTCCTCGCTCAGCTCCTGACCGATGCCGGGACGCTCGGGAACTTCAAAGCTGCCATTTTGGGGCAGCAGCATATCGTCATATTTTCCGATGGTGGTAAACACCGGAAGCGTGTTCCATTGCAGACACTCATGGTAGACAAAGTTGGGGATTGCCGCCTCCACCTGCAAGGTAGCTGCACAGGCAATGGGGCCGGCCATGCAGTGCATCTGAATTCCCACGTCGTAGGCATTTGCGAAGTCACAGGTCTTTTTCATCTCCGTGATGCCGCCGACAACCCCCAGATCGGGCTGTGCCACATCAATGGCACGGTTCTCTATAAACTGTTTAAAGCCCCACACAGAACCAATGCGCTCGCCGGTGGCGACACGGGTCTGAACGTTTTTCTTCAGTTCCAGCGTATAGCGGTAATCAATGGACTGGCTGGGCTCCTCATAGTACAGGCAGCCGTACTGATCCAATTCACGTCCCAGCTGAATGGCAGTGTTCACATCGCACATGCCGTGCAGTTCGATGACAATACCGACACTGTCTCCCACAGCGTCCCGAATTGCACCTACGCGATCGGAAACCACCTGTAGCTGATGCTTGGTATTGATTTTTTTCCATTCCCAGTCAGACACATTGGGGCGGAAAACACGCTGCGGGTTAGTGCACAGGCCCTTGTCGTCCGTCCACAGGGGATCGACCTTAACTGCGGTGAAGCCGTCCGCAACAGCACGCTTCGCCTCCGCCGCATACTGCTCCGGCGTAACGACCGGTTCACTGATGGGCCCCCACCCCAACTGAATCTGGCTTGCATAAGCCTTGATCTTCTGATTGACCTTGCCGCCCAGCAGCTTGTAAACCGGCATATTGGCAACCTTACCCTTGATATCCCAAAGTGCAATGTCAATCGCACTGATGGCAGCAAAGGGAATTGACCCGCCGCCGTAAGACCAGTAGGCGCCATGAAACAGCTTCTGCCAGATGACCTCGTTTTCCAGCGGATCCATCCCCAGAATAAAGGGAGCGATCTCCTTAATCATCGTCATAGTTGCATCGCGGCCGCTCATGACAGGGATCCCGGATTCGCCCCAGCCATAGACTCCCTCATTGGTATTTACTCGCACGCAGACGGGAAACCAGCCCGGTGTGGGGGATTCTACTTTTGCCTGAAAAATTTCAACACTTGTGATTTTCATTATGCCTGCTCCTTTTTGTATATTATTTTAATTGCACCAACTCAGTCTCATACCCGTCCGGGTCCTTGATGAAATACCCAAACTGATGAGCCTGCTCAACAATCTGTGCACTGACGCAGCCCATCTGCGTGTGAAACTCAAAGCTCTTTTGAATATCTTCCGTTTTCATGCCCAGATGACCGTACGCAGTATCCCGGGGTATATAGTCGGGAAGCTGCAGCAGCTGAATCTGCATCAGGCCGTCTGAAGTCATCATGAAGCAGGATCTTACGGTTGGTGTATGATGACACACAGCATTTTCACGAAAGCCCAGGGCTTGCTCATAGAATCTTTTTGCCCTGTCAATGCTGGCTACCTTCAGGCAGACATGATGTGTTTCAAACTTCATTAAAACTCCAGCTCCAGAATGTCGCCATTCTTCACGCCTGCGGCATTTCCTTCTTCAAAGTCCATGTGGATCACGTTTACATCACTGACCGTATTCTCCCGCACAATGACATTGTGGAATGTTACCGAACGGATGCCGCCGGAGGTGATGGAAACCGTCTGCATATTTCTTACGCCGATTCTTGCAAGGTCCTTTGTACAGATGTGCACATGGCGCGCCGCAACGATTCCGCACTTCAGTGTCACAGACGCCTTTGGGCCAACAAGTGTCAGCTCGCAGGCATTTTCAAGGTGACCAGACTCTACGATGGGTGCGTTGACACCCAGTTTCAGGGCATCGCTCTGCAACAGCTCCGCCTGATCAAACGGACGGTTGGGCCCCATCACGCGAATTCCGCTGATTGTTCCCTTGGGGCCGGTGACATCAATGGTTTCGGTGGAAATATATTCTCCGCCGCCCAGATACTTTTTCTGTGGAAGCACATACCCTTCGCCGAACAGCTTTTCAACAGTTTCCTGGCGCAGATGGACGTGATGATTGTCCAGCATGACTTCAATTGAATTCAGCTTATTCTCCAATGTACCGATCCTCCGCTTCGCTTTTTCCAAACAGATGGTATTTTTCTTCTTTGCGAATCACACGCAGTGCGCCGGAGGCCAGAGAATCCATCTCATGGGAGCCTGCGGCAACAATTATTGGTGCAATTTTTTCCGTGCGCTTGGCAAGCTCCTCCACCAGACGCTTGGAATATGCCATACCGCCGGTTAGCACAATGGCGTCAACAGCCATATTCAGGACAGTAGCCATGGCGCCGATATCCTTGGCCTGCTGATAAACCAATCCATCAAAGTAGAACCTGGCATCCTCGTCTCCGGCATCCATGCGCTTTTCCACTTCCCGCAGGTCGCTGGTGCCCAGATAGGACATCAAACCGCCCTTGCCCATAAACAGCTTCATCATATCGGTCTGGTCGTATACCCCGGAATAGCAGCCCTTGATGAATCCGGTGATGGCAAGGAAGGGCATGCCGCCCGCCCGCTCGGCGGCGTAGCCGTCACTGGTGGAGTCGATCAGCCTTCCATGCTGATGCGCAGAAGTGGATGTTCCGCCGCCCAGATGACAGACAACCAGATTGAAGTCAGCCAGCCCACCGCCCAGCTTCTCCGCACCGATGCGGGCAGCCGCCTTGGCATTCAGTGTGTGGGAACCGGGCGCAATGGGAAATTCCTTCAGCCCGGAAAGCGTGGCCAGAGCACAGAACTCATTGACCCCCTCGCCGTCATAAATAAAAGCGGGAATGCCCAGCTCCTTGCCCATGTCATAGGCAATGACAGGGCCGAGACTGGAGGCGTGGGGAATGGCAAAATTATGACAGTGCTCAACCAAATTTTCTTCAATCCGGTATGCACCCGACATCAGATTTCCACCTCCGCCGCCGCGGGATACAATCACATCCAGATCGGATTGATTGATCTGCTCTTCTTCCATAAACTTTTGAATTGTAGATCTGCGCAGGTCATACTGATCAAAAATCCCCTTCATGTTTGCAATCAGGGAATGATCAATATCCAAATTCTTTTCGCAGACTGCCTTCTCATTTTCATAATAGGCAACCTTTGTAGAAGTCGAGCCGGGATTAATCACTAAAATACGATAAATATCCTTCACAGACACTCTCCTGTATCTTCACATCTTGAAGCTTTTGGTTGCATAATCATAACCGCACTTGATCATTTCTTTGTTTCCCTGCGCAAACTTTGCCTTGGCGTCAACAAAGGTGTGGTCAACAGCATCGTAAAGATTCTGCAGAGAAATTTTCTCTGTAATTGCAGCGTAGACTCCGGCAACCAGCATGTTCATGCCGCGCTCATTGCCCGCCTCCATTGCAAGATCGTTGAATGGAATCTTGAAAGCCTTGATATCGGTTCTGGTTGGTTCCTGATGTACCAGAGAGCTGTTGATAATCATAATTCCGCCTGCCGCAAGGCGATCTTCAAACTTCAGCAGAGACGGAAGATTCATGACAATCAGCGATGTAGGCTTCAGAATCATGGGAGAATCCACGGGCTCGTCCGACACGCTGACACTGCAGGTCGCCGTGCCGCCGCGCATCTCGCTGCCATATGCGGGCAGCCAGCTGACTTCCATGCCATTTTCCATTGCAGACAGCGCCACCATTTTGCCGATCATCAGAACACCCTGTCCACCAAATCCCGCAACAATCAATTTTTCATTAATCATGGTTATTCTCCTTTCACTCAAAATCTTTGTAAACGCCCAGCGGGAAATAAGGAATCATATTTTCAGTCTGCCACTTCATAGCCTCGGCGGGCGTCTTGCCCCAGTTGGTCGGGCAGGTGGACAGAACTTCGACCATTGCAAAGCCCAGCCCCTTCATCTGGCACTCAAAGGCACGCTTGATCATCTTCTGTGCCTGACGGATGTGGGCGGGGGTATCGGTTGCAACACGCGCAATGAACTTGGAGCCCTCGATGGTTGCCAAAAGCTCGCTCATGCGGATAGGCATGCCGCAGTGATTTTCGTCACGCCCATAGGGCGAAGTTGTTGTCTTCTGCCCAACCAGCGTGGTGGGCGCCATTTGGCCGCCCGTCATGCCATAGGTTGTGTTGTTAATAAAAATGGTGGTGATTTTTTCACCTCTGTGGGCTGCCTGCACAATCTCCGCAGTACCGATGGACGCCAGATCACCGTCGCCCTGATAGGTCCAGACAATCTTGTCAGGATGGATGCGCTTAATGCCCGTTGCCGTGGCGGGCGCGCGTCCGTGCATGGGAAGAATGGTATCGGTGTCAAAAAACATGGGCGTCAGTCCGCCGCATCCGATGCAGGACACGTGGATCGTCTGATCCTTAATGCCAAGATCGTCAATCGCCTTTGCAACGCAGTTGGTGGCAATCCCATGCGCGCAGCCCGGACAATAGGTAAACTCTGTCGGAGTCAGGCTTTCCGCTCTTTTGAAAACAACACTCACTTTACTTCCTCCTTCAGGTATGCTTCCAGTGCGCGCACTACATTTTCCGTATTGAGTGGTCCGGTCTTGGTATTACCAACGTGATACACGGGCATTCTGCCATTGACGGCAATGCGCACATCGTCAATCATCTGGCCGATTGTATTGATTTCGGGGCAAATAACTGCTTTGCAGCTTTTTCCAATCTGCCGGAAAGGCTCTTCCGGAAAAGGCCATGCAGTCATGGGCCGAATGAAACCAATTTTCTTGTCCGTATGCAACTCCTTGATTGCTGCCTTGGCCATGCGGGCAGCAGTACCATACGCAGCAACCACAATGTCTGCATCCTCCAGGCCAAACGCTTCATATCGGGTTTCGTTTTTCTTGATTTCAGGCATCGTCTCATTTTCAAAACGATCGGTAAACTCGGTCAGCGGTTTGCCAAAGGTCAGCTGCATCTGCGTACGGTAGCCCTTCTCACTGACACTGGCCATGCGCCAGGGCTTATCAGGCAAATTTGTTCTTCTTAGAGGCAGCTTTTCAAAATCAACCGGCTCCATCATCTGGCCCAGCATACCATCCGCCAAAACCAAAACGGGCGTTCCGTACTGATCGGCAATGTCAAACGCCTCATAGACCATGTTGGCCAGTTCCTGCACATTGCCCGGCAGCAGAATGGGGATTTTATACGCGCCATTGCCGGATAACTTCCAGTCCTCCTGCGCAGGAGCAAGGTCACCGGCGCCCGGGCCGGAACGCATAACGTCAATAATCACGGCAGGGAGTCTGGTCAGTGCCATAGAAGAGATGGCCTCCAGCATCAGGCACAGGCCCGGACCAGAGCTGCTGGTCATGACACGCGCGCCTGCCGCAGACGCACCCAGCACCATATTGATGCCTGCCAATTCGCTCTCGGATTGTAAGAAAACCTTGCCCTTTTTCGGAAGCTCCCGTGCAAGATACTCAGGGACTTCGTTCTGCGGAGTGATGGGATATCCAAAAAACGCATCAACGTCTGCCCGCAGAGCAGCTTCGGCAATCACTTCATTGCCTTTAATCAATACTCTAGCCATATTTTATCCTTTCTCCGCTATCAGTCTTTTTCAAGAGTAATTGCTGCCTCAGGGCAGGTAATTGCACAGCTGCCGCACGCTATACACTTCTCAATCGCAATATTGCTCGTTGCATGATAGCCCTTTTTGTTGGTAATGCTCCTGTCAATTTTCATGATTTTGACAGGGCAAACAGACACGCAAAGCCCACAGCCCTTACAGCGTTCTGTATCAATTGTCATCTTTGCTCTCATGTTTTCACCTTATCTTTCCTTAGCTTTTCCTGTCTTTCCGCTTCATTTTACAAGTACTGGGGCCTCATAAACATTTCGATGGGAAACAATTCCCCGACAATTTGGCCTTTCTTCTGTTTGCACGCTTCAAGAAGGAATTGGGGGCACACGGTATAAATACAGGGAATATTCATCCGTCTGCATACTTCCTCTGTCACCTTGCTCCCGTGAAGAATGTCCTCAATGGTTGTTTCACGCAGCATATGCGTATTATTGATTGCACCTGTAATGTGAAGGCCGCTGGTCTGCATGATGGATTCCGCGAAGGAAATGGCCTGCTCTGCTGTTTGGCTTTCAAACCGGTTGGCATTGACCACCATCCACATGTCATAATGCCCTTCGATGATCTCATCGCGAAAGCGGGCCAGCACTCTGGCTCCGACCGCATTGCCGCCCACATCAATGACATTTTCGCGGCCGCTTTCAATAAAAAATGACTGTAATGCCCCACTGAGAGCGGGAATGTCAATTTTCCAGTCGTTTCCCAGATTACTTGAAACCACATTGATTCCCCTGGCCCCCAGCATATCTGCCTGTTGCCGGGTTCGAAAATACGGATTTACAATATCCAGGTCGGCCAGTGCCACATCCGCGCCGTTTCGTTTTAGGTTAATGGCATAGTTCACTGCAAATTCCGTCTTTCCACTTCCATAGTGACCTACGATGATATGTACCGTTGACCCCATTCCTATCCCCTCTCGTTATATTTTGAAATTGGATTTCATTTTAATTATAGTTCAACATATAACGCAAAGTCAATATATTAGTTAAATGAAAATTTAAAAATTTAATTTATCCTTTTATTTTTTGCAAATAATAAAACTAAATTTTATTATTTATACCCGCTTGCTTTCCATTTCTGATAATGCTATAATTTAAAAAAATGCAAGTAGGTGCTCATATGGTGGAAAAAGCTTCTGCAAACCAGTCGATAGACCGCATGTTCCGAATTACCGAAGCGATGGCAGCCGGCGGAAGAGCCATGCGTTTAAATGAAATTGCCGAAAAGAGCGGCGTTGCTGCCAGCACCGCAATGCGCATTTTAAATGCAATGATTGACAACGGATACGCACAGCAGGATTCCGATACGCAGTTTTACTCTCTGTCCTATAAGTTTTTATGGGTTGGGAACTCTATGAGAGAAAATCTGTCGCTGAATCAATTGCTGCACCCCTATCTCCGTGAAATTATGAAGCGGACAAACATGTCCTGTGCTTTGGGTATTCTGAACGGAAGTGAAGTTACCTATATTGACGAGGTCATATCAACGCAGCAAATGCTGCGTGTCTATCATCACCTCGGCTATTCGTATCCCTTGTATCTCAATGCCTGCGGCAAACTATTTCTGAGCGAATTTTCAAAAGCGGCCTTAAACAAGTATTTTCAGCGCACACAATTGATTGCTTCCACGCCAAAGACCCTGTGTACGCGGGAATCTCTCGAAGCGGATCTGAAAAGCATTCAAAGCCGTGGATATTCCATGAATGACGAAGAGGGCGTCCTTGGTATGCGCTGCCTTGCCTTTCCGCTGCGCAGTTCTGGCGGCGAAATATTTGCCGGCATCAGCGTCAGTGGCACCGTCTATCAAATTCCCAAAGACGGGCTGGACGTCTTCATTTCCACCGTTCAGGGTATTATCGAAAAAATGAATGACGACTGCGCCCCTGTGTTTACCAGAATGCAAACTGGTGAGCTGCTTTAAGCAGTTGAATAGAGAAAGGCTGTCCACTCCAAGGAGCGGACAGCCTTTTATTCTAATCAATTGCCCTCCGTCACAAGCTTCTCCCCTGCCGAAGCATGGGCGGCAGTATGTTTCTTCTTCAGGTAATGCAGCCGGATCGGCAAAATAATCACAGCCGGCAGCACCCCCAACGGCCACGCCAGCTTGGAGAGATAGCCGTACCCTGTTGAAATCGCGGCCTCCAGACCAAACTTCGAGCCAAAAGCCCCCACCAAAAGAAGTGCGGATGCGATGATTACGCTGCTCAGGCGATCTCCGCAGGAAAAGTATTTTGTGCACACAGGTTTAAATCTTGTAACAATGGCATAGGCACAGGTGGTTCCTGTCGAAGTGAGCGCGAAAAAGAGCATCACTTTATAAATACTTTCAAATACCGGCAATTGCAGGCCGTGTAAAACCGACAGAACCGGAAGTGCCTGCGTGTTGATTTCCGGAAAATTTGAAATCATTGCGACACCCAGGATTTGAAGCATCAGCGCATTTATCGCCGCTCCGCCGACCGCAGCGCCTACGGAGGCCTTTTGGTTTTCCAGGCTGCCGCTCGGTCCGCACAGGGCAAACATGCTTCCCACCAAAACACCTGCATACACCAGTGAATCCTTTACCGCCTGCCCAAGCGTCATCCCGCCGGTTTGCCTTTCAGCCACGACTTTGCAGAGCTGCTGCCAGTTCTGGGCCGTGCCAATGGTCCCGATAATCACAATGCAAATGACAAGACCAACCGTCAGGTAGGTTGAAAGAGTCATGATCGTCTTCGCTCCGGACACTACAATCATTAGGACAATTATACTCGCAGCAAGGACCCCCAGCCAGTAATTCAGCGAAAGCTCTTCAAATAATGCACCGGCACCGGAAAGGATGCTGACCTCTCCTATGATCTGTGTCACGATGGCCCAAATGTCAAACAAAAGCACAAATACGAAAGATATTTTTTTAATAAACACGCTTTGTGCATAGTCCTTATAGCTCTTGACCCGGGTCACCCGGCAGTATTCAAAAATGAAATAGAGCGCAATCCCAACGACTGCCCATGTTAAAAACGGCGTAATCAATGCCAGCCACCCATATGTGCTGTAATACACCGCATATTGTTTTCCGGTGGCAAATCCACCGCCGCATTGCAGTGTAAACCACATACACGCAATGCCTACGCTGGTGGGTATTTTTTTCTCTTTCATCAAACAGATTCCTTATTAGCAGAGTTCGGGGCCGCCCGTCTTTTCAGGCAGGCGGCCCCTTATAAGGGGTAGGTTATAGATTTTTCAACTTTTCATTGCGCAGCCACATTCTGTTTGTCCGCGCGGGAGAAAATTACTTTTTGGCAAGCTCCGGAGCATCCTTCCCCGTTGTGCGCAGATAGTGAATGCGCCAGGGGAGGATCAGAAATGCCGGCAGAATGCCGAGAGGCCATGCCAGCTTAGACAGGAAGCCATAGCCCTGAGAAAACACTGCCACCAGACCAAACTTCGATCCAAATGTGCCAACCACCATCATCACAATGGCAATCACAGCTGCAACAACTGTTTCAGAGCAGTTCAGCTTCTTTGCAATAACGCCCTTCCAACGAGCCACAATTGCGAATGCGCAACCGGCACCGGTGCTGAGGAGTGCCAGGAACAGCATAATACGATAGAGCCATACCAAGCCGGGGATGCCTGCGTTGTTCAGGGCCGTCAGAACCGGCAACGTCTCGGCATTGATGTCCGGATAGCTTGCAACGATCACCATGCCGAGGATTTGAAGCATCAAAACATTCAGAAGCGCGCCGCCAATCGCTGTCTTGGCAGATTCTTTGCGGTCTTCCAACTGCGGAGCCATAGAGGCAATTGCGAACATTGCGCCAATCTGAACTCCGGAATAGGTGCAGGCAGATTTCAGCGCCTCGAGGAATGTTCCGCCATCATTCTGGCGAGTGCTGACAACCCACCAGAAGTTGGACCAGTTTTGGGCAACGCCAATTATGCCCAGAATCACAATAATCACAATCAGCCCGTAAGTGATGTAAGAGGAAATCTTCATCATGGTCTTCACGCCGAATATTGTCATAAACAAAACAATGGCTGCCATAATGACAACACCCAGATAGTAGGGGACTCCAATTCCTTCAAACAGGGAGCCCGTGCCTGCCAGAATGCCGGTAACCCCCAGCATCTGTGCGCACAGTGACCACAAATCGATGGCAATCACAAAAAGTATGCCGATTTTCTTAATGAAAACATTCTGCGCATAATCCTTGTAGGTGTTGATTTTGGTCACACGCTCATACTCAAAGATAAAGTAAAACGCACCGCCCAAAACCGCCCATGTGATAAAGGGCATAATCAGCGCCAGCCAGCCATATTTGCTGTAATAAATTGTGTACTGTGTTCCCGTTGCAAAACCTGAGCCGCAATGCATGCCAAACCAAGTCGCTATGATGCCAAATGATGTCGCACTGAGAAATTTCTTTTTACCCGTTTTCCCTTCCATGCTCCCTTTTCCTTTCAAAACACGATTTAGTCTATTTAATGAAATCCAATTTCATTTTTTATAATAGCTTATTTTTATGTGTTTTGAAATAAACATTTCATCCAATGATTTAAAATTTTATTGTGCATTTAGCTTTATTTTCTGTTTTTATGCTTTTATTTTTATAAAAAATTTATAAATTGTAAAATTGGTATTCTTTTTCAAAATGCCTAATTTTAAAACGCTTTGCATTAGGACGATTAAACACTTGCCACCACACGCGCCCCAAACAGTGAGGGCACAGTGCCATCGGCTCTCCCGCGAAGATGCGCAGGAAGGGGAAAGCAACAGCATCTCCAATCAAAAGGCACTGCTGACCAATTATGCCAAGCGGAACAAGTCCCGCAACATCAAAATTTTTTTGGACGACGGCGTTTCCGGGGTTACCTTTAACCGTGACGACTTTAAAAAACTCATGGCAGTGACTGAAGTGGGCAAGACAGAAGCAGCCGCCAGATGCTCGTACTGAGCTCCTGTCGGCTGCTTTGTGTTAAGCGGCAAATCTGGGTTATCTAGACCTGCTTTTAGGTGCTGTCTATCAGAGTATTGAACATCTCATCAATTGTTTTTAGTGGTACTAACTGCACATTTCGTTTGATGTAGTCCCAGTATAAAGTTGGATTGCTTGTCCAATAATGTTTTCTGCAAAGAGTAACCAAGATTATCAGAATACCGTGTGTAATTAGCAATATGAATAGGAATATCTTACTTTGCTTTTTTATCATGCTTGGCCTTTCACATCAAAGAAGTTGATTCGGCAACGATTTCCGCATGCACAAGAATACCGGAGACTTGGGATCATCAGTTTCGGCTTCCTTTGTAATACTGGTGTCTGGAAACAGAAAAAGCGGGCAAAAATTCTATTATGCAGGTAGCGGTAAACAATTTTTAAAAAGTGAACAGGCGGCCTCGGAGGGCCGCCTGCTCGTTAGAGTGGACATACCTGTATGAGATTGTTAGCTGGGTGCATCCCGAATCAAAAGCGAACAATTATTATTGAAATTTATAGAGATGACTAAAAGATTGCTTATCTTATTATGATACTGCAATAAAAACATTTATTATTTTACAAATCTAAAGACTGCACGTGGAACTGTGTCTACTATGCAATCAGCCACATTGCCCGAAATGTAGTGGTTAAGACCGATATTCAAATTATTGGTTTTGTTATAAAAATTGGTACTTGCTATTTCATTAATTGGCATTGTTGCGTCCATGCTGGGATTTCCATATGGACTACCAGTGTAGCTAGCAATAGAAGTGTGTGAGATTCTTACCATATCTTGAATTACCGGTACATATGTGTTTGGCTGATAAGAAACTTTGTGATCCTTGTCCTCAATTAAAATATAACGACTTGTAATCTCATCTTCATTTGTGATTTCTGTCCGAGCACCATCGTAGTAAGTAACGTTGCCAACACCCGCCAGTAATGAAAATAGTGCATATGGGAAACCAATCTTCCAGTTTGCAAAACTCATAGTCATGTTAACAAGACCAGAAACCCATCTGGTATGGTCTGCTTTCCCATATAGATTGTAAAAATAGTTATCACTAAAAACTATAAGCAGCGCGGAATGTATACCCATTTAATATTCCATAAATTTTCGGGCATGAAAACATTATTATAAATCTTCTCCGCAATGGGGGCAGCAATTTGGAATCATTCCCCTAATGTTTAAAAGTGAATAGTTGCAATGTGGGCAACGATAAAAAAGCGCAGCTTGTATAATCGCAATTGCGATTAAGGCAATTCCTAACAGATATGAAAAGAAGCCTGCAAAAACTCCTATAATAAGTCCGATCCATAGTAACTCGAAACTATGTTTGTAACTCACTTAGCAACACCCACTTTGTCATACTTCATGCTATTTATCACCCGTTTTTCCATACCGTGCCAGGAATACATTACTCCTCTTATAAGCATTCATGCTAATAACACCTATGCTCAATTATGTTATACCTCTTTTCTCATTTTGTAAAAAATATGCCGGACTAGAGCCATGCAAAATGACTTTGCTATAATACTTACTGCATTGGCCTGCTCCTTTGCACCCCCGGTGGCGTGGGATCGTCGGTTTCTTCTGCATCAGTCTTACGGGCAGGTGTTGCTGACGGAAACAGAGGGCTTGGCCGTTCCATTTACAGAATAGCTCAGGGTCAGGGTGTAACTTTTTCCACCCTTGACGGCACACTGACCGGAGACAAAGACCGATCCCGTTCCAGAGCCGCTCCATGAGTCCACATAGGTATTCCCCTGATAGAGGGTCAGAGTCGCGGAAACCTTGTCGCTAGTGCTTGCGCTTCTGTAATTCACATAACAGTTTGCGGTTGTCCCGTTGAAAGACAAATTGGGATTTCCGGCCGCCCGTAGCTGCACCGCCTGAACAGAAATCGATAACACCAGCAACAGTAGTGCCGCTAAAGAAAACATACGTCTCTTCATCAAATACACCTCCTCTCTGCGTTGGATAAGGCTTCCATTTTGCCTTTACCCTGTTAACGCTTTGAGGAGGTGTATTTCTTACATTATTTTTAAAAGTTTTATCAGAAATATTTTATTTTGTCGATTCCACTAAAGCAACACTCTCTGCTATGTGTAAAAGAGCGGATTCATCGGCAAGTGTTTGCACCGTAAACTGAAGATTTGCGCTGGGATCAATCCAAGTGAGCGTGTTATCGTTCTTTGGATCAAGCGATAAGAAAATTTGTCCTTCAAAACCGTTGACCGTGATATCCCCCATTTCCACATTTTCTGTTAAAATATCAAGCGCGGAACCCTGTTGCATATATGCATAGTCAAAATACAAACGCCTGCCTTCTACGTTTTCATAGGTTACATAGAGCGCCGACGGGATTTCAATCCGGTCGGTTTCCACATAGCCCTCCGGCAGTTCGGTAATTTCATACTTGGGCAGTTCCCCGGAAATTTGCTCCCCGGAATAGCGATAGAGGATGTGCGTCTCGTACCACTCCGTGACCCAATTCATTACGGCGGCGCGCACAGAAGGACTGACCGCCATCAGCATCCCCAAAGACAGAGAGCACACCAAGAGGATCGCCGCCGCCGTCTGCACGCACCTTTTCCAAAGTGGGCGAACACGGCGCTTTGCCCAACGCTGTGGATTTGTCAGCATGGCGTTCATCTGCCGCTGAAAGCGAGGGGATACGACGACTGGCTCCGTGGAGAAAAGCTCTTCCGAAAACTCAATTGCCGCGGCATCTAAAAAAAGCTCCCGCAATGCGAAACGCTCTGTATCGTTTGTCATCGTGCATACTCCTCTCGCAGTTTTTTGATTAAGATTGCCCGTCCTCGATGAATCCGTGTGTTGACGGTGGTTTCCTTTAAATTGAGCGCCTTGGCGATTTCCTTTGTACTTCGCTCTTCTACAAATCGCATTTCCAACACCGCGCGGAAGGTTTCCGGCATCGTTTGGATCATCTTGATAATCGTCTTTCCGTCACCGTCTCCAAAGGAGGCTGTTTCGTCGGCAAAAGCATCCTCAAGGGGCAGTTCTTTTTTGCGCTTTCGCAGAATTGTAATCGCTTCGTTCCTCACTATGATGACGAGGTAGGCGCCTCTTTTCTTACAGGAAACATCCTGAACTTTTGAAAAGTTTTGCACCGCCTTCAACCAGGCATTTTGGACGGCGTCCTCCGCGTCCTGCTGGCTTTTCGGAAAATAGCGCTGGGCAACCCGCAGCATTGCGCTTCCGTACTGATTGTAAAGCTCTAAAAACAGTTGGCGTTCCGCATCGGATTCCAGCATGGATAAGAAAATCATCATCCGCCTTTCTCCTCTCTGTAACGCTTATCTGTCAAAAATTAAGACTCCTTCAACCAATTCGTAAACTCCTGCAAGCTGATCTCCCCGGCATCATAATATCCAGTATAATCAAATCAATGTCATGGCATTGGTTCAGCAGATGGAGCGCGCTTTCCCCTCTGTCGGCTGCGATTACCGCATACCCTTCGTTGGTGCGAAGAACCTCAACAACCTCGCAAATATCCTCGCTGTCGTTCACAACCATGATTTTTGAATACATATACTCTCCATTGCCTTGTTTTATCTATAATACTATATTATAACGTTATACTTTATGGCAAGTAGGAAAGCAACCGTATCGGGAGTCTTCCTTGGATTTGAATTGTAAAATATTGCGAAATTGGACAACGTTTATTTTAATTTGTCTTCAAGAGAAAGTCTCCTCCTGGCAAAGACTCCATTGTCATATCAATACGCTGTATTTCCTCTGGCCATTGTGGTTTGCGGCATTTCTATCGCGGTGAAGGCGCTCCCTAAACAGGGCTTATGGTTTCCTTTTAAGTCGGGCTTACATTAAAAAAGCATCTATGATAGAATAAAGCCAGATGATCTTTGAATCGCTATTATAAAGCTTTTCTATTATCTATTAAAAGTTTATTGTTTGAGCTTAAATCTGCTATATATGCTACACGAAGAAATATACACATTGTTTGCTATACTTAATTGCCGGACGGGAGGCGGGATATAATGCAGCCATCAACTATTTTAATCGTAGATGATGATAAGGATATCTGTGAAGTAACAGCAGCCCTGCTGCAAAGCGAGGGGTATGCCACATTACAGGCCAACAACGGCGAAGCTGCGCTGGATATGCTTGAAAACAGCATCGATCTGATTATCTTGGACATCATGATGCCCGGAGATTCCGGTTTTGCTGTATGCGAAAAAATGCGCAGGGTTACGACTGCGCCTATCCTGTATTTAAGCGCAAAAAGCTTGCCCACAGATAAGGAAATCGCATTAAATTCCGGCGGGGACGATTACCTCACAAAGCCTTTTATCCCTGTTGAACTTTTAGCCAGAGTAAAGGCTATGCTTAGACGGTATCACATTTACTCCAAGAATCAGCAACGCGGCAAACTGAATGACGAATTCATTCAAATCGGCGGGCTGGCCGTACACCCAACTTCAGGAGAGGTTTTTTTAAATAATTCCCCCGTGTTTTTACGGCACAAAGAATACCAGCTCTTATCGCATCTCATCCAAAACAGAGGAAGCGTTTTTTCCGTACAATATCTTTATGAGGCGCTTTGGTCTGAACCATATCTTCCCTCGGCAAACAACACGGTGATGGTTCATATTCGGAATTTGAGGCAAAAAATCGAGACAGACCCTCAGCATCCTAAATATATTCTTACGGTCTGGGGGGAGGGCTATCAAATTGTTTAGACATAGACTAAGTTCAAAGCTGGCATTATGTACGCTGTCGGCATTTATCATTGCAGCCTTTATTTTTTCAGGCACACATTTTGTTGGTTCTGTCTGGATTGACCATAAATTTCAGGACGCCGCCTTCGCCGAGCGACAGCAGCAATCGGAGTTGCAAAACTTGCAGGAGCATATCAGCAGCTGCAAGGCGTCCGCTTTGGATTATCATCTTGTATCCAATTGGGTAAAAGAACGAGAGCTTACTTCTCTGTCCTTGTATTATGGAGAGCGTCTTATTTATGATTCTACGATCTCCTATCATGCGGGCAATTTATTGAGCGGACGGGTAACCGCGCCATTGCCATGGCAAAAAACATATCCCTTGCGATTCCGTGATGTTGAAGTAACCGCTGTGGTCAGCACATTTGCGCGCCATCGATTTGAGGATCAACTGAACTTCGTCTGTCTGGCAGTTTTTTTCTTCGTATTTCTGCTGATTATGCTTTGGTATATGCATAAAAAGGTTGTTTACATACACCGCCTCGCAAAAGAAATCCGCAATATGGAAGCCGGCAATCTTAACAATCCGATTACCCTCAGAGGAAACGATGAGCTTTCCGCTCTTGCGCAGGACGTCGATAAAATGCGACACGCCTTGCTTCGGCAAATGATCCTTTTTCAAAAGGCCCGCAAGGATCGCGACCAGTTTGCCGTGCATATGTCTCACGATTTACGCACACCCATCACCAGCCTGATCGGCTATCTGGACATTGTAAACCAAAAACGATACCCCGATCAGAGCATACAGGAGCAATACCTCCATAAAGCGGAGGAAAAAGCGCTCCAGCTAAAAAACCTTTCAGAAAATATGTTCAGCCATTTTATGGTGAGCATGGATGAAGCGCAATCAGATAATGCCTTTTGTGACAATGCTACTGTGGACTCATTGATTCAGGATGGCGTTTTTATGCTGGAGTCCCAACTGCTTCAAGCTGTGGTTGCAAAGGCCCCGCAAGAGGACGGGGTGTTTTTCGCCATTAAAAAAGCGTCATTACAACGCATACTGGATAATATCTTTTCAAATCTTTTAAAGTATGCCGATCCCACTTTTCCTATTGAAATAGAATTTAAAAAAACAGAACAAATGCTTACGCTGTCTTTTTCTAACCATACTCTGCAAAAAAACTCCGACACTGTTGCCAGCGCCGGAGTTGGTTTGAAAAGTGCCCGGGAAATCGCATCTCAAAGTGGAGGGATGCTGCAAATAACGAAAGAGGCTTCTTTGTTTCGGATCAACCTAAGCCTTTGCGTCATATCAGAGACATCTTAACGCTGCGCCGCATTGAGCGCAGGCAGATCAATGATGCGGGTACACACCTTTTGCGCCAATGCCTCGCTGTGTGTAACCACGATCATCCCCATTTGGCGCTCTTCTACAACCGACAGCACCAGCTGCCAGATCTGCGCCTGCGTAATGACATCCAGCATAGTGCTTATTTCATCAGCAAGTAAGAACCTGGTTTTCGGTCCCAAGATGCGGGCAATGCAAAAGCGCTGCATTTCGCCGCCGCTGAGCTCGTTTGGCCAGCGATCCAGCCATTGCTTTTCAATCCCTATTTTTTGAAAAAAGTTATCATCCGGCTTCCATGCTTCTTCTAAAATCTGACGCATCTTCCACCGCACATTAATTGCTTTTTCGGGGTGCTGATAGATCATCTGCACAGGGCAGTACCCTGTTGTGGGAAGCGGTTTTCCGTCAAATAGAATTTCGCCTTTGGTTGGCTGCAAATACCCTGCCAAAAGCTTGGACAGCGTGCTTTTTCCGTAACCGGACGGCCCAACCAACCCCACACGCTCTCCCTTACTCACGGTAAAACTCACGTCTTTCAATATCAATTCTTTTTTTGAGTAGCCAAAGCTTACGTTTTTCACCTCAAGTAGCATGCTTGCATCTCACCTCTCCTCCGCGCAGTTCACGCATTTCTATCGTGCCGGTGCATGCATCGGTACGGCATTGGCACCGCGGCGCAAAGGGGCAGCCGCTTGGCAGGCTACCCGCATAGGGCTGCAACCCGGGAATGGGAACGAAATCATTTTGCGGCAAAGCATCCCATAAGGCCTTCGTGTAGGGATGGCGCAGACAGTCCTTTCCCGCTATAAAATCCTCAACTGGCGCAACCTCAATGGTTGTACCCGCATAAAAAACCGCAATTTTATCAGCGATGCTCAAGGCCAAATCAATGTCGTGCGTAATCAGCATGACCCCATTCCCCTGATCGGCAATCTCGCGGAAATAGCGCATGGTTTCTTCCGCCACCTCCACGTTGAGCCCCGGGGTGGGTTCATCGGCTATAATCAGGTGTGCATCTGTCACAACCGCTGTGGATACCAATACCCGCCGCGCCATTCCCCCGGAAAGCTGAAAGGGATACTTCTGCGCTGTTTCAGGTGCAAGTCCAAAGCGCCGGAACACCTCCTGCTGCTGCTTTTCGGCCCCATGAATGCCGCTGACCTGCTTGCCAACGCGCATCATAGGATCTAAGTATCCCACCGACTGAGGAACCAGCGCGATTTTCTTTCCACGCAGCCTCCTTTGAAGCCGGGGCGTCAGCTCCTCGCCGCAATACTTCATAGAGCCTGCACATGAGCTGTTGCCTGGCAATATTCCCAGAATAGCGTGAGCAAGCAGGCTTTTTCCGCTGCCGGAGGACCCTACTACCGCTAAAATCTCGCCTGCGTGTATAGCTATATTCAGATTTGAAATGACCTTTAATTCCTTTTGATTCAGCCCCCGGTCATACATCCGAAAGCAAATCGATAAATCCTTAACCTCTAACACAGGAGGTTTTTCTTTTTTCTCCAACATATCCCCCTCCTATTCCTGTGCGCTGTATGGATCGATAATCGTTCGAAGGTTGTCCCCGATGGCGTCAAAAAGCAGTACAATTACCAAAAGCGCCGCGCCGGGCAGCACCGTCAGCCACCAAAATCCGGAGGTCAGATAACGCATGGATTCTGATAAGATGACACCCACCGCCGGCTCCTCCGGCGACAAGCCAAACCCCAGAAAGGTAATGGATGCCTCATGTAAAATAGCATGGGGGAACAATAGGATCAACCCGACAATATATTGCGGAATGACATGGGGGAGAATATGCCGCACCGCAATAAACAGGCGGCTTCGCCCCATTTTGCGGGATGCCTGTACAAATTGGCCGTTCTTGACAGACATAACCTCTGCGCGGACAATTCGGGCCAGATTGGGCCAGTGGCTGATTGCAATACCAACCATCACACCTTTCAGTCCTTTTCCCAGCATAAACGAAATTAGCATCAGCAAAATCAGGTGAGGAATCCCCTGCACCATATCAATCAGCCACAAAATCAGCTGATCAACCTTTTTGCCCATAACAGCGGAAAGCGTTCCCAGAATCACCGCAATCACAGAGCTGATGCCTGCGGCCAGCATTCCGATCAGAATACTGGTGGAAAGCCCCTTGACCGTGCGGGCAAGCATGTCCCTCCCCATCCAGTCCGTTCCAAAAAGATGCGCGAACGATGGCGCTTGATTCTTATTTTCAAAATTAGTGGCATAGGCATCAGGCGGCATCAGAAGTCCAGCCAACGCAACAGCAACCAAAATACCAATGGCAGCTATGATGATAACCAACGTCCATGTGCGCCGATTGATTAAGGGCCTTTTCTCTGTGGAGATCACTTTATTTGTCATGTGTGGCCTCCCTGATCTGTGGATCAATCACGGGGTAAAGCAGATTTGCGATCATATTGCCGCAAAACACAAATAATGCGCTAAACAATGCAATTCCCATCAGCAGTGGTGTATCGCCATGGGTGCCTGCCAAAACGGCAGCCTGTCCGATCCCGGTATAAGAAAACACATTTTCCGCCAACACCGATCCTCCAAACAACTCACTGATTGCCGCAAACTGCAAGGTGATCGCAGGCAGCAGAATATTGCGGAATCCATGGCGGCGTATGGCCTGCCACTTCCCTTCTCCCCGTGCCTGTGCAAACAGCATAAAATCACTTTCCATAATGTCAATCAGCTTCTGCCGGGTGTGCAATGCGATGCTGGAGACACCCGTAATCGATAACGTAACGGCTGGCAGTATCAAGTGATGCAGTCGCTCCCAAATGGTCACTTCGCTTGCCAGCTTACCGATCGGGGCTGCCAGCCCCAGCGGAAACCACCCCAATTTTACCGCAAACACCATCATTAGCAGCAGCCCAAGCCAAAATGCCGGGCTGGAGGACAGAAGCAGGCAAACCGCCTTAATTCCCTTGTCAACCAGTCTGTGCCGATAAGCCGCCGCAACGACACCCAGCAGGAATCCAAAAACTCCAGATAAAATCCATGCAACACCCATTAGCATAATGGATTGTGTGAAGCGCTCTCCAATCACCGCCGTTACTGGCTGCTGAAAATAATAGGACCGCCCCATGTCCCCCTTTGCCAACGCTTTCATCCAACTGACCAGCCGCCCGGCAGGAGGCTCATTTAGTCCCCAATACTCGGCAATTGCTTCTCTTTGCTCTTCACTGATTGCGCTCTCCGATCCGACATAGGCACTGATGGGATCGATGGGGGATGCGTTTGCCAGCAAGAACGTCACGATAACAACTGCAATCAATAGCGTTATCCCTCGTAAAAGGCTCTGTGCGATTATTTTAACTAAGCTTCTATTCATCTGGTTCACTGATTCTCCTTTCTTTCTGTAAAAAACGACCAAGCCTTTTATCCGGCCTGGCCGCTTTTTTACAGCGATTGAATGGCAGACTTATTTTACAGAGCCCCAGTCCATAATGTTGCCCAGCACTGCAAAGCCATGGTCATGCGGATGAATTTTCTGTTCCCCAATGCTGATTCCATCACGCACAAAGTACAAATGGCTGATGTTTGCAATGTAAATATAGGGCGCATCGCCAAGAATACTGCCGCCGGTGGTTCCATCCCACTGCGCCTTCTGCCAGTATTGGTTCGCTTCCTCCTGCGTGGTGGCGGCTATGGCCGCCTCCAGATACTGATCCACCGTTGCATTTTTATAGGCAACGATGTTATACCAGCCGCCTTTTGCTGCGTAGGCTCCATAAAGCGCATTGATGACAGGAGTCGGATTATAATCGCCGCCGCCCAGCATGAATGCATCCTTGTGCTTTCTCGGAGTACGGTCGGAAGAGGAAAGTCCTTCGGTAATTACGTTGATACCAAATGCTTTTGCCTGCTCACTGAACGCCATGGAGATGGATTGGCGGGTGGAATCGTCAGAGGCATAGATCAAACTAAATTCCGCTTTTTGCCCATCTTTTTCACGGATGCCATCCCCATCGGTGTCTACCCAGCCGGCCTCTTCTAAAATCTGCTTGGCCGCATCAACATTTCCGTCCGTCAAAATGACGTCCTTATTATCCCACGGCAGGCCTTGTGAAACTGTGTATGCAACATCGCCATAACCGTTCAGTACCGTATCAATAATCTTCTGACGATTGATGCCATTTGCCAAAGCTTTGCGAATGGCCAGATCACTGGTGACACTGTTTCCGACGGGATATCCTTCCTCGCTAGTTTCTCCCGGCTTTTGAACCGGAAGCGCGACGGTGCGGAAGTCATTGGTCTTGCAGTCAACCAGATTATAGCCGGTCATTCCTTTTACGGCAAGATTCTCTGAAATCTTTGCCACATCTACCTGACCGGCCTGCAAGGCGGCATATGCCGCGTCATCACTGAGGAACAGAAGTACAAGACGTTTAAAAGGCGGCTTTCCGCCATAATACTCTTCATTCGCCTCTACAATCAGTTGCTGTCCCTTATCCCACTGCACAAACTTGTAGGGGCCTGACCCAATAGGCGCCTGCGCATAAGTATCACTGTAAGCGTGTTCGGGGACAATGCCCAAAGCGGCTGTCTGATAGACAAAAATCGACATGGGCGACTTCATATGAAACACAACCGTTGTATCATCTGTTGCCTCAGCCTTGTCCAGCAGAGTAAGGTCAACGGTAGAAATGCCGTTTTCCTTTGTCTGATTGTAAGTAAATGCGACGTCCTTTGCAGTCAGCTTTACGCCATCATGAAAAAGAACATCATCCCGGATTTTATATGTCCAGGTCAGGCCGTCCTCGCTCACCTTGTAATCTGTGGCCAAATCATTTTTCAGCTGATTGTTGGTGTCCGTATCCAACAGCTTACTTTGAAACAGCGGTGTTCCGTGGCTTCCCCAGCCCTTGCAGGGGTCGTACCCCGATTCTTTTTCTCCACCGACTGCAACAACTACCTCGTCTTTTGCAGCTATATTTACAGCGGCAGAAGAACTCGAGGGCTGCGATGAGCTTGAAGGTGCCTGTGCTGAACACCCCGCCGCAAGTAGCAGGACGCTCATCAGCCCTGCCGCAAGACTTGCTTTACTCCATTGTGTTTTCATAAGAAATATATCTCCCTTTCCATGGTTGTGCGTGGTTAGCGAATTCTAACCTTGCTTCAAGATTATAGTCTGCTCTTATGTCAATCGCAATAGATGTTGAAGGGATTTCAGATTATTTAAGAATTGCAAAAAGGAGGTATTATAAAACTATCTTTCTATAAATAAGCCTCTTATTTTCAATATAAAATTCAGTGTGTCAGAAGAGTTGCCTGAGACAGGTTCCTTTGACGGACTGAATAAGGGCAAACTGAATACGGATTCAAAGAGCAATCGGTGTCGACAAGCGGCACCGATTGTTTTTTGATTAACTTATTCCAACTACAACTTCACCTTCCGCTCACTGAGCGAGTCAAGTTTCTCCAGTATCGCTTGTACTGCTCAATGGTAGCGTAAGTTGCTACGATCTCCTGCTGCGCTGTGAAGCTCATCCTGCCGCTTTTGTCAGCCGGGAGCGGAACCTGCACATTTACAATTATATAAAAATAGAGCTTAGTGAGCTCATCTGCGCCTCGGTCGCTCTTCCGTCCTTTGGTGAGCCGCGAAAAATCGGCTGTATGATGTATTTCAGGCATTGGATGTCTATCCCTTCTTGTTTTGGAAAAAGGACACCTCTGTCTCCGTTGATTGAGAATCGGTCGTTAGAGATAACTCGTCGTTTGGAAACGCGCATATTTTCGCTTATAAGAAATGTTCCTTGGCGTATTGGCTCAGCTCGGCGCGAAAATCCGGGTGGGCGATCTGTATCATCGCTTCTGCCCTCTCCCGCAGAGTGTGGCCGCTCAGGCAGGCCACGCCATACTCCGTGGCCACATACTGAATCAGCGTGCGGGGACCGCTGACCGTGCTGCCACCGCCGATAAACGGAACAATGTTGCTTTGCAGAGTGCCGTCCTTTTTCTTGTGGGTGGATGCCAGACAGACGAATCCCTTTCCACCTTTGGAACGGAATGCCCCCTCCAAAAAGTCCAGCTGTCCGCCAATGCCGCTGAGCTGGCGGGTACCGGCGGATTCCGCATTCTCCTGCCCCATCAGATCCAACTGCACGCCGCCGTTGATGCTAATGAAATTTGTATAGGCCCCCATTCGCTGGGGATTGTGAACATAATCCAGATCCGCCGGATAGAACAGCGCAGCGTCCTCTTGTATCCAGTCATACATCTCCTGACTGCCCATGCACAAGTTCCATGTGCTGCGGCCGGTATCCTGCTCCTTGCATCTGTTGGTCAGCTTTCCCGCCCGGTACATGGCAAGATAGGCGTCGCTGATGGTGCCGGTATGGCAGCCCAACTCTTTCAAATCGCTTTGCGCAATCAAATTGGCCACAGTGAAAGGAATACTGCCCACGCCCAGAGACAGGCAGGCCCCGTCCGGGATCTCGTTGACCACCAGCCGCGCAATCTGAATATCGGTAAGAGAAGGCTCCCGATACGTCCGCACGGGAATCGGATCGTGCTTCCCTTCTACGACGTAGTCCGCCTCAGACAGATGTACCCGGTGGCTTCCGTCCACGCCCTGCAAGGTGGGGAAATACTCGTTGATCTCAAAAATGACCGTCCGGGCAGCCTGAAAAATGGTGCGCCAAGCATAGTTTGAAAGGCCCAGCCCGCAGTATCCCTGCGCGTCCGGACGGGAAACGGGGACAAACGCCACATCGACCCGGATATGGCCGTTGCGATAGAGGACCGGCAAGTTTCGCAGCAAGGTCGGCATGAATTTTACAAGTCCCTGAGCCTGAAGCTTTCGCTCGTAATCGCCGATGTGCCAGCTGTAATATTGAAAGGCAGTCTGCTCCGGATCGCATTCCACCACCTCAATGCGCGGATGAATCACCAATCCGCCGCGAATTTTCACATTCCGCAGCTCCGCCTTTCGTGCTACCACCGCTTTGTCCATCAACTCTGGAAATCCGCCGCCAAAGCCATAATCAACCCAATCCCCGCACTGAACAACTTTGGCTGCCTGCTCCGGTGTTACAAACTTTTCTCTGTATTGGTTTATCATTGGTAATCCCCCCTAATTTTAATGGATTCGTACTCATTTGATGCACAATGCTCCGGGGCTATCGAATGTCTGTCCAACAGCCCCGGAGTATCAGGCATGTGCGGAGATAGATAAACGCGCGTCGGGAAAGCGGTTTTTATTTATGCAAGAGCAATGCCCGCGTCAAGTGCCTGAATGTTGATATCAACCACCTTGGGCTTTGCCGCAAAATACTCCCGGATTGCGGCGGCAACGCTGTCCCGCTCCAAAATGCCGGTGCGCTTTATGATGGCACCCAATGCGATGGTGTTGGACACGGCCATATTTCCAATTTCAATGCCCATATTTTTAAATGGATGCCCGATATGGATGCCTTTTGCGTCCTTTGTTGGCGTGACCATGTTCGTATCATAAAACAGCAGGGTGTTGTCAGTCAACTGATTGACATAGCGCTCATAAGCCACCTGCGCAAGGCACAGGATGACCCCCGGTGTTTCAACATTGGGATAACTGATAGGCTCGTCGCTGACAATAACTTCCGCTTTTGTGAACGTACCTCTCGTCTCGGAACCGTAAGAGGCCGCAAGGGTTGCATAGACGTGCTGATGGATGGAAGCAGCCTCGCCGATGATTTCTCCGGTGGAAATCAGACCCTGACCGCCTACACCGCTTAAAACAATCTGTGTTTTCATAGGATTGACCCGTTCCTTTCTGCGGTCCGGAGGCATGGGCTCTCCCGCCGCCCCCGCCGCTGTTGGTTTCTTAAAATGATGAAGGATAGCGGCTTACGCCTGCTTTACCAGCCGGTCTATAATCTGTTGATAACGGGTGTAGTAGTCCTCCCGGGGCTTATTCACCAGCACGCCAGTGAGGAATTTCCCCTCCAACTCCTTGGGCGTCATGGACGCGGCCTTCTCCACGGGAACGGTCATGTCATTGACCGCCTCCAGCATCTGCGCGGAATTGCCCATCTTGTTCAGCCGTCCATAGTGGGTGGGGCAAGTATCCATAATTTCAATCAGCGCAAAGCCCTTCGTCTGCATTCCCTGCTTGATCAGGCTTCGGATCTGCATGGGATTATAGGCTGTCGAGCGGGCCACAAAGGGAGCACCGGCCGCCTCCACCAGCTTGCAGATGTCAAAGCCGGGTTCCACGTGGCCGTAAACGGATGTGGCGGTGATACTGCCCCGGGGCGTCGTGGCGGAATACTGTCCGCCGGTTTGACCGTAGTTATAATTGTTGGCGATAATCGCGGTGAGGTTGATGTTCCGACGGGCGCAATGAATCAGATGGTTGCCGCCAATGGTAGATCCATCGCCGTCGCCCATGGTGACCAGCACATGTAAATTGGGATTTGCCAGCGCAACGCCCGTGGCGGCGGCCAGCGCGCGGCCGTGGGTCACGTGCATACAGTTGATATTCAGATAATCGTCCACACGGCCAAAGCAGCCGATGCCGCTGACCAAAGCGATTTCGTGCTTGTCCAGCTCCTGCTGGGCCAGTGCGCTGGCAATTGCCTGAAGAATAATTCCGTGTCCGCAGCCCCCGCACCAGGTATGAGGCAGCTTATCAAAAAGCATGTAATCCTTGTAATTCGCCATTTTAAAGCGCCTCCTTCAGAGCTAGGATAATCTGCTGAGGGGAAATAAGAATGCCGTCCACACGGTTGGCCTGAACAATTTTGCATCCGTAATCGTTCAGCTTGCGGATTTCTCCGGCAATCTGGCCCAGATTCAGCTCGGGAACCACCACGGTTGCGGCTGTGGAAAGAACCTTGCGAATCTCCTTTTCAGGCAGCGGCCACACGGTTTGCAGTTGAAGCAAGCCCACGTTTTCACCCTGCGCCCGCAGGCACTCCATCGCGCCCAGTGCACTCCTGACAGAACAGCCGTATGCGATAAGCACCGTCTTGGCTCCCTCCAGATGAAACGATCTTGTCATACAGATGTCATCGGCATTTTTTTCGATCTTGTCGCTGAGATAGTGCGTTACGCGGTGGATATTTTCGGGGGTGGGGCGGAATTCTCCCTTTTCATCATGGGTAGAACCGGTGGTGCGGGAAAGATATTTTTCAGAGCCAAAGGCGGCAAGAGGCGCAGGCATTGTGCCGGTATAGTCATATGGACGATAGTCTTCGGGTGCGGTGCCTTCTTCGGGCTGCCTGCGGTTTACAATCTCGGAGACACTGACCTTGCGAATGGTCACGGTTTCTCTCAAATGACCGATTGTCTCATCTGCCATCAGATAAACAGGTGTGCGATACTTTTCTGCAAAGTTAAACGCCCTGATCGTAAGGTCGAAGCATTCCTGAACAGAGGCGGGAGAGAGTGCGATGATGCTGTGGTCGCCATGTGCGCCCCAGCGCGCCTGCATCATGTCTCCCTGCGCGGGTTTTGTGGCCGCCCCCGTGGATGGGCCGCTGCGCTGCACATCGATAATGACGGCCGGAAGCTCGGACATAATTCCAAGCCCCAGATTTTCCTGCATCAGGGAAACACCTGGGCCGCTGGTCGCGGTATATGCCTTTTTCCCCGCCACAGAAGCACCCAGCAAGGCCGCCATTGAGCTGATTTCATCCTCCATCTGAATGTAAAGCCCGCCAACCTTTGGCAGCATTTGAGATGAATATTCTGCGATCTCGGAACTGGGAGAAATAGGATAGCCGGCATAAAACCGGGCGCCCGCGGCCAGTGCGCCCTCCACAATGGCGATATTTCCCTCAATAAACCTCTTTTCTTCTTTCATCCCTGCACAACCTCCACTTCAATTGCAAAGTCAGGGCAGCGCATTTCACACAGCTTGCAGCCGATGCAAGCCTCCGGATTGGCTGCCACGGGGCAGTGCCCTACCTCCTGCGTCAATACTTTTTGGGGGCAAAAGTAGACGCAGATACCGCACTGCTTACAGTTCTTTTCCCTGATTGTGATGTTGCCTTTTTTAGCCATACTGTCGTAATACCTCCCTCATTTGTCGGTGTGTCCACAGAGGACACAGTCCATTTCCTATCCCCTATATCTTTTTATACAAGCAGAACAGCTTGCTGAAATAGGTGCGATTTCACCTGCCGAAAGGAACGCAGGCGGGATACGGAGAATCAATTGGCTTGCCAGTGAAAGAACTCCGTCATTTTCTCGCAGATCAGCACGCCGATGGCATCCTGCGCCTCATAGGTCCTCGCCCCTATGTGCGGGCTGACCAGATAGTTACCGCCGACATCAAACAGAGGGGAATGCAGTGTGTCGCCACCGCTCAGGTCGGCCATTTCCGCCTTGATGACATCCACACCGACGCCACCCAGCTTCCCAGACTTTAATCCTTCAGCGGCAGCGGTTTCATCCAGAACCCCGCCGCGGCTCATGTTGACGATGATGGCGCCGTCCTTCATCTTGGCAATCTCCTGATAGGAAAACAGGTTGTTTGTCTCCGGCGTCAGGGGCAGATGGATGGTGATAATATCTGCCTGACGCAGGAAGTCGTCCATCTCCAGCTTTACCGCGCCGCTCTGCTCGCACTGCTCCGCGGTCAGATACGGGTCGTATGCCAGAATGCGCATGCCGATGACGCGCGCAATCTCGGCCAGTCTGCGCCCAATACGGCCGTAGCCGCACAGCCCCAGCGACCGCCCCTTCAGCTCATGGCCGGTAAAGTGATACTTCTCCCAAATGCGATCCTCAGCCACTTCGTGGTGCGCGGCAATTACTTTGCGGCTTAAATCCAGTATTTTGGAAAGTGCCAGCTCCGCAACGGCGTTTGCACTGGCCCCGGGAGCATTTACCACGGCCACCCCTTTTTCCCGCGCATAATCCATGTCAATGTGTGCGGTGCCAACGCTGCAAACGGCAATCAACTTCAAATCCTTTGCTGCGTCCAGCAATTCCTTGTCAATTTCGGGGATAACGCGCATTACCAGCACTTCTACACCGTCCAGATGCTCTTTGAGATATTCCACACCTGGCATAACGATTGTCTCAACCTCTGCTCCGTGCTGCTCCAGTGTGTCTGCAATGATGCCTGGCACATCATCAATAATCAGGGCTTTCATTGGTATTCCTCCTTATTTTTTGAGACACCTGTCTCGTTAGAAATACAAAATTCAACGCAACTGCCGCGGTGCGCTTTCCACCGTCCGGTTGGTACCGGATGCGTGTCTTACGTGAGGTCGGGTATAGGAAATAATCACGAATAAGTTGTTCTTGCATGATAAATACAGACGCTCTATAATGAACCAAGCCAAGCGGACAAAGGGGCCAAGATGCGCAGTCGCCTTGCCCTTGAAAAAGTGAGGGGATATTGATATGAACCTTCTACATCTGCAGTATTTCAAAATTCTGGCGGAGAAAGAACATCTGCTGGCCAGTGCAAAGACAATCCACATCTCTCCGCCGGCACTTAGCTCCAGCATCTCAAAATTGGAACAGGAATTGGGAGTTCAGCTGTTTGACCACGTGGGGCGCAATATCAAGCTGAATGGGAACGGTCAGATTCTTTATCGCCATGTATGCCGGATATTTGCCGAGGTTGATGCCATCAACCAAGCCTTTTCAAAAGAGATGAGACAGAAACCGGATACCATCAACGTGGCTGTGATAGCCCCCACGACTTGGGCCGAAGTGACGGAAATGTTTATTAATGCACATCCGGGAATTATTGTAAACCAAAATGCACTTCAAGTTGAATACCTACAAAACCCCGCGATTTTAGAGCAATACGACCTGATTATAACGGACATGAATGAGTTCCCGTTGAAATCTTGGGAGCATGAATTTATAGTGGAAGATCCTCCCATGATCTTAGTTTCAAAAAATCATTCCTTAGCAAACCGAGAGATGGTCCTGATGAGGGATCTGAAGAATGAGCCGTTTGTTGCTCTTTCCAAGACATTTGCACCCCGCCGCTTTTTCGACGCTGCGTGCAGTCAGGCGGGTATTATCCCGAATATCATGGCTGAAACCGACTATCAGCTGCGCACCAGTCTGGTAGAATCCGGCGCGGGTATCGCATTCAGCAGCACACTGGCGGCCAAAGCCGTGCGCAGCACCTCCATTAAAGCGATTCGCGTCGGCTATCCGCCGAATCCCAAAATGCAGACCGTTTTTTGGAGGCCGGGAAAAGCACTTTTGCCCGCTGCGCAGGCATTTCGAGATTACCTAGTGGCCTATTACCACCACAGCAACGCCACCTGATTGCGGCGCTGCTTTGGGCACTTGCAAATTCAGAGTAGCACGTTTGCAAAATTGCGTCTATTTCAAAACCGCCACTGTATTATTAAGCGGAAGGTTAATAATTAAGAGGGGTTTTCTATGTAAGGTGCCAGCTTGGAACTGCCGGTTTTTTAGTGCTTCCAGTTATTTGTGCCGGATTTTGGGTTCTATAAAAAGCGCCGTTTTTTTCTATGCGACAAGAAATTTGATTCTTTTAAAAATTTGTCTGATTTGCTCTTGATTGTTAAGTTGCAACAAAAGTGAACACAAAAAAGCCGGATGATTTCCACAAAATCATCCGGCTTTTTTGTTGTGTTATGCTAAATTTTTACAACACATATGAAGAATTGACTGATTTGACAATAAATCAAACGCTATGTTACAGTCCAAGCGTCGACAAACTTCCTGTGCAGGAACTCCTACGTGCTCCACATGTATACTATTCCAAATTGGTTGGAAATGAAGGAAGGAGAGAACAAATGAGTTCTAGTACGATTGCAATTATTATTATTGTTTTGGCAATTATTTCTTTTGTTTTTGAAAAAATACCACTGGCAATGACTGCTATGATTGCATCTTTGGCGATGGGAATCTGCATTCCCGAAATAAACCTCTCGGATGTTTACTCCGGTTTCGGCAGCACCACCGTAATGATGGTTGCAGGCATGTGTATCGTTGGCAACGCATTATTTGAAACCGGCATGGCCAATAAAATCGGACATGCTATCGGAAACAGCAGGTTGGCAAAGAACGAGCGTACATTTACAATGGTTATCGTAGTTTGCTGTACAATTATGTCTGCGTTTTTGTCTAATTCGGGAACTATTGCCATGTGGATGCCTCTGATTGCTGCTGTTTCTGCAAAATCCAATGGCTTAATCCGCTCTAAAATGGTTATTATGGCAGCCGGAATTGCCGCAGCAATCGGGGGAGCCGGAACCCTTGTGGGCTCCGGTTCCCAGCAAATCGCAAGCTCGGTTCTCATGGGGTATGAAGGGTACGAGTCTGGTCTTGGCCTTTTTGATGAAACGCTTGTAATGGTGCCTCTTTGCCTCATTATGGTTGTATATTTTGGAACGGTGGGCTATACTCTTACTAAGAAAGTTCTCAAACCCGAGAGCAGCGACTTTGACAAGGACAATTACTTTGCCGAAATTTCAAATGCAGCGGTCAACGATACATCCAAAAGCATTCCTGCATGGAAAGGAAGGATGTCAGCCATTACCCTTGTCCTTTGCATTGTAGGCTTTATCATCTCCAGCTTCCCCACCTTTGAATCATATTTGAATGTGGGCATTGTTTCGCTTTTGGGAGCAACCCTTCTGATTACCACGGGTTGTATGCCCCTGAAGAAAACCCTTGCGGAGATGGATTGGAACACATTGATTATTTTGGGCGCGGCGCAAGGCTTTGCCAAAGGCTTGGATATTTCCGGCGGCGGCAAGGTTATCGCGGATGCAATCTTGAACCTGTTTGGAGGACAGAGCGCATCTCCGATTGTCTTAATGGCAGCTGGTATTGTAATTACCACTGTATTGACAAACTTTATGTCCAACAGTGCCTTAGCCGCAATGATGACTCCAATATACATCGAAATTGCGAGAAATCTTGGAATTAGTCCGATTCCTTTTGTAATTGCCATTGGCGCCGTGGCAACCAATCTGGCCTGTGCCACGCCTGTTGGAACACCGTGCATGACGCAAACCATCCCTGCGGGATACAAATATATGGACTATGTTAAAATTGGTGGGCCGCTGTGTGTGATCCTCACGATCGCCGCCATATTCCTGTGCCCAATTTTTTATCCGCTTTAAGTTAATTTCCGCGTCAGAGCTTCCGGTATATCGGAAGCTCTGACCTTTGGCTGCGTTTAAAAAGGGCAACGGTGCAGAATTTTATGTGGATACGAAAAAGGAATTTTAATTATGCTTGATACATTGTTACATGCGACGCAGGGTGTCTTCACAATTGTGATTATGGTCGCCACCGGATGGATATTGACGCACATAGGCTGGATGGGGGAAAATGAAAGCGTCTTCTTTTCAAGGCTGATTCTAAAAATCTCCTTTCCGTGCTATATGCTGTGGAATCTGACATCAAATTTTGACAGGTATGCACTTAGAGAGCTTTCCAGCGGCCTAATTGTACC
This sequence comes from Oscillibacter sp. GMB15532, assembly GCF_041020825.1. NCBI lineage: Bacteria > Bacillati > Bacillota > Clostridia > Eubacteriales > Oscillospiraceae > Oscillibacter > Oscillibacter sp. GMB15532. Next base: position 100,524 of record NZ_JBEVTO010000001.1, read on the forward strand.
GTTCACATCTATGTTGGCATCCTATTTTCTTAGTGTCGTTATAAGTAAACTCGCAAAAATATCCATAGAGCATCGCGGTATCTTTCGCAGTATCTTTTTTACATCTAACACGATTTTCATAGGATTACCTGTCAATCTCGCACTGTTTGGTGAAAAAAGCACCCCCTACGCGCTCATTTATTATATAGCAAACACCTGCCTTTTCTGGACACTGGCAAACTATGAAATTAGTAAGGACGGCAATCTCCGGAGCGCGGGAGGGATTTTCTCGCTCCGCACACTCAAGCAGCTCATAAATCCGCCCATATGCGTCTTCGTCTTCACCGTGCTGCTCATTTTGGCAGGCATTCAGCTGCCAAGTTTTATTACCAATAGTTGCCGGTACATTGGAGAATTGACAACCCCGTTGGCAATGTTCTTTATTGGCATTGTTCTGCATTCTATCCCGCTAAAAAAGCTGCGGCTGAATAAGGAACTGGGCATATTGCTTTTTGGCCGGTTTATCATTAGTCCGCTTTTGGTTGTCGCGCTGGAGCGAATTTTTATTCTTCCCCCCTTGATGTCCAAGGTGTTTATTATCCAATCCGCCATGCCTGCTGTTACAAGTACCGGCGCTATCGCGAAGCAATATGGCTCAGACTATGAATATGCCACAATCGCCACGGCAATTACGACTCTGTGCAGCATAATTGTTATTCCTGTTTATATGATCCTGATTTAATTGAAATTATTTATACATTTATTTGACGTATATAGCTCGATGCTTGGTATTGTCAAGAGTTATGCGCAAATTTGTTTGCAGTCGCCGGGGAAAGGAAGTTAGCTGGCAATGGAAGCATCCTCAGCCACCGCCTCCAGATGCCTCATATTCATGTACTTCTTGTTTCCCCACTGAGTACCCGCCACATGGCGCAGGCGAGCACAGACCATCATAAGAAGCTATGCCCCTTATGATGTCTCAGTATGTGAGCCACGTCAATTCCGGATATCATGCTATTTTAAAATGAGGATTTGAATTATCATGATCGGGAGACTATAAACAACATTATACGAAGTTCATATTTGTCGCACAGTCGTTATTGCGCTTATACTCTTTTTAAAATTTCGTAACTCATTGTTCGAAAAACCTCACAGTATTTTCGAAATGCATCCGATCCAATGATATAGATATTAGGCATATAGGCCATTCTTTTTCTGGAATATGCAATGCGTTCCAGACCATTGTCAATGGCTGTATGATTGCTTAAGGCCACATCTACATTTTTTTGGATTGCTGCGTCTTCAAAGTACCTCAAGGAGTTCAGATATTGTTCCACACCGAGCTTTGTCCATGGAGGTGTCGTCCCTCCCCACAAGGCCGCCATATGATGTTCACCGTTTTCTTTGACCGGGAATATGTAACTCAGGCATCCTGGCGTATGACCGGGTGTACTGTAAACGTATATGATTGTATCACCTAATGTTATGGTGTCTCCATCTTTCAGGTAGTGGTCAATGTTATAGTCCTTCCACGTTTCCGGCCTATCAGGCTTGGCGGGGTGTTCCTGCCAATAAATATCGTCAACTTCCGAGAGGTATGTATCTACATGGCATCGTTCAACAAGCCATTTCCCGCACCCCGTATGATCCACATGCCCATGGGTTAAAACCAGCTTTTTTATGGTATCCGGATACCATCCGACCTCTTTAATCGCATTTCTGATGGCATTAAAAGCTTCTTGGGCCGGCCAGATGGCATCTATGACGATCAGACCGTCCCTCGTCTTTAATACAAAGCAGTTTGTTTCTTTTTGGGCAACAATCAGTAAGTCATCAAAAATGAGAGAATGGGTAAAAAAAGACATATCCTCCATTGCTCTGATGGTCTCTTCTGTAACGACCGGTTTATCTAATCGATTCATTTATTATGCACTCCTCTGTACAATTTGTTTTTTATCTTTGTACAGAGGAAAAACGATTCTTGGGTGGCATACCGTCACTCCCTTTTCAAAATATTGATTATCAACTCCTGCGCTTGAACACGTCCTGAACAAACCGCGTAATTAAAAGAACATACACTCTGGCCACAGCTTAATAAATACGTTCCGCAATTTATTGTTGCAGCCCAAGCAGCCCCTTTTCCAGACAGGTGGACAGGATAAAGCGTTTTATCGTTCCATCGGTAAATCGGATTGTGACTGTATCCCCGCCTTTTTCCGCGATCATTCCACGCCCGAATATGTTGTGCACCACGTTTGCACCTTTGATGTAGTCTTTAGAGATCCACTGGATCCTTTGCGCCACTGCTGGCACCGTACTTGCGGCCAGAGGCATCTTCTTCCCCGGTTGCCCTGTTGCTTTGGGCGTCAGCGGCTGGCAGAATTGGTGGATAAACGTACACTCCGGCGTTTTTTCGTAACTCATAAGCAGCAGTTCGTTTTTTGCTCTGGTCGCTGCCACATAGAACAGCCGCCGTTCTTCCTCAAGGGCGGTTTGCTCGTCCTTATCCAAAGCCTGTCCCGGCTTGAACATCACCGAGGGCAGGATGCCGTCAACCGCATCAATGACAGCAACGCGGTCGTATTCCAGACCTTTGCTTGAGTGGATCGTACTGAGGATTAGATTGCTCTTTCTGTCTCCGCCAGCTTCAAACATACTTTTAAGCGCATCCAGCCGCTTTAAAAAGCTTTGGATGTTCTTCTCCCGGGATGCCAGCAGCGAGAGCAGATAGAGCCGCTCGTCGTCGCCGCCATTTTTCAGGAGGTACGCTCCGTATCCCATTTGATAACGCATCCGCTTCAATGCTTCCGCTGCGCTGTCTGTCATTAGGGCAGCAAAATGCGCCCTAAGCTCAATGAGCTTTTCCATTATTCGCTCAGGATTCTTGCCGGTGGGGTTCAGCGCAGCAAAGAGGGACACGTATTTCCCCGCCCGGCACAGCTCCACTGCCTTTTCGGCGTCCGCTCGGCTTATTGGCAGGTTCAGCTTATAATAGACCCGCATGAACGCCTCTGCATCCAGGGGTGAGCGCGCCAGCGTCATAAGGTCGCGGACGCCGGAAACCGTGCGGCTGGTAAAAAAAGTACCGTCTGTCTGGCGGATGCAATAGCTGATGTCGTTCCTGTCCAAAAAATCGATGAACGGCACGGCGCTGTCGTTATTGCGGTACAGCACGGCCAGCTCCCGTTCGGGTTCGCCCTGCGCCATTTTTGCGATGTAGCTGTATTGTGCCGCCCGGCTTATGAGCGTCACTTTTCGCACCGGCGCGCCGGAAGGCCGGCAAGCACGCATATGTTTCTCATGCCGCATGGTATTTCGAGTGATAAATCCGTCTGCTGCCGAGACAATCTCCGGCGTGGAACGGAAGTTCTCCTCCAAAAGCAGCACGGTGCTGTTTGAATACTCCCCCTCAAAGTGCATCAGCGCATCCGGGTACGCCGCGCGGAAACCGTAGATGCTCTGGTCTTCGTCGCCCACCATAAAGAGATTGCCGTCCTTGCCGGCAAGCAGGTGAATGATCCTGTGCTGTATCTTGGACGTATCCTGCGCCTCATCCACGCAAAGATATGGGTATTTTCGCCGATAGGCCTTCAGAATGTCCAGACGGGACTTGAGGATGTTGTAGGCGTAGACCAGTTGGTCGTCATAGTCCATCAGGCGGCGGCGCTTCATTTCGTTGATATATGCATCGTATATGGGGCCAATGTCTGCGCCGTCGAGATCAAGCGCATCTATTTCCTGACGGGTAAGGCACATATTCTTGATATATGTAATCTGCTTCTGAAGCTCTTTTACCTCGCCGTCCACGGGATAGTCGGCGCGCAGTTTCCGGTAGATCTCAGTAAGCAGCTTCCGGTTGTCGTCCAGCAGATCAAAGCCGTCTGCACCCTTGTCTCTTACATACCCGTTGATGATGGAGGCACACACGCCGTTGATCGTGCGAAATTGAAGCCTTGCGGCATATTCATCGCCAAACATGGCGGCAAACCGGTTTTTCATGTCCCCGGCCGCCGAGACGGTATAGGTCATCGTGAGGATGCGCTCCGGGGCCACGCCCACGCAGTACAGCATATATCCCAGCCGCGCCACCAGCGCGGTTGTTTTTCCACTTCCGGGCACGGCAAGCAGCAACACCGCGCCTTCAGTGTGCTGCACCGCCTGTGCCTGCTGCTCGTTGAGTAAGATGTTAAACTGTTTGCAGAATTCTTCGTAATGCACGTTATTTCCTCGTCGGTTGAATTTCTCTTGCGCGGAGTACTTTATTTATGTCCGCCAGGACGCGTTTTTTGTCTCCGCTCCATTTTGGCGCGATCAAATCCCGCTTTGCACCGTCGCCAGTGAGCCGATGGATCACCACGTTTTCCGGCAGCAGGTCCACTGCGTCGGCCACTAACTCGTAGTATTCGTCCGGCTCCAACGTCCGAAACTCGCCCCGGCGGTAGCTTTCCGCCAGCGCCGTCCCCTCAAGGACATGGAGCAGCTGGAGCTTGATTCCATCCGTGAACTGCCCGGCGTATTTGACCGTTGCCAGCATATCAGCGCGGCTTTCCCCCGGAAGGCCGAGAATGACATGGGTGATTCGATGGACGTTCAGCGCCGCCAAGTCCGCCATTGCCTTTTCGTAGACTGCCAGTGGATAGCCCCGATTGATATTCTTTGCGGTTTCCTCGTTTGAGGTCTGCAAGCCCAGTTCCACCCAAAGGGGCTTTTTTAATGCCAGCCGCTTCAGCATCGCCAACGCGTCTTTCCCAAGGCAGTCCGGCCTTGTGGCGATAGACAGTCCCACAATGTCGGGATGCTCCTCTGCTTCGGTATAGATACGCTCCAAGTGCACAATATCGCCGTAGGTGCCGGTGTAGCTTTGAAAGTATGCGATGTACTTAAGGCCCTCGCCTTTGGCGCCGAGTATCTGCTTCGCTTCCTCGATCTGCTGGGAAACCGGAAGCGCAGCGGACGCGGCGAAATCCCCGGAACCGCCCGCCGAGCAAAATATGCAGCCACCCACGCCCACCGTGCCGTCCCGATTGGGGCAGCCCGTCGCGGCGGACAGTGCCAGCTTATAGACCTTGCCGCCAAACAGCCGGCGGCAATAGACGTTTGCGGTGAGATATGTGTGGGACATAAAGAGCCTCCGGGAATTGTAAGGGTAAGGATAAGGATATAGGCATAAACAGAATGGCTTACGCCATTCTGTTTATTATAGCACAAAATAAATTTGAAGTTTGTGTGCCTGAAACAAGTTTAATTCCTTAAACTTGTTGATTTTGCTTATAACATAGATTGTGAATATTTGTGTAACAGCTCTTGAGGAATATGACAGTAGTCATCCGGGCATCTATCTAATCGATCTTGATGTTCCTCTGCACTTTTGACGTAATTGATAAGCGGAAGGACTTCCACTGCAATTTTGTCTCTGTCTGCTCTTCCGGCTATATAATTTTCAGCGTCCTCTAAATGACGAGGGGTTTTGCTGTATACGCCTGTGCGGTATTTTTCCCCCACATCATTGCCTTGCTGATTCACACTGTAAGGATCAATTATTTCAAAGAAATACTCCATAAGTTGAGTGACCGTGACAATTTCAGGGTCAAATTCCGTTTTCACGCATTCAGCATAACCGTCATACGCGCCATCCAGCGTATTTGAAGTGCCGTTTACGCGTCCCGCTTGCGTGCTCACAACACCTTTTAGAGTTTTGATGAATGCCTGTACACCCCATAGGCAGCCACCTGCAAAATAGATTGTTTCAGCCGTAGTGATCACCTGCGTCCCTTCACCAAATACAAATAATCAGATAGCGCTTTTGGTAGAAAACTCAAATTATTTTATTCTTGCTTCGCTAGCTGCACTGTATATCCATCCGGGTCTTTAACAAAATAAAATCGAATCCGTGGATTCGGCGATATCGGCCCCATAGGTGTATACCCGTTTTCCTTTAGTGTACAAATAAGCTGCTCCAAATCGTCGGCTTCAAGGCCGATGGATACTCCGTTCCCCGGATTGCCAATTTTCTTGCCCGCCTCACAGATCAATTCAATTTTAGTCTCGTCTTTCTTGCCCAGCATCACAATTTGATGGTCTGGGCTACCAAATTTTTCAGCAATACCAAGGTTGAGTAGATTCGTATAAAAAAACAGGCTTTTTTCTAAGTCACTTACATAAATGGTTATCCAATTCACTTTCATGATTAACGCTCCTTTTTTACTTGTTAATTATAAATATAATGCGACGTTCAGCCCCTAGTATAGAATATTCATAACTAACTGTCTACCTATTTCAACAGAGAGCGGCACCAGGCAATGTCTTCCCGGGAAACACAGGCAAAAATCCGCAGGGTCAGAATATAGAACAGAATTGTCAGGGCAATCTGCACCAGGAATGAAAAAGGTTCGGGGAACACCGGGAGCAACCGGCTCATCAGCGTTGCAAGCTGAGCGGATGCAATTATACACAGTACTACCTTAAATATATCGAACAATCGGATTTTCAGATCAGAAATATGCACCAGTTTATGAAGGCTCAATGTAAAATTCAGAATTTTGGAGCAATAAACCGTGATGAGATAGCCGGCAATGGCAAACTTGGGCAAAAGCAGGTAAAGCAGTACAACACTGACCAGAGAAGTGATCAAGTTATATTTCATCGTGCTCATGTGCCTGCCCAGGCCTCTGATCATCATATCGGTGATCATGTCCAGGTAAAAGAATGGGGCCAGAACGGCCAGACAACGGATAAAGTATGCGGCATCGGTGCTTTGATAGATTAGCATCCCCAATTCGTGACTAAACCGCAGAAAGATCCACATCATACAGACTGAAAACAAAACCCCAATTCGATATACCCGCCCGATGATATAACTCAGATGCCTAAGGTGGCCCGCAGCCTGACTTTCCGTCAGTTCGGGAAGTACCAGGTCCAGCGCTGTGCTGAGCAGAAAGGCTGGAAAAAGGATCAGCGGCATTGCCATACCCCGGATGATTCCGAACGTGGCAAGAGCTCCGCTTTCGGAGGCACCACCCTTTTTCAGACCGTAGGGGATCAGCAGATGCTCAATTGTGTGAATACTGGATGTAAGATAGGAACTCAAAGCAGTTGGCGCGGCAATATGAAGCAGTCGGCGAAAGAGATGGGGCGTGGAAGCACTGTTTTTCCGGCTTTGGTTTTTGATGGCTTTGCGGTAAAGCACAAACTGTATGAAGCAGGAACCCAATTCACCAAGCACACGACCCAAAGCTGCGGCAGCGCAGGAGTATGTAAGCCCCATGGGCAGACATATGCTCAGAAGCGCGACGCTGGCGGTGACCTCAAGCACCTGCTCGATCAATTGTGCTGCGGCGATATCTGCCGCTTTGCGCACGCCGATGAAATAACCGCTGAAGACCCCGGACAGTGAAGTCAGAGGAAGGCTGAAGGAAAAGATGCGAAGCGGCAGAATGGCCCTGTCATCATTGAGCCAAACTGTCGCAATCCAATTTGCTCCCAGATTCACCAGAATCGTTGCGGCAATACCGAAAGCTGCGGCACAGGCGAGGCACAAGCGTACCGCCTGAATGGCGCCGTTCGGTCGGCGGGCACCCAGCTCCTCGGCCACCAGCCGGGTGGCTGTGAACCGCATCCCGGAGGAGGCAAACGTTGCGGCCAGAAAATAGACCGATAAAGTCAGCTGGAAGAGTCCCAGCCCCTCCGCCCCCAGATTCCTGGCGAGATATGCCTGAAAGGAAAGGGCGACGGTCTGCAATATGACGGAAACGCCGCACAGGAGTATAAAGTTCAGAAACAGAGCTTTTACTTTTCTCAAATCAGCACCACTTTGCCTTTTAATAATCTAGACTATGGACAAAGCGAACGGATTATTCGATGACATTTTCGGCGGTAGCAAGGATGTCTATTCTTAAAAGAGCGGTTGATTGCGGCTCCGCGAAAACGCGTATTGCCCTCCCAATCCGCAGAAGGGCCGCCAATAAAATTGGCGGCCCTTTTTCACTTTGCCTTGATAAAGGCTACGCAATATACCAATTTTTCCAAAGCCCCGCTTCTCCTGCATATTTGTTTTGCATGCTTGACGTTCTCCTTTTGCAGCATGAACATAACACGAAGCTCGGCAGACTGGAATGATTATATTGGGAAAAAGGGGCGGTGGGGACAGAAGATTTTGCAGACTGCCCCATGCGCGGTTGCATTTTGCGCAAAATCCCGTTAAGATAATAAAACCACGCAATCTGCGAGAAAAAATTGAGGGAACAAACATGAGTATCTTGACAGTCAGTCATGTCAGTCACGGCTTCGGGGCCAGACAGATTTTAAAAGACGCGTCCTTCCGCTTGCTCAAAGGCGAGCATATCGGCCTTGTGGGCGCAAACGGCGAAGGAAAGACCACCTTTTTAGACATTATCACCGGCAAGCGCATGCCAGACGAGGGAACCGTGGAGTGGTGTAACCACATCACAACAGGGTATCTGGATCAGTTCAGCGTACTGGAGAAAGGAAAGACCATCCGCGATATTCTCCGCTCCGCCTTTGCACCCATGTACAAGCTGGAGCAGGAGCTGCTGGCAAATTATGACCAAATGGGCGAGTGCGAGGGTGATGCGCTGGAGAAGCTGATGGAGGATGTGGGCGAAATTCAGGAGATTCTGGAGCAGTCCGGTTTCTACGTGATAGATTCCCGCATTGAGGAGTATGCCAACGGTCTGGGGCTGGGGGACATCGGACTGGAACGGGATGTCAGTGAGTTGTCCGGCGGCCAGCGGGCAAAGGTGCTTTTGACGAAGCTGCTGCTGGAAAACCCAATGATCCTGATTCTGGACGAGCCGACTAATTTTCTGGATGAGAACCACATCGCGTGGCTGAAACGGTTCCTGCAGAACTACGAGAACGCCTTCATTCTGGTATCCCACGATACTCCGTTCCTCAACGATGTGGTCAATGTGATCTATCATGTGGAGAACACCGCGCTGACCCGCTACTCCGGCAACTATGAGCAGTTTCAGGCACTCTATGACATCAAAAGCCATCAGCTGGAACAGGCGTATGTAAAGCAGCAGAAGGAGATTGCCCAGCTAGAGGACTTTGTGGCCCGCAATAAGGCCCGTGCCGCCACCGCCACGCTGGCGCGGAGCCGGCAGAAGCGGCTGGACAAGATGGATGTCATTGAACTTGGGAAGGACAAGCCCAAGCCTGTCTTCTCTTTCACACCTGCCCGTACCCCTAGCCGCGAGGTCATCGTAGCCAAGCAACTGGTGCTGGGTTACAGCGAGCCGCTGACCCGTCCCGTGGATGTGACGGTGGAGCGCAACCAGAAAATCGCCATCCGCGGTGTCAATGGTCTGGGAAAATCCACGCTACTGAAAACTTTGCTGGGCCTGATTCCGCCGGTGTCCGGGACGGTGGAGCTGGGTCAGTTTGCCGATGTGGGATACTTTGAGCAGGAGGAGCGGGGCAACGACAACACGGCGCTGGTGGAGATCTGGCAGGAATTCCCCCAAATGAGCAACGGTGAGGTGCGGGGCGCGCTGGCGCGCTGCGGCCTGACCACCGAGCATATTACCACGCAGATGCGGGTGCTCTCTGGTGGCGAGAACGCGAAGGTTCGGCTTTGCAAGCTGATGCTGCGCCCCATGAATCTACTGGTGCTGGACGAACCCACCAACCATCTGGATGTGGACGCGAAGGACGCCCTGCGGGACGCCATCCGTGATTACAAGGGTACCATGCTGCTGGTGAGCCACGAACCGGAGTTTTACAGCGATCTGGTCACACAGGTGTGGAACGTCGAGGAGTGGACAACGAAGCTGATTTGATTTCGCATAAATAAATTGCGAAATTCGTACAGGAACCTTCGTGTCGGACCGTAATGTAACGGTCATGATTTTTTGCGGCAATATCCTGTACAAGGGAATCTATCGCTCATTCGTCTAGACCTTAGGCCCGGCTTGTTTCCTTTGAGTAAAGTTTGTTCTCTAATAATTCAACGACCCAGCGTGAATTCATTATTTAATAGTCCGTCCCTTATCATCACTGATTCAAGAACATCAATATCGCTCGTAACATCTATAACATCATCAATTGCCAAGGCGTCTAGCTGCTTTTCAAATCCCAAAACCAGTTTTTCAATTATGGTTTCAATTTCTTTTCTTAAATCAGATACGTTTTGGCTTGTACCGTATTCCTCGTATTGAGAATATTTATCGAGCAATTTTAATGTAGTGGGAAGATAATAGCTAACAAACATATTCACCTTACTTGACTTTTCCGGTTCTCTTTCAATAATCTCAAAAATATGTGTAGTAATCAGTTCTATTCGTGATATTTTTTCCGAGATATCTTCATTTAATATATTTTCGTTCAACTTGTGAATTCTTACCAAAGTGTTTGTGTATTCGTCCGCGCATTCCGAAGGCGGGATAGTCTTTTTTATATCAGTCGCTTTTTCGCTATTCTTTTCGTCTGCAAAGAATATAGCACCAGTATTGTGTAAATTAGCCCACTTCTTTTTGCTTTTTTGCAGTATAAGTATACCTCCAGTAAAAATTAAAAGATAGAAGAATATTCCAAAAATTCTATTAGAAACACTATCAGCAGTGCCAAGGGCGATCGCCCCAACTCCTCCAATAACGATTAAAAAGACGGCAATGGAAAAGGCTAACTTTAAAAAATATATCGCTTTATGCTTTTTTAATATTTTTTTCTTATTAACCAAAACAATTTCCTCATTTCAAGATAATTAATTATGAGTAGCTCAACAGCGCCAATGTGGATAATATGCTTCTTAGTTTAATAAACATAATGGGAAGTAATGTGTTTGTTTCTGATGCAAGTCTTATGGTCAGGTAATCACTTTAATTCGCAGCGGGCTTCCACGATTTCCTCAATGTTAAGTTCATACCCAGCAGTCATGCGGCTTCAGAGACTTTCATGAAGAATTAGAGATTTATAAAATTTAGGGGACGTGTCACAATTCCTAATTTCATGAAAAACCCTCCATAGTAGTAACATTATAACATTTACTTTTTAAAAACACAAATTTTTTGGTAAATACGCCCAATATTTTAGAGTTTTGTCCACTTCAAAGTCGACTTGCCTGCATTGGTCGTCTTTTCCCGGCAGGTGCAGAGCCAAACCGGCCCCCTTTTTGACAGATACGATTTCTGTCCATCCCATGCCTTTATAGAAGTTTTTAAACAGGATTCACACACTTGCTATCACAACTGAATCCATAATTATATAATCAATCCTCATGCTTTAACACCATTTGGAAAATATTGTAACGTCTTTGAACTTTTTAACGTCTTAATAGTATGTAGGGAATTGAAAACCGGCGATCCCACGTCTCCGGGGCACGAAAGGAGCAGTCCGATGCAGTAAACTTGCAGCAACTATTTCGCAATATCTCTGTTCTGCAAATTTTTTACAAAATGAGAAAAGAGGTATACCATGAAACGGAAAATGATGAGTTTGGCTCTGGCGCTGGTTATCAGCCTGTCCCTGTGTGTTCCGGCTTTGGCCGCAGAGTCTGCGGAAAGAATCGAGCATCTTTCTACAAACTCTATTATTACTTATATTCCATCTATTTCCCCCAGAGCAAATGATCCCACCCATTACACGTACATTTTTACAAATGTTCGCTGCACAACTCAACACATCGAAAAGGTTGTGGCGGGGCCAGCATCCAATGCTAATTACCCTAGTGAAGGTACTTGGCCGCACTTGACATACTCAAAAGGCGTGTCGACGACTTTCAGCGGTTCTATCTCTGCTCAAATAACAATTCCCTCAAACATAATTGAGGCAAATATATCGGTGAATGCAGGCAAAAGTGCATCGGTTACCAATACGGAAAGTATCGATTATGCTATCCCCTATCGATACAAAGCTTCAATTGTCTGTTATGTTAATCGCCAATATTACACATTCCACTGCGTCGTACAAAATCTTGCCGGAATTACAATCAGTGAGTTCGATGGCAACTGCACAGGAGGCGTCTACAACTCAGGGTATGATGTCAGTTTAGTTAGAATTTAACCACTTTTCAAACATCATTGGCAACCGTTAATATCGGTGTGGAGCATTTTTTCCAAGGAAAAAACGCTCCACACCTCGGACAATCTGATACATATTTCGAAGTTGCTTTTATAAGAAATATATTTTCTAACAACTATATTTTAAAATAAAAATGTTTCATTTTTTATAATAATAACACAAGGAGAAAAACGATGATTTGCATAATATGTGCAATGGCAATGATCGGTGCCCTGTGTACTGCCACTGGGGGAATTGGCATAAATCTTATTTATGCCGCCGCAATAAATCGTGAGGCATACAGTAATCAATCATTTATGCCTGCCATTCAAGTAATTGCCATGACAAGAGCATCAAATATTCTATTCTTCGACATCGGCTTAATCGTTGCCGGTATTTTAATTATATCTCTCTCACTCTATTTTGGTTTTAAATATATGAGCAAAACCAAGTAAAATAACGTCTCTTTTGTGGACGGATCACTCGCCTTTATTCATTAATATAGGCGTGAAAAAACTGGTTCAAGTAAAGCACAAGACCATTTAAAAATAAGTACAGTTTCTAAGCCAAACACCTACGTAAAAGGGAATGGGTACAGTTGTACCCATTCCCTTTTGCAAACAACAGCTTAGCGCGGCTTTACAATCAGATTGATGAGGCGGTTTTTTACATAGATGGTCTTGACAATCTCCATGCCCTCCACGGCCTTTTGCACCTTTTCCACTTCCAACGCGGCGGTCTTCACCGCCTCCTCGTCGCAATCGGCGGGGAGCACCACGGTACCCTTCAGCTTCCCGCCCACCTGTACCGCCATCTCCACGGTGGCGGCGGCGGTTTTGCTTTCGTCAAAGGCGGGCCACGGCTGCGCGCAGGCCATGCCGCCCGTCATCCCGGCAAAGCCCAGACTCTCCCACAGCTCCTCCGTAATATGGGGCGCGAAGGGACTGAGCAGCAGCAGCAGATATTTTATGTCGCCCCGGCTGGCGCCGTTGGCGTAGAACTCGTTCACCAAGGTCATCATGGCAGAGATGGCGGTGTTCATCTTCAGCTCATCGATGTCCTCCGTCACCTTCTTAATGGTTTTGTGAATCATCGACTCGTTGGCGGGGGTCACTTCGTAGCTGTCGGAGGCGGACTCCGCCAGATTCCACACCCTATCCAAAAAGCGCTTGGAACCCTTCACCGCCTCGTTGGACCAGGAGACGGCCTTTTCAAAGTCGCCGATGAACATGATGTGCAGGCGCATGGTGTCCGCGCCGTACTGCTCCACAATGTCGTTGGGATTCACCACGTTGCCCCGGGACTTGGACATTTTCTCGCCGCCCTCGCCCAAAATCATGCCGTGGCTGGTGCGCTTCTGATACGGCTCCTTGGTGGGGACCACGCCGATGTCGTAGAGGAACTTGTGCCAGAACCGGCTGTACAGCAGGTGGAGCGTGGTGTGCTCCATGCCGCCGTTGTACCAGTCCACCGGGGACCAATAGTCCAGCGCTTCCTTGGAGGCCAGCGCGTTTTCATTGTGGGGGTCCATATACCGCAGAAAATACCAGCTGGACCCGGCCCACTGGGGCATGGTGTCCGTCTCCCGCCGGGCGGGGCCGCCGCAATGGGGGCAGGTGGTTGCCACCCAGTCGGTCATGGCTGAGAGGGGGCTTTCGCCGTCCTCTGTCGGCTCGTAATTCTCCACGTTGGGCAGCACCAGGGGAAGCTGCTCCTCCGGCAGGGGTACCCAGCCGCACTTTTCGCAGTGGACCATGGGAATCGGCTCGCCCCAATACCGCTGGCGGGAGAACACCCAGTCCCGCAGCTTATAGTTGGTCTTGGCCTGACCGATGCCCTTTTCCACCAGCCAGTCCTTCATGGCGGGGATGGCTTCCTTCACAGTCAACCCGTCCAAGAAGCCCGAGTTCACCATGATGCCGGTGTCGTCCTTCAGGGCAAAGGCTTCTTTCGTAATGTCGCCGCCCCGGACCACCTCCACGATGGGAAGGTTAAACTTGGTGGCAAACTCCCAGTCGCGCTGGTCGTGGCCCGGCACGCCCATGACGATGCCAGTACCGTAGGTGATCAGCACGTAATCGGAGACGAACACAGGGATTTTCGCACCTGTAACGGGGTGAACGGCGGAGATGCCCTCCAGCCGCACGCCGGTTTTTTCCTTATTCAGTTCCGTGCGCTCCAGATCGGACTTGCGGGCTGCCGCGTCCATGTAGGTCGCAACCTCGTCCCAGTTTTTGATCTGGTCCTTCCACTTTTTAAGATACTCATGCTCCGGGGACAGGACCATATAGGTCACGCCGAACAGCGTGTCGCACCGGGTGGTGTATACCGTCAGCTTATCTCCGTTGTCGGCGGTGAAGTCCACCTCCGTGCCCTCGGACCGGCCAATCCAGTTGCGCTGCTGGATTTTCACCCGCTCGATATAGTCCACATCGTCCAGATCGTCAATCAGGCGCTGGGCATACTCGGTAATTTTCAGCATCCACTGGCTCTTCTCCTTGCGAACCACGGCGCTGCCGCAGCGCTCGCACACGCCCTCAACCACCTCTTCGTTGGCCAGCACGCACTTGCAGGAGGTACACCAGTTGACAGGCATAGTGGATTTATAGGCAAGCCCCTTTTTAAACATCTGGAGGAAAATCCACTGGGTCCACTTGTAGTAGCTTGAGTCGGTGGTGTCCACCTCCCGATCCCAGTCGAAGGAGTAGCCAAGGGACTGAATCTGGCTGCGGAAATTGGCGATATTGTCCTCCGTCACCTTCCGGGGATGGATGTGCATTTTGATGGCGTAGTTCTCCGTAGGCAGACCAAACGCGTCAAACCCGATGGGGAACAACACGTTATAGCCCTGCATCCGCTTTTTGCGGCAGATGATATCCATGGCGGTATAGGGCCGGGGATGGCCCACATGGAGCCCCTGCCCGGAGGGATAGGGGAACTCAATCAGCCCGTAGAACTTGGGCTTAGAGGTGTCGCCGTTCACGGCGGCGAAAGGCTTTTCCGTCTTCCATCGCTCCTGCCACTTTTTTTCAATGCCGGTAAAATCGTATTTCATTTTACAAGACCGTTCCTTTCTCATGTTTGCCCCGGTCGGGCAACGAAAAAAATACGCCCCTGACCGCAGCGGTCAGGGGCGTTGTGACGCGATACCACCCTGATTCAGCCGCCAGTCGCCCGGTCGGCCCTCTCGGGTCCCGAAACGGCGGCAGGCCCGGAATCCCGGCCAACGCCGCAAACCCGCCCGCGCCCTCTCGGACCATCAGCCTGTAACGGGGCCGCCCGCCCCGCCCTACTCTTCTTCAGGCGGGAAACTCCGGGACCAGTTATCCACGGACCTTCTCCACCGGCTCGCACCAGCCGCCGGCTCTCTGAGGCAGAAAAACCCGTCTTTTATCCCATCAACGTTTTTGAACACCGCTATTTTACGGGGGTTTTCCCTTTTTGTCAAGGAAAATCCGCAGTCCACCCCAAGGCGGCTCAGTCCCGGGTCAAAACCTCCGTCAGATCCAGCCGCTTGCCGTCCCGCCACAGGCGCTCCAAATCGTAAAATTCCCGGGCCTCCTGAGAAAACACGTGCACAGTCACGCAGCCGTAATCCAGAAGCACCCATGTTCCGTCCCGATAGCCCTCCCGGCGCAGGGGCGTCTCTCCCTGCTCCTTCAGCCGCTTCTCCACCGCATCGCACAGGGCGTTGATCTGGGTGTTTGAGGTACCGGTTGCGATGACGAAATAGTCTGCCAGCGTGGTCAGGTCCGCAATCTCAATGGCGGAAATCTCTCCGCCCTTTTTCTCGTCCAGCGCCGAAACGGCACTGATTGCAATTTCCTTTGGTGTCATGCATCTCTTCCTTTCAAATTGGGGCCGCCTGAAAACGCGGCAATTTTAACTGGTTCCGGGGCGCAAAGCGCCCTTGTCTCCTTGTCACTCGGCCAGACCGGACGGCACCTCGGTGACCTCCGGCGGGACAAATACCCCTTCGTCCGGTGGAGTAACCGTACCGGGGTCTGGCGTCCCCGGTGTCGTCGTGCCGGGGTCCGGCGTACCGGGGGTAGTCGTTCCTGGGTCTGTCGTACCGGGCGTGGTGGTTCCCGGGTCCGTCGTGCCGGGAGTGGTGGTCCCGGGCGTTGTCGTGCCGGGGCCTGTGGTTCCCGGGTCCGTTGTGCCGGGGGTGGTGGTGCCGGGCGTTGTTGCTCCGGAGCCGTCCTCCGGCGTGACGGGCAGGCCCGTCTCCGGATCGACAGGATTTCCGTCCCCATCCGTCACCGACTGCTCGGGTTCTTTCGTATCGGTCTTTTGGCCATAGAGAAGCACCGGGGCCTTTGCGGCTCTGGAGTCCTCCACATGGCCGGTGGAGGAGCTGACGGAGCCGTCAGCGTTCACACTCATAATATCCAGATCCTTAAGGGTAAATACCTCCGTAAAGGGGCTGAGGCTGTTGTTCACCAAGTCCAGAAGCTCCTTGGCGTTGGGTACCACATAGGACTGCCAGTTGTTCTTCCCCACCTGTCTGCTGACCGAGGGGCTATAACAGGATTTCATGGTATTGGGCATGGTGACAAACTCCACATTCTCCATGCTCAGTCCGCCCATAATGGCGGACTTTCCAAACCAGAACAGATTCTGCACGCTGAGGTCGGTTTCCACGTTCTCCTGAAAAATTTTGGAGAACTGGTTGATCTTCCCCACATTTTTCACCTGCAAAAGCTGCTCGATCACCGCCTTCAAAAACGCTTGCTGGGTTTTGATACGGCCCAGATCCCCGTCGGCATAGCCGTATTTCATATTGTTATCGTGACGGTAGCGGATGACGCCCATGGCCTGCTCGCCGTTCAGCAGCTGATCGCCCTTTTGGATATGAATAGACAAATCCTGATAGGGGTCTTCATAGTTCATGTTCCGGGGCACGTCGAACTGGACCCCGCCGATGGCGTCCACAAGCTTGCCCACCGCATCCCACTCGATAATCACCTGATAGTCCGGCTCAAAGCCCACAAGCTGGGAAATTTCCTGATAGACCTTTTTGACGCCCTTGTCGCCTCCTCCGTAATAATTGTATACGGAGTTGATGCGCTTGATGTCCCAGGACACGTTTACCATGGTGTCCCGTGGAATATTCATCACGGTGAGTTTCTGGTTCGTCACGTCGTAGCTGGCCAGCATCATGGTGTCCGTGTTGCCGCCGCCGCCGGTGTCCCGGCCCATCACCAGAACCGTGTAATAATCCTTGCTTTTGCGGGTCCCGTCACTGCGGGGACGCATGCCATCGCCATAGTCGTCGTCCTCCTCCTGAGAGGAAGTCGGGTCCTCCTTCTGGTGCAGCTCCGGCTTGACAAACACCGCCCGATAAGCCAGCGTCACAGACAGCACCGCCGCCAGTACGCACGCCAGCGCAATGAGGCCCCTTTGGGTCCCCGTCAGTCGATGCCTTTTTGTTTTTCCTTCCGTTTTTGCGGGGCAGGCCTTTTCTTCCCACCGCTTGCCCGGGCCTTTCTTTTTCTCGTTCATCGTTTGCCTTTCAGTTTCCTTTCAGATACTCCACTGCCTCCAGCGTGGCGCTGTGGACGGGATTTCCCATCTCGCGCATCTCCTGGACCGTCATGGTAAGGCCCAGCAGCAGCCCTTTGTCCAAATCCTCGTCGCAGGCCGCGCGCAGCGCATCCACGCCGGGAAAGCTGCGGGTGGGCTCGATGTAATCCGCCAGATACATAATTTTTTCCAGAAGCGTCATCCCAGCGTGACCAGTTGTGTGCCAGAAAATGGCTGTGTAAATCTCGTCGTCCACGCCGAACACGTCCCGGGCAATCGCCGCGCCGGTCTTGGCATGAAGCAGCTTCAGCGCCTTACGCTCCAGCTCGTCCATGGGGATGTCGTACTGCCGGCAAAGGGCCGATTGCTCTTCCATCCTCAGCTTTTTCGTGCAGTCGTGCAGCAGGGCCGCCACCCGGGCCTTGTGGACGTCCGCGCCATATCGCAGGGCCAGACGGATGGCCGCCTGCTCCGTGCCCAGCACATGGGGGATTCGGCTGTGGCTCAGATAGCTCAGCGCCACGGGCCGGAGCTGGTTGAGGTGCAGCGCACGCAAATCCGCATTTGTCCCATACAGCCTGTCCCGCAGAATCAGTCCGTATACCGCCGGGGCAAGATACCGGCTTCCGCCGCCAGCCGCCAGTTTGTCCCGCAGGTCCGTGGAGGAGATGTCCACCACGCCGGGGACCGTGAGGGTGAAAATGCGGGCGGAGGGATACTTATGATAGAGATACTCCCGCTGGGGCGCGAACAGCTCCTCCGTGTCGGCTTCCGACCGGCCGAAGGCCGCGATTCCCGCCAAGGCGAGAATGCGCTCCGGCTCGTGCCAGAGGTGAAGCGTCAGAAACATATCCGTCCCCATCAAAAGCCACAGCTCGTCGTCCGGATACAGTGACCGGACGGCCTCCAGCGTATCCGCCGTGTAGCTGGTTCCGCCCCGGCGCAGCTCAAGGTCCAGCGTCTCCACCCTGTCTCCAAGCCCCGTCTGCTCTCCCGCAAGGCGTGTCAGCTCCAAACGCTGCTCCGCCGTGGGGCTGCCGGTGGGCAAGGGCTTGTGAGGTGGAAGACTGTCGGGTATCAGCAGAAGCTTATCCAGCTTCAGCAGCTCAAACACCGCCCGCGCCGCCGTGATATGGCCCAAATGAGGCGGGTTAAAGGTCCCGCCGTAAATGCCAATCCGCATGTGCGCTTCCCCCTTGCGTCTTCAAAATCAAGCCTTGCGCTCCCTGCGGGGCTTGTCTTTCACCAGAGCAATCCGCTTGTCCTTGGGCTTGGAGTGGGTTTCCCGGTAGAGCACAAACTTGCTCCCGATGACCTGCACCGGCTCGCTGCGGGTGGGCAGCGTCAACTGGTCGCAGGCCTCCCTCGCAGTAAGCAGGGAATTTTCCAAAACCCGGCCCTTCACCAGCTCCCGCGCTTCCAGCGCTTCATTTGCCTGCTGGATGACCGCCTCGGTCACGCCCTCCTTGCCGATGTGCAAAATCGTGTCGATGGTATTTGCCATGCCGCGCAGCTGCGCGCGCTGTTTACTTGTCAGTTCCATAAATTTCAGATAATCTCCCCTAAGCTTGATTTTTATATTTCTATGACAGACGCAGGAATTTGTCAATAAGTTTCCCGAATTTCCAAAAATCTTTTTTCAACGCACAAATTTCAAAGAGCGAAGCTCCGTCCGCGCGGCATGTGCTTTTCCCGCCTGGCGCTTGACTGGGTTCTCACTTTCCGAGGTACGCCCTCAGCTCCTCGGCAAACGCCCGCAAAGCCTTGCCGCGGTGGGAAACTTCGGCCTTTTCCGCATCCGTCATCTGGCCGAAGGTCTTGGCCTTTTCCGGCACCAAAAACACCGGGTCATAGCCAAAGCCGCCGTCTCCGATGGGGGCAAAGGCAATCGCCCCGTCACACCGGCCCGCCACCGTCAAAGTATCCCCATTGGGAAACGCGCAGGCCACGGCGGTTTCAAAGTGAGCCGAGCGGGTAGGCACGCCCCGCATGGAGTTTAAAAGCAGCATATACCGCCCCCGGTCGTCCAGCTCCGGGCCGCCATACCGGGCAGAGTAAACCCCCGGTCCTCCGTTCAGCGCGTCCACGCACAGGCCCGAATCGTCCGCGATGGCGGGCAGGCCCGCCGCAGCACACACAGCCTTTGCCTTAAGCATGGCATTTTCCGCGAAGGTTTCGCCCGTCTCCTCCACGTCCACATGCAGCCCCAGCTCTGCGGGGCTGACCACATCCACCCCCAGAATTTCCAGAATGGCGGCCATCTCCCGGAGCTTGCCGGGGTTTTGTGTCGCCAGCACAAACTTCGCCTGTTCCATCTTCATCCTCCCAGCGCGGCCTGCTGCATGGCCCCAAGCTCCCGGATTCCCTTGGCGCACAGGTCCACCAGCTTCCGCTGCTCTTCTATGGTAAAGGCCCGGCCCTCGCCGGTGCCCTGCACTTCCACCAGCGCCCCATCTCCTGTCATCACGCAGTTCAAATCCACCTGCGCGGATGAGTCCTCCTCGTAGCACAGGTCCAGCAGCAGCTGGTCCTTCACGATTCCGGCGGACACCGCCGCCACGGAGGTTTTCAGGGGATTTTGCCTGAGCGCACCCTCCTTCATCAGCCTGCGCACCGCAAGCGCAAGGGCCACGTAGCCGCCGGTAACGCTGGCTGTGCGGGTCCCACCGTCGCCCTGAAGCACGTCGCAGTCCACGGTGATGGTCCGCTCTCCCAGCTTGGTCATATCCACGGCGGCCCGGAGGGACCGGCCCACCAGCCGCTGGATTTCCGCGCTGCGGGGGGACAGCTTCAGCTTGGAGATATCCCGTTTAGACCGATCCCGGTTGGCACGGGGCAGCATGCTGTATTCCGCCGTTACCCAGCCGGTTCCCTCCGGCACATGGAACGGGGCGCGCTCCTCCACGCTGGCGCAGCAGAGCACCTTGGTATTTCCGCAGGTAATCAGGCAGCTTCCTTCCGGAAACTCCACAAAATCAGTTGTAATTGTCACAGGCCGCAGCATATCAAAGGCCCGTCCGTCGATTCTGGTCATGGCTGTTCTCCTTTTTATATGATGGCCTCCACGTATTCCTTCGCGTCGAAGGGGCGCAGATCGTCAATTCCCTCACCCAGACCCACAAATTTCACGGGTACGCCCAGCTCTTTTGCAATGGCGATGACGATGCCGCCCTTGGCCGTGCCGTCCAGCTTGGTGAGGACGATGCCGGTAAGCCCCGCCGTCTCCCGGAAGCCCCTCGCCTGAATCAGGCCGTTTTGCCCGGTGGTGGCATCCAGCACCAACAGTGTTTCCCGGCTGGCTCCGGGACACTCCCGGTCAATGATTTTTGAGAGCTTCGCCAGCTCCTTCATGAGGTTTTCCTTGTTGTGGAGCCGCCCGGCGGTGTCGCACAGCACAGCGTCCACATTCCGGGCCTTGGCGGCGGAAAGTGCGTCAAACAGCACCGCACCGGGGTCCGCCCCCTCGCCGGAGCGCACCAGCTCGCACTCGGCCCGCTCTGCCCAGATTTGAAGCTGGTCGGCAGCGGCGGCGCGGAAGGTATCCGCCGCGCAGAAGAGGACCCGCTTGCCCTCCTCCTTCATGCGGTGGCCCAGCTTGCCGATGGATGTGGTTTTCCCCACGCCGTTCACGCCGATGAACAGCACCACGGCGGGCTTCTCTTCCAGATTGAGGGCAGTATCGCCCACATTCAGCATCTCGGCCAGAATTTCCCGCAGGGCGGCGCGCACCGCCGTTTCGCCGGAGACGCCCTCCCGCTTCATTTTGGACCGGAGACGCTCCACCGCCTCGGCGGAAGTTTCCACGCCCAGATCCGCCAGAATGAGACTTTCCTCCAAATCGTCGAAAAACGCCTCGTCGTCAGGGGAAATGGCATAGCCGGTGATGTCCTCCTGCCAAATTTTTTTCAGTTTGCTGAAAAAGCCCATAGTACCCGTCCTTTAAAATTTATTCAATCACTTCGCCGCAGTGGGGGCAATGCTTTCCGGGCCGGAAACGCCGCCCCAGCCACCGCTTACAGCTGGGGCAACGGAAGAAAATGATTTCCAGCACCAGCACGGACACCACCAGTGCCACCCCGGCATACCTCAGAGGATCGTTATTCAGCATTCCTCCCGCCAGCACCACGGTGCATCCCAGCGCCGCCACTGCAATTACCAGCAGATTTTTCTTTTTAGCGGACATCGTCTGTCCCTCCTCATTTGATGTTCAATTCCTTTGCCATGTCGTTGAGATTGATGGTCAGAATTTTGCTCACGCCCTGCTCCTGCATGGTCACGCCGTAAAGCACGTCGGCTTCCTCCATGGTGCCGCGGCGGTGGGTGATGACGATAAACTGCGTCTTCCCCGCAAGGGTGCGCATGTACCGGGCGTATCGGCTGACGTTGGCGTCGTCCAGCGCCGCCTCGATCTCGTCCATCACGCAAAAGGGCGTGGGATGTACTTTCAGTATGGAGAAATACAGCGCGATGGCCACGAACGCCTTTTCTCCGCCGGAAAGAAGGGAAATGGTCTTCAAAGTTTTTCCCGGCGGCTGGGCCTTAATTTCAATGCCGCAGTTTAAAATGTCGCTCTCGTCCTCCAGCTCCAGCGTGGCCTGCCCGCCGCCGAACAAATCCACGAAGGTAGACTGGAAGCTCTCGCTCAAAAGCTTGAACTGCTGGGAGAAAATCCCGGTCATCTCGCGGGTCAACTCTTCAATCACCCGCCGGATTTCACTTCCGGCCTTCTCCACGTCGTCCCGCTGCTCGCTGAGGTAGGTATAGCGGGTGTTCACCCGGTCGAATTCCTCGATGGCCCCGATATTGGGCGTACCCAGCGCGGAAATCTCCCGCTTCAGCTCGCCGATGCGGCGGTTGGCTTTCGAGCGGCTCTCCAGCTCCACCCGCTGGGCCTGCGCATCGGAATGGCTCAGCTCGTAGTGTTCCCACAAACGGTCCAAAATCTGCTTTTCCTCCAGCGCGCCTGTGGCCATTTTCTGCTCCAGCCGGCTGGCGGTGCGCTCTAAATCCAGCAGATGCTCGTTCATCTCCTGCCCGGCGCGGCTCTTGGCGGTGCGCTCCGCTTCCAGCGCGATTTTCTCCCGGTCCAGCGCCGCAAGGCGGTCCCGCAGGGCCTGTCCCTGTTCGCGCAATGCCTGCGCCTGCGCCTGCCTCGCCGCGATTTCTTCCTCCGCACGGGCAATGGCCGCCCGGCCCGTTTCCAGCGTCTCCTCCCGTACCGAGCGGTCGCCGGAGAGGTCAGTTTTCAGGCTCTGCAAGTCCTCCGCACGAAGAGCCGCGCCCTCCCGCTCCGCCCGCAGGGCGGCAAGATGGGACTTCCGTGCGCTGACCGATTCGCTCAGCTCTCCCGCACGGGCCAAAAGCTCCGTCTGCCCGGAAAGCTGCTCGTCTGCCCTGGAACGGAGGGCTGCGGCCTCGGCCTCTGCGGCGGCAATATTCGCCGCCGCTTTCGCCCCCCGGCGGTCGCACTCCGTCAGGCGGCCGGAAAGGGCCTCGCACTCGCCCTCCAGAGTTTCAAGGCTTGCACGCAGACTTTGAAGCAAAATGTCAAAGTGGCTCTGCCGCCCCTCCAGACGAAGGACCTCGTCCTCCGCCGCCCGCTGCTGGCTCTGCGCCGTCTCCAGCTCATACCGGGCTTTTTCCAGCTCCCGGTTCAGCTCCTCTGCCTCAGCCTTTGCTTCACTCAGGCGGCGGTTCAGCGTCTCCGCTTTTCCGTGAAGCTCCTTCAACTCCGCCGCCCGACTCAAAACGCCTGCGCTGCGGCTGACACTGCCGCCGGTCATGGAGCCGCCCCGGTTCATCACCTGTCCGTCCAGCGTGACGATCCGAAAACGGTTTCCATACTTCCTTGCCATGGCGATGCCGCAGTCCAAGTCCTCCGCCACCACGGTGCGGCCCAAGAGATTTCGGAAAATGCCCGCATACTGCGGGTCGTATTCCACCAGCCCGGAAGCAAGGCCCACGTAGCCGTATTCCCGCTCCAGGCCGCTTTCCCGCAGCTCGTCGCCCCGGATGGCGGACAGGGGCAGGAAGGTGGCTCGTCCCGCGTCCCGCTGCTTTAAAAAGCCGATGGCGGCCTTTGCGTCCTCTTCCCGGTCCACCACAATGTTCTGAAGTCCTGCGCCCAAGGCGATTTCGATGGCCACGGAGTATTTCCGCTCCACGCTCATCAGCCCCGCCACCGGCCCGCGAATCCCCCGCAGGCTGCTTTGGGCCTGACACACCAGACGGACGGCCTTGGAAAAGCCCTCGTACTCCTTTTCCATCTCCGTCAGCAGCCGGATACGGTTGTCCAGCGCCCCGGCGTCCATGGTCAGCTTGTTCGCTTTCTCCGCCGCTTCCCCGGCTTTGCGCTGCCGCTCCTCCATTTTCATGGTATGGCCCGCGATGATATTGGCAACGGCACCGGCCTCGTCCCGGGCGTCTTCCAGCGCGCGGCGGTTGGTCTTGGCCTCGCTGCCTGTCTGGTCCAGCCGCTCCCGGGCACTTGCAAGCTCCGTCTCCGATGCGGCCCGGCGCTCTGAAATCTGGGCGCGCTCCGCCGCCGCCGCCGAGGCCTCCGCCCGCGCGTCCGCAGCGGCGGACACTGCCAGCGTCTCCTTGGCCCGCAGGCGTTCTGCCTCGGTCAGCTTGCCCTCCGCCGTCTGTGACGCCTCCCGGGCCTGCGCCAGCAGGGCTTCCAGCGTCGCGGACTCTTCGGCAATCTGTCGGTCAATCTCCGCGATGCGCTCGGCCTGCTCCTCAATTTGCCGACTCAGGCCGTCCGCCCGATTCTCCTGATCCCGCAGCTCCCGCTCCACCCGGTCAATGTTCTCCCGATGGTGGGCGGCGGTGGTTTTCAGCACGG
The DNA here is from genome assembly GCF_041020825.1 of Oscillibacter sp. GMB15532. Lineage (NCBI taxonomy): Bacteria > Bacillati > Bacillota > Clostridia > Eubacteriales > Oscillospiraceae > Oscillibacter > Oscillibacter sp. GMB15532. Next base: position 124,894 of record NZ_JBEVTO010000001.1, read on the forward strand.
CCACGGCGGATTCCTGCTCGGCCGCCAGCGCGTCCTGCTCCCCGGCCTGCGTTCGCAGGCTTTCCGCCTCCATGTCCTTTTCCCGCATCCGCTGACCATATTGCTCACCCTCGGCGTACAGCGCGTCCAGTTGGACCCGGGCCTCGTCCCGTGCGGCCTCGGCGGCACGGAAGTCGCTCTCCAGCTTTCTGGCCCCGGCCTTCAGCGCATCCAGATCCTCCAGCCAGGTGGAAATCTCCAAATTTCGCAGCTCATCCCGGAAAATCAGGTATTTCTTCGCCTTCTCTGCCTGATCGCGCAAAGGCTCCACCTGCAATTCAAGCTCCGCGATCTTGTCGTTGATGCGCACCAGATTTTCGTCCGTGCGCTGGAGCTTGCGCTCCGCCTCCTCCTTGCGGTGGCGGTATTTGGAAATACCTGCGGCTTCCTCGAAAATCTCCCGGCGGTCGCCGCTTTTGGTGGACAGGATCTCATCAATCTTACCCTGTCCGATAATAGAATACCCCTCCCGGCCCATGCCGGTGTCCAGAAACAGCTCCGTCACGTCCTTCAGCCGGACGGACTGGCGGTTGATGTAATATTCGCTCTCCCCGCTGCGGTAGTACCGCCGGGTGACGGCCACCTCGGCCTCCTCCATGGCGGGGAAAATGTGCTCCGTATTGTCCAGCACCAGCGTCACCTGCGCAAACCCCTGCTGGGGCCGCTTGGCAGTGCCGCCAAAAATCACGTCCTCCATCTTCGCGCCCCGCAGGCCCTTCACGCTCTGCTCTCCCATGACCCAGCGGATGGCGTCGGAGGTATTCGATTTTCCGGAGCCGTTGGGCCCCACAATGGCGGTGATGTCCTCGCCGAACTTCAAAACCGTTTTGTCGGGAAAGGATTTGAAGCCCTGAATTTCCAATGCCTTTAAGTACAATGAAGCCACCTCTGTCAATAGAGATACTGTAACTACTCTACTATATCAAAAAACCCGCTTATATTCAAGGTACAATTTGAGAACGCTGTGGGAGAGCCATTCCCCGAAGTGCTTCTGCCTTCAACTCTGCGGAGCGTAGGTTGCCAATCCGCCCCGAACGCGGTATTCTGCCCATAGCGGCAAATCCGATGAAAATGAGGAACACAATTGATGAATCACTATGTAACGGGCGGGACTATCCGGGAGCTGCGGGAGAAAAAGCAGCTTACCCAGCGCCAGCTTGCCCAGATGCTTTGCGTCAGCGATAAAACCGTTTCAAAATGGGAGACCGGCCGGGGCCTGCCGGACATCTCCCTGCTGGAGTCCTTGGCATCAGCCCTGAGCGTCTCGGTGGCGGAGCTTTTGAGCGGCGAATGCTTTGTCAACGCCAACCGCTCCGGAAATCTCCTGCGGAGCAAATTCTACGTCTGCCCCATCTGCGGAAACGTCCTGTGGGCCGCGGGTGAGGGCTCGTTTTCCTGCTGCGGCGTGAGCCTTCCGCCTCTGGAGGCCGAGGAACCGGACGAGGCCCACGGCCTGCGGGCGCAGCGGCTGGACGGCGAATGGTACGTAGAACTGGACCACCCCATGCGCAAGGACCACTTCATCAGCTTTTTCGCACTGGTGACGGATAACCGGGCGGAAATCGTCCGGCTTTACCCGGAGCAGAGCGCCGAGGCCCGCTTTTCCTATCGAAGCGGTACGCTTTACGCCTGCTGCAATCGCCACGGTCTGTTCCGCATCCGACTGTAAAAAACGCCGCGGGAGCGACTTCGCTCCCGCAGCATTTTTCTCTGTACCGTCTCAGACTGTTCCCCTCCGCTTTCAGGAGGAGCGCTTTTTTCTTCCCGATTTCGGCTTTATTTCTCCATACAGCCAATCCAGCGCGTCGGAGAGCGTGCCCACCTGATCAATGAGCCCCAGACCCACGGCTTCTTCTCCGTAAAGCACCGTGCCCACGTCTGCCGCCATTTCTCCGGTCTTCATCATCAGGGACAGGAATTTCTCCCGGTCGATGGCGCAGTTGCGGGTGACAAAGTCCACAATGCGGTCCTGTAACCGCTCAAAGTAATGATACGTCTGGGGTGCGGCAATCACCGTGCCGCTCATGCGGACGGGGTGAACCGTCATGGCTGCGGAGGGCACCGCAAAGCTCCGCTTTGCCGCCACCGCCAGCGGGATGCCGATGGAATGGCTTCCTCCGAGTACCAGAGACGCAGTGGGCTTGCCCATGCCCGCAATCAGCTCCGCAATGCCAAGCCCCGCCTCAATGTCGCCGCCCACGGTGTTGAGAAGAAACAGCACGCCGTCCACCTCGTCGGACTGCTCCAGCGCTGCCAGCAGCGGCATCACATGCTCGTATTTCGTAGCCTTTGTGTTGGGCGCGGCGGCCATGTGCCCCTCAATTTGCCCGATAATGGTGAGGCAGTGGAGACTTCCCCGCCGGGTTTTGGTGGTGACGGAGCCGCTGTCCACAATCTGCTGCTGCCACGTCTCCGGGGAGGTTCCGCCCTTGTCAGAACCGGTGTCCGAGCCGGTATCGGCCTCGTCTTCTTCCGTCTGCTTTTTTGTTTTTGTCTCTTCCGTCATGAAATCCCTCGCTTTCCGCACTAGCTTCTGCAAAAATTAGAAATTTACCCGGTTTCCTTTTGAAAAACGCCGTGATATAATGCTTCCATATATCATCATTCTCTTGAGGGGAGCTGACGGACTTTGAAGCAGCAGCGTATTGTGGTGAAGGTGGGCACCTCTACCCTCACCCACAACTCCGGCGCGTTGAACCTGCACCGCATCGAGCAGCTTGTGCGGGTTCTTTCGGATTTAAGCGGTATGGGCCATCAGGTGATTCTGGTGTCCTCCGGCGCCATTGCCGTGGGCGCGGCCCGGCTGAACATGCCTGAGCGGCCAAAGGAGCTGCGGCTTAAGCAGGCGGCAGCAGCGGTGGGCCAGTGCCGCATCATGCACATTTACGACAAGTTTTTTTCCGAGTATAACCGCACCGTCTCCCAGATTCTGCTGACGGGGGACGACGTGGACGATTCCGTTCGGGCGGAGCATCTCACCAGCACCTTCGGGGCGTTGCTGGAGATGCGTGTCATTCCCGTGGTGAATGAAAACGACTCCGTGTCCTCGGCGGAGATTGAAACCGGGCGGCACAAGGTTCTGGGCGACAACGACACGCTTTCCGCCATCGTGGCAAAGCTGTGCCGGGCGGACCTGCTGATTCTGATTTCGGACATCGACGGGCTGTACGACGCGGACCCCCACGCACATCCGGATGCAAAGCTTATCCGCCGGGTGGAGGCGCTGACACCGGAGATTCTGGAAATGGCGGGGGGCGCAGGCTCGTGGCGGGGCACCGGCGGCATGGCCACCAAGCTGTCTGCCGCCAAAATCGCCACAGAGGCAGGCTGCGACATGGTGATCACCAACGGAGATCGGACCGAGGACCTGTACGGCATCGTGGACGGCGCGGAAATCGGGACCAGATTTTTAGCTTTAAAATGAGGAGGCGCGGAGCATGGAACCTATGACAGCTTTAGAGCGGCAGGGCCAATTGGCCCGGACCGCCGGACGGGTGCTGGCCATTACCGGCACGGCGCAGAAAAACGCCGCGCTGGAGGCCATCGCCGAGCTTTTGACGAAAAAACAGGACCTGTGGCTTGCCGCCAACGCAGAGGACGTGTCCGCCGCAGCGGCGGCGGGGATGCGCCCCGCGATGTTGGACCGGCTGACGCTGACGAAGGACCGGATTGCCGGGATTGTGGAGGGCATCCGTCAGGTAGCAGCTCTGCCGGACCCCATCGGCACGGTGACAAAAATGGAAACCCGGCCCAACGGGCTGATTATCGGGCGGCGGCGGGTCCCCCTCGGGGTCATCGCCATTATCTACGAGGCCCGGCCCAACGTCACTGCCGACGCGGCGGCCCTGTGCCTGAAATCCGGCAACGCCTGCATTCTCCGGGGCGGGAAGGAGGCCATCCGCTCCAACCGGGCGGCGGTGGAGCTGATGCGCGCCGCTCTGGAAAGCGCGGGTCTGCCTGCGGACTGCATCTCACTGGTGCAGGACACCAGCCGCGACACGGCAAATGAGCTGATGCACCTGACGGAGTACGTGGATGTGCTGATTCCCCGTGGCGGCGCGGACCTGATTCGCGCCGTGTCCAAAAACGCCGCCGTCCCCGTCATCCGCACCGGCGAGGGCGTGTGCCACGTCTATATCGACAGCGAGGCGGACTTGGACATGGGCGCCAAAATCCTGTTCAATGCAAAATGCTCCCGCCCCTCCGTGTGCAACGCGGTGGAGTGCGTACTGGTGGCGGAGGACGTGGCGGGCACCTTTTTTGAAAAGGCCGTTCCCCTCCTGAAGGAAAAAAACGTAGAGCTGCGGTGCGACGAGGCCGCTCTGGCCCTCATCGGCGGAAACGCCGTCCCCGCCCGGGAAGAGGACTGGGACGCAGAATATGACGACTATATTCTGGCAGTCCGCGTTGTAAAGGACGCTGCGGAGGCTATTGATTTTATCAACGCCCACGGCACCGGCCACTCCGAGTCTATCATTACCAAAAATTATTTTACCGCCCAGCACTTCTTAAACGCGGTGGACGCAGCGGCGGTGTACGTCAATGCCTCCACCCGGTTTACGGATGGATTTGAATTCGGCCTTGGCGCGGAAATCGGCATCTCCACCCAGAAGATGCACGCCCGTGGTCCCATGGGCTTAGAGGAGCTGACCAGCTCCAAATACGTGATTTACGGCGAAGGTCAGATTCGGGAATAAGCGTTCCGGCCCCGGCGGATTGCTCCGCCGGGGCCGGGCGAATGTACGAAAGGTAGGAGCGTTATGGCAACTTACGGATTTATCGGCGTTGGAAACATGGGCGGGGCGCTGGCCCGAGCGGTATGCCGCACGGTGGAGCCGGATCAGGTGTTTCTCTCCAACCGCACCATGGCAAAGGCGGAGGCGCTGGCTGAAGAGCTGGGCTGCGGTACAGCAGACGGCGAGGCTGTGGCCGGGAGCGCGGACTTCATCTTTCTGGGCGTGAAGCCCCACATGATGAAAGGACTTTTGGCCGACATTGGCCCCGTCCTTGCCGCGCGGGAGACGCGGTTTATTCTGGTGAGCATGGCGGCGGGCCTGTCCATCGCGGACATTCAGGAACAGGCCGGAGATACCTACCCTGTGATTCGCGTCATGCCCAACACCCCTTGCTCCATTGGGGAGGGGATGACGCTGTATTCCCTCAGCGCCGACGTGTCCGCCCAAGAGGAGCAGGCCTTCCTTGCCGACATGGCCGGGGCGGGAAAATTTATCGCATTACCCGAACATATGATTGACGCAGGCAGCGCCGTCTCCGGCTGCGGCCCGGCGTTTATCTGCCTGTTTTTGGAGGCTTTGGCAGACGGCGGCGTGGCCTGCGGCCTGCCCCGGGCCACGGCCATGGAGCTGGCCGCCCAGACGCTGATCGGCACAGCCCGTTTGCAGCAGGAGAGCGGAACGCACCCCGGGGCGCTGAAGGACGCGGTTTGCTCCCCCGGCGGAACCACCATTCAGGGCGTTCGCGCGCTGGAGGAGGGCGGCTTCCGGGCGGCGGCAATGAATGCGGTCATCGCCGCGTATGAGAAGACCGCGGCTCTCAAACAGTGAGGTTCTGTACCATTTAGAGTTGAAATTGCTGTATCTTTACGTGCGCGGCGGGCCTTGTATAAAGGCCCGCCGCGCTTTCTTTTCCTCGCCTTCTTTTTTCGGAAAAGTTATTTCGCGTTGTCCTTTGGCTGGCTTGTTCAGGTCCGTCCGAAAACTTTTTTAATATTTTCAGCCCGAGCGTGAACCTTTTGGTTTCGCATTCCCTCTAATATGTAGAGCTCAAATTTGGATCGGCCATCCGGAAAAGGACTTTGTATGTACCCAGATAGTTACACAGAAAGGAACAACCGCCGTGGACAGAGATGATTTTGCTTCCCGCGTCGTTGCGGCAGAGCCCACGCTGTACCGCATTTCCAAGTCTATCCTGAAAAATGACAGTGACTGTGCGGATGCGGTGCAGGAGGCGATTACGGCGGCATATGACAAGCTCCCCTCCTTACGGGAGCCAGGTTATTTCAAAACGTGGCTTTGCAGAATCTTGATTCACGAGTGCTACCGTATTTACCGGGCAAACCGAAACACCGTGTCTCTGGAGGAATATGCATTCCCGGAGACAGCCCCGCCCCAGATCCGGGACCCCGGGCTTTACGCCGCCATCATGGCGCTGCGGGAAGAGCTGCGGCTGGTGATTGTGCTTCACTATGTAGAGGGCTTTCAGGTGACGGAGATTGCGCAGATGCTGAAAATTCCGGAAGGGACGGTGAAAAGCCGCCTCTCCCGCGCCAGGGCCGAGCTTCGGTCGGTCCTTGAACAAAAGGAGGTACCGGTACATGACGCATGAAGATTGGGACGGCGTGTTTCCCGATGCGCCGCAGAGCTTTCACACAGCCGTGGAGCAGGCTTTGAGCGAATGCGCCCCCGCCCGGACTGAAAGGAGATTTCTAATGAGACGAAAAGCCCTTTTTATTGCTGCGGCGGCAGTGGCCGCCCTTTGCGTGACGGCAGCCGCCGCTTACGTTTTCCAGTGGAACGAGTTCATGGCCCGGCGCTTCGGCGCGGACCCGCAGCAGCAGGAGCTGCTGTCCTCCTCCGGGGCGGTGGGCGCCCCGGAACAGTCTGTTACAGAAAATGGTCTGACGGTATCGGCCCTGCAAACCCTCGGGGATCAGAATGGCGTTTACCTGCTTCTTTCCGTCAAAGCGCCTGAGGGCACGGCGCTGACAGACGCCAGCGGCTTTGAAATGCTGAGCGTGAAACTTGAAGGTTCGGACCATGTCAGCTGGAGTGGAGGGTTCATGAGCGGCGCAGCCCAAGCAGCCTCTCTTTCCGGGGCGGACAACGAGCGCTATTTCGAGCTGCGGCTGTATAATCCCCAGCAGGCGGACTGGAACGGCAAAACCATCACTCTGGATTTTGCAAATCTTCAGGCCGACCGGGGGAATCTGGACATGTACATCGTGACAGAGGGCCAATGGTCGTTGTCCTGGCCCTTGACCTACACCGATGCCATGCAAAGCTTTACCACCGGCGAACCCTATCAGGTGAACGGTCACGCGGTGACGGTGGACTCCGTTCAGCTCTCTCCGCTGTCCCTGGCCCTTTCTCTCAGCGGAGACGGGCTGGAAGTCCTCGTTGAAAACTCCGATTTGAACGAGGCCGGTTCCTTGTGCACGGTGTCTTTGACCATGGAGGACGGAACCGTCCTTGAAGAGCTGTACGGCCCCGGAACCGAAGGCTATGCCGACGGGCACTATGGGCGCACCACCAGCTTCGATCAGATTGTGGACGCAGACCGGGCAACGGCCCTCACCCTGACCTTCTTTTGGGAAAGCGGGGACAACACCATTACGATTCCCCTGAACTGACAGCCGACGCATTGTGCAGACACGGAGGAGCGGCCTTTTGACCGCTCCTCCTTACTATTTCGCAGGTCGATAAAGGTATGTCCATGATTTAAAATTGCAGAGAATATTTTCCCGTGAACCGCGCATACTGGGGCCAGAGGTGATTTTATGCAGTTAAGTCAAAAAGAAAGCAGTCTCTTAAAGGATTTGAAGGGGCAGGAGCAGCTCTGCGTGGACAAATACACCAAGCACGCCTCCTGCGCGGCGGATCCCCAGCTAAAGGACCTGTTCACGCAAATTGCCCAGACCGAGCAGCAGCATCTTGACACCATTACCCAGATGGAAAAGGGCACGGTTCCGTCCACAGGCGGAGGGTCCCAGAAAAGCCAGCCCACTTTCAAGGCGACCTATGGCGCGGCGGACACGCAGGACAAGCAAAACGACAGCTACCTGTGCTCCGACGTACTCTCCACGGAAAAGCACGCCTCCCATCTCTACGACACCTGTGTCTTCGAGTTCAAGGACGAAAAAGCCCGCGACGCCCTGAACCACATCCAGAAGGAAGAGCAGGAGCACGGCAAAATGATTTACGACTATATGTCAGCCAACGGCATGTACTCGTAACCCCCCAGCCCCGCCTTTCGGCGGGGCTGTTCTTTTTCCCCGCAGGCGATATTCCTTGCGAACTGAAATTCGGCATGAAACGTTGGTTCCCCGGCAACTTTCCGTTGCCCGCCGCCCCTTCCTGTGCTACAATGAAGCTGTCATTTCCCGGCGGCGGAACGGCTTCTGGCCCTTTCGCCCGCCGGAAGTTCAGGAGGAGCCTCATGAAAGTCGCCCTGCAATTTGCCATGCCTGCGGAGCTGCACGCCCTTCCCGGCGCGCGGGAGCTGCCGGTCATGGAAACAGTCTCCGGCATTCCCTTTTTTGAAGTCGCGCCGGGAATCCTTGCCTGCGCAGGCGGCGTGGGCAAGGTCAACGCCGCCGCTGCCGCCGAAATTCTTTGTCTGCGCTTTGGCGCGGAGCTGATTTTAAACGCGGGGGTGGCAGGCTGCTGCACGGACCTTGCCATCGGCTCCCTTGTGGTGGCGGACACGCTGGTGCAGCACGACGTGGACACCACCGCCGTGGGGGACCCCATCGGCCTTGTGTCCACTGTGAACAGAACAGAATTTCCCACATGGGAACCGGACGCCTGCCTGTCTGTTCTTAAAAAGCAAGGCGTGGACGCCGTAAAGGGCCGGGTCGCCACCGGGGACTGGTTTGCCGTGAAGGGGGATCGCGCCCGGTGGATCGCCGACACCTTCCATCCCCTGCTGGTGGAGATGGAGGCCTGCGCCGTTGCGCAGGTCTGTCTGCGCAACGATGTGAAATTTGCCGCGTTGAAATCCGTGTCCGACCACCTGTTTTTTGACAATCAGGCGGAGGAGTATTTTGACTTTACGCAGGCGCTGGAGAGCCTTGGGCGGGTGGTCCTGCCTCTTGCCCAGGCACTATCGGAGCTTTCATAAGGGGGCTTTTCATGAACACCGTCCGTCTTTATACCCGCCAGAGCGACAAGACCTTGCTGATGCTGGAGCATGGCGGGCGCATTGTGAACCAGCGGATTTACGTACAACTTCACTTCGGCGACATGGCGGAGCATTACCTTGACTGCTACGACTGGTTTGCCCGGGAGGCCTCCCGCCTTGTCCCGAAGCCGGAGGGGGCAGAATTGTCCATCTGGTGCACACCCAACGTGAAAAACTGCCTCCCGCCTATCGAGGGGACGGTGGTCTACGCACTGGACGTGCCGGAGGACCGGATCGTATTTTTTGACGACGCAAAGTGGGACTATGTCCTCAACCACCGATATCTCCCTTGGGACGATGCGGACGAGGCCGCGTATCGAAAGCACCTGCAAAACATTGGCGTTACCAATTCCTTTGAGTTTTTTGAGGGGCGGTACGCCGGGAAATACCCGGAGGAAACAGCCCGGATTCTGGAGAGCTGGAAGCGGGTCTTTGACCCCATCGACCACGCCTCCCCCACCGCCTGCGGCAACCTCTGGGAAATCAGGCAGGCGCAGATTGTCCGCATTTTCCGCCCCGGAGAGACAGTAACCCCTGTATGATTCGGAAAATATGCGGAAATGGGTCAATTTTGCTTGACAAGGCCGGATTTGGCCGCTATAATTAGTGAGCCGCTTTGAATGGGTAAAAGTGCGTCCCATGGACGCCGCCCCCGACAGCGAGCCCGTATTGAAGGAGTTGAAATATATGCACGCAATCATTGAAACCGGCGGCAAGCAGTACAAGGTCGCAGAGGGTGACGTGGTCTTCATCGAGAAGCTGGACAACGAAGCCGGCGACGCCGTGAAGTTCGACCGCGTTCTCGCCATTCTGGACGAGGAGAAGGCCACCTTCGGCGCACCCGTTGTGGCGGGCGCCTGCGTGGAGGCCACCATCGTCAAAAACGGCAAGGGCAAGAAGGTTCGTATCTTCAAGTACAATGCCAAGAAGGGCTACCGCAAGCGCCAGGGCCACCGTCAGCCTTACACCAAGGTTGAGATCGGCAAGATCTCTGTCTAAGGTATGACCACCGTTACGTTCCATATGGAGGGCGAGCGCATCTGCGGATTCGACGCCCGGGGACACAGCGGATACGCCGAAGCCGAGTGCGACATCGTGTGTGCCGCCGTCACCAGCGCTGTGCGTTTGGTAGATGCGACGATTAACGATGTTTTGGGCTTGGCGGCCAGCGTGAAAGTAAGCGAGGCGGACGCGGATATCAGCTTTCGTCTTCCCGGCGGACTGTCCGCCGAACTGGAGGACTGCTGTCAGCCGCTTCTGACCGGCCTGATGGTCTATCTCGCCCAGCTTCACGACGAGTATCCCGAAAATATCGAGGTTTTGGAGGGCTGACCCCCTCTCCATCTAAAACAAGTCTGAAAGAAAGGATGGTTCTTCATTATGCTGAACATTGGCTTGCAATTCTTCGCCCACAAAAAGGGCGGCGGCTCCACCAAGAACGGCCGCGACTCCAACGCCCAGCGTCTGGGCGTGAAGCGCGCGGACGGGCAGACGGTTCTGGCCGGCAACATTCTGGTTCGTCAGCGCGGCACCCACATTCATCCCGGCACCAACGTGGGCAAGGGCAAGGACGACACTCTGTTTGCCACCGCCACTGGCGTGGTTCGTTTCGAGCACCTGGGCAGGGACCGCAAGAAGGTCTCCGTCTACGAGGCGCAGTAACCGAACACCATGGAAGGGCCTCGAACGCAGACGTTCGAGGCCCTTTTTTTAGAACGGGACACACTAGGAAGTATGGCTGATCCGCTCCCGACCTCCGGGACGCACCGGACGCGGGGAGCTGACCAGCCGACAAGAAAGCGAGGCAGTTTATGGCGTCTTCTTTTATTGATAAGGCCCGCATTACCGTGCGGGCAGGCGACGGCGGAAACGGAGTGGTTTCCTTCCACCGTGAAAAATATGTGGCTGCGGGCGGGCCGGACGGCGGGGACGGCGGCAAGGGCGGCTCCGTCATTTTGCAGGTGGACGACAACCTCTCCACCCTGCTGGACTTCCGCTACAAGCGAAAGTATTCCGCCCCCAACGGCATGGACGGTCAGGGCGCGCGCAAGTCCGGAAAAGACGGGGCGGATCTGACCATTAAGGTTCCCCGGGGCACTCTGGTGCGGGATGCGGAAACCGGCGAAATTATCAAGGATATGTCCAACGGAAAGCCTTATGTTTTGTGCAAGGGCGGACGGGGCGGCTGGGGCAACTCCCACTTTGCCACCCCCACCCGGCAGATTCCCCGCTTCTCCAAGGGCGGAACTCCCGGCCAGAGCCATGATATCCTGCTGGAGCTGAAGCTGCTGGCGGATGTGGGCTTAGTGGGCTTTCCCAACGTGGGAAAATCTACACTGCTGAGCGTGGTGAGCCGTGCCCAGCCCAAAATTGCCAACTATCATTTCACCACCCTCTCCCCGAACCTTGGCGTAGTATACGTCGGCGAGGGCCGGTCCTTTGTACTCGCGGATATTCCCGGCATCATCGAGGGGGCCAGCGAGGGCGCGGGCCTGGGGCACGATTTTCTGCGCCACATCGACCGCTGCCGCCTGCTGATCCACGTGGTAGACGTATCCGGCAGTGAGGGGCGGGACCCTGTGGAGGACTTTGACGCCATCAACGCCGAGCTGATCCAGTACAGCGCCGACCTCGAAAAGCGGCCCCAGATTGTGGCCGCCAACAAGATAGACGTGATGGAGGATCCGGAAAATCTGGAGCGGCTGCGTAAGCACGTTGAAAAGCTGGGGTATCCCCTGTTTGAGATTTCCGCCGCGGCCCATCAGGGCGTGGACGGGCTGATGAATAAGGTGAGTGAGCAGCTTTCCACCTTACCTCCCATCGTCGTGTACGAGCCGGAGTACGTCCCCCGTCCCCCCGTGATCGACTATTCCCAGCCGCTGGACATTCAGCGCACGGACGACGGCATTTGGGTGGTGGACGGCCCGTGGCTCCAGCGGCTGATGAGCAACGTGAACCTGAACGACTACGAAAGCCGGATGTATTTCGACAGGACCCTGCGGGATTCGGGTCTTTATCAGCGGCTGGAGGAAATGGGCATTCATGATGGCGACACCGTTTCCCTCTACGACTATGAATTCGAGTATCAGCAGTAAGCCCAGCCTTTCACCCTTTTGACGGCAAAAACCGTTTCGGGCTTCGGCCTATTCAAATTTGCCTTGCAGTTAAAACATCCCCGGCGCGGCTGATGTCCGCGCCGGGGACGTTTTTCATGTTTACTCTCTCTGTACCTTTACGGGCGCAAGTCCGCATGAAGTGCTCGCGCCCCCCGCGGTTCAAGCGGCCTTGAAAAAGCGGCATGTTTTCTTTTGTGCTTTAATGACGGTAAGCCCGGCTGTTTACAGCAGAAGCCCCAGCCCGACAACCGTCAATAAATCCTCCGTCTGCCCGCCGGGACAATCCAGAGGAAGCTCCTGCGGCTCCACTTGCCCGCCGTCCGGCCGAAGCAGCGCCCGCTGGACGCACACCACCCCGTCCCGGTCCCCCATACTGGAAAAGGTCAGGCTGTCCCGGGCGGACAAACCGCAGCTTACCACCCGTTCCGCCCGAATCTGCCGGGAAGCGAGGCCTGTCCACTCGCTTGGCAGCAGAACGGTGCCGCAGGCACACACCGCCTCCGGTGCATCTGAAAGCTGCCGGCAGCCCTCCGCCGAGAGCGACAACACTTCCCACCGCTTTTCCGTCAGTGCCCGAACCGTTTGGGGCCGCTCCACCCCCGCCGGAAGAGGCACGGGGGCTGCCGCGCCTCCCCCAAAAAACGCCGCATCCACCATCTGCGCTCCCCCCTCTTTTCAAGTGTTTGCCAAGGCGGCAGGTTTATGCGAAAATTTCTCTCGTTTTTTTTGCAAAACCGTGATAAACTGATTTTAACAATTTGCTTTAAGAGTTCCGAGGTGACTATTTTGCGCTTTTTTGCCCATCTACATACGGTCAACCATCATCGCGCACTGGTGTGTAAATACTGCTTCCGCTTGGGGCTGTACTGGCAGGGTCTGACCCACGACCTGTCCAAATACTCTCCCCAGGAATTTTGGATCGGCGTGAAATATTATCAGGGGGACCGCAGTCCCAACGACGCGGAGCGGCGGGAAAGGGGCTATTCCAGCGCCTGGATTCACCATAAGTCCCGCAACCGCCACCATCTGGAATACTGGACCGACTACGGACAGAAAGAAGACGGTGACTTTGGCGTGGTGGGGGTGGAGATGCCCGTAAAATACGTGGCGGAGATGTTCTGCGACCGATACGCCGCCAGCCGGATTTACCGGGGCGCCGCCTTTGAGAACGCGGACCCGTGGCGGTTTTTTCAGCACTCAAAATCTCATACGATTTTAAATTCAAAGACTGCCGACCTTTTGGAAACCATGCTGACAAGGCTGAAGGATGAGGGTGAGGACGCCGCCTTTGCCTATATCCGCAGCGAGGTTTTAAAAAAATGAATACCGGGGCGTTTTTTTCGGGAATTGAAAAAGCAGGGCAGCCGAAAGGCTGCCCTGCTTTTTTAAATCCAGTCCTTTTCCGCGGTTTCCCGGAGTTCCCCGGGTTCGCGGCTCTGCGTCAGGAGCGTAAAAATGACCTTTGCGCCAAGGCTCAGGGCCTCGGCCTGCATTTTGGTCCAGGATCGATGGAACTGGCAGTCGTCAAAGCCCAAAAAGCCAAGAAGACACCCGTTTTCCCTTACCGCACAGCGGAGGATGGAGCAGGCGCTTCGCTCCTCCAGCAGCTTTCGGTGAGCGGTTGGCAGCGTCTCCGCTTCACGGCAGAGGAAAATTCCACGTGCATCAAAGCTCTGGCGGCAGTACACGTCCATGCTCCGACAGCGGATCCCCTGTCGAGCTGCCCGCATTGGGGCAACCCCCTCGCCACACCACTCAAAGGTATTAAAGCAATATTCGCCGTCCGCCGAGCTCTCGTAAAGATATACCCGGCTCACATGGAACAGCCGACCCAGCTTCTCCAGCGCACCGGCCACAGCTTCCTCCGTGCCGCCGGACAGGCGGCAGTCCCGCAAAATTTCACCCAGAATACGGGACAGGCCCATTTGAACGTCCGTCTCCGGGTCAATCTCGGCGTAGGGCACTTCCCCAGTCTCCCCGATTTCAGCGGAAAAATCTGGTTCGCCCAGCACGGCAATGCCGCCTCCGGTTTCCTTTGCCTGACAGAGGGCATGACCGCAGCACTGAAGCAGCGTTTCGCAGTCCTGTCCGTGGGCTGGAGCCATCGCAACGCCCACGCTGCACGAAATCGGCCGTCCGGAGTACCGCATTACGTTTTCGCACGCCTCCAAAAGCCGGTTCGCCCCGTCCAAGACAGAGCTCTGGGAAAAAACTGACGGCAGAAAGACTAAAAACACATCCCCGCCAATCCGGGCAGCAATCTCACCATCCCGATATGTCCGCTTCACCACGCCTGCCAGCTCCGAAAGCACGGCGTCGCCAAAAATGTGACCGTACCGGTCGTTCACGCGGCGAAACCCGTCCACATCCAGCACCAGCATAGCGGCAGTTTCGGATTCCTCCATGGCAGCAAGGCGAATATCAATTCTCTCCCGGGCCACCTCCTTGTGAAACAGCCCGGTCAGCCCGTCCCGTTTCGACTGGTCCGCCAACTCCTGTGCCGCCCGCTTTTCCTCCTCCACATCCGAAATAACGCCAATCACCCGGCAGGGCCTTCCGTCGCCTCCAAGCTGCACCGCAGCCTTGGCCCGCTGCCAGCGATACCGCCCATCAGCGGCAATCAGGCGAAATTCCTCCTCCTCCCGCAGGGCACCGTCCCGGATGGACTGAATCGCCCGCAGGATATTTTTCATATCCAGAGGATAAATGCGGGTGTTGCTCTTCAGCGCCTTTTGAAGATAGCTCCGGGGCTGATAGCCCAGCTTCAGCTCCCAGTTTCCAGAGGTCAAAAAGCGGTCCGTGGCTACATTCCACTCAAAGACAATGCTGCCCTCTCGCTGGGCGGCCACCTGATACCGCTCCAGACACTGGCGCAGGTCCTCCTGCACTCGTTTTTGGGCCGTGACATCCGTCAGCACGCACTGAAAATATTCCCGTCCGTCGGCCTCCCGGCGCAGAACACTGTCCTCCAAGACCCACACTGTGTGCCCGTCGGCGCTGTGCATGCGATATTCCAAATGCAGCTCGCGCCCTACTGCCAGCTGCCTGCTGCTATGCGCCAGCATTCGGTCCCGGTCCACCGGCTCCAGCAGGCAGACCATGCGGTTTTGAAACCGGACGGCAAACTCCTCCTCCGTATAGCCGGTCAGGTGCAAAAAGCCACGGTTCATATGGGTAACCGTGAGCTCCCGGTCGTTTTTGCGCCGCAGAAGTGCGGTGGGAAGCCGATTATAAAGTGCGCCTGGCTTCTCTGCTTTCTCAGGCAAGCGCATCTGTCTCGCCCCCATCTCCGCCCTGTTCGTCTCCCTGCGCCACACCGCCAGACCCTGACAGCGCCGTGGGTCATCCGAACCAAGGCGCAGCACCGTGCTCCTGTACCAGACGTATTCCCCGGTGTCCCGGTCCAAAACGCGATACCGGCTGGAATCCTCCAAGGATCCTTCCGTAAAAAAGCGGTGATACACCCCGTCCACCTGGGCCGAGGCTTTCTCCCGGTCCTCCGGATGGACGCAGGACTGCACAAACACAGCCCCCGCGTCGTCCACGGTCCGCTTCTGGAGAAACACAGAAAAATTGTGGTCCGCCTGATAAAGCAGGCGATAGCTCCCCGCGTTCCAGTCCAGTTCCAACACCGTGGCGTTCAGGTGGCGGAAGATGGCAGAGAGCTTGTCCTGACTCCGGGCCGTCCGGGTTCCTGAGAAAGCACGGACGGGCCGGGGCATCTCCTCTGCGCCCGCGTCCGCCGGGCGCAGCCCGTCGGCATATTTCCGGGCCAGCTCAAAAAACTCCGGCTGGGCGGTTTTAAAGCATTCCAAAAGCTCCTCGGAAAACGCGCCGCACTCTCCCCGCAGGATCATGTCGCAGGCCTCCTCCTCCGGAATCGCCTGCTTATACACCCGGTCTGTGGTCAGCGCGTCAAAGCAGTCCGCCACCGCCACCACCTGCGCGCAGATGGGGATATTGTTCTCCCGCAGTCCCTCCGGATATCCCTTGCCGTCCCACCGCTCGTGGTGATACCGGCAGATATTGTAGGCATAGCTTAGATACTCCGGATCGCTCATCCGGTCCAAACCCGCCAAAATCTCGCAGCCCTTGACGGTATGGGTCTTCATCACCTCAAATTCCTCCGGCGTCAGGCGGCCGGGCTTATTCAATACCGCGTCGGGAATGGCGATTTTTCCGATGTCGTGCAGCGTGGAGGCGCTGGCAATCACATCAATGGTATGTTCATTCATTCCGTATTCGGGATGCTCCTGCGCCAGCTCCCGCAGCAAAATCCGGGTAAAGCCCCGGATGCGGCGAATGTGCTGCCCGGACTCCAGACTCCGGTGTTCAATGACGGAGGAAAGTCCGTCGATCAGCGCGGTGTTTGACTCCCGGATGCGGGCGGCCTGCTCCGCCACCAGCTCCTCCAAATGGAGCTTATGACGGTAAAGCTCCACGGCGTTTTGTATCCGCCGCCTGACGGGCCGGGCCTCAAAGGGCTTGATAATAATATCCGTCGCCCCCAGGTCAAACACCCGAACCTCGCTTTCAGGCGTGTGGTCTGCGGTAATGACGATGATGGGGATACGGGAGAGGTCCTCATCCCCCGCCGCCTCTTGCAGCACCGCGTATCCATCCTTTACCGGCATCAGCAAATCCAGCAGTACGGCTGCAATTTTCTGCCGGTTCCGGCGCATCAGCGTCAGTGCCTGTGTGCCGTCCTCCGCCTCCAAAATCTCGTATTCTCCCTCGAACATCGCAGAGAGAATGGCCCGGTTAATCTGCATATCGTCCACCAGCAGCAGTGTGTTGCAGGTCTGTGTCATCGTCCGCCCCTCCACACCGGATACAATGTGCGGACACTGCCGCCCCTCCGGTCCTGTCGGCTCTGTTTCCTCCGCTGTGTCGTCATGGGTGATCTCCGTTCTATCTCAGTCTTTCACTTCCCCGCCGTCCGGAGCGGTCGGCCGACCCTTGGCGGAGAGCTGCAATAATATTCACTCTTGCATGTTATTTTACTTCAAAACGGCCCTCTTCGCAATAGTGTGCACTGCCTGGTTGACGTAATATTTTCCACTTTTATATGCAAAAAATTCCAAACTCTGTAATTTTTATACGACCCCGCCCCTGCATCGAAAAAATTAGAAAACCGCCCCTGATGAAGTCCTTCATCAGGGGCGGTGATTACTGCGGGCTGTCTCCCGGCTCTCCCAAAACCACGGAGGCGACTGCCGCACGCGTCAGCCTCCCAAATATGCCTTTTTAATGGCGGGAGACGCCAAAAGCTCGCCGCTTGGACCGGTGGTTACAATTTTTCCCGTCTCCAGCACGTAGCCCCGATGGGCAACGGAGAGGGCCATCTGCGCATTCTGCTCCACCAGCAAAATGGTGGACCCGGCCTTGTTCAGCCGCTGGATAATTTCAAAAATCTGCTCCACCAGAAGCGGAGCAAGGCCCATGGACGGTTCGTCCAGCATCAAAAGCCTTGGATGGCTCATCAACGCCCGGCCCATAGCCAGCATCTGCTGCTCGCCGCCGGAGAGGGTCCCGGCCACCTGCCGCCGCCGCTCCTTCAAGCGGGGAAACTGCTCGTAAACCTTCTCCATGTCTCCGGCAATTCCTGCACTCTTTTGCGTATAGGCCCCCATTTCCAGATTGTCCTGAACACTCATCTGCAAAAACACCCGTCGACCCTCCGGCACCAGGGCCATGCCGCGGGAGACAATCTTGTGGGGCGGAATCTTTCCTAAATTCTCGCCCATGAAGGTCACGGAACCTGTTTTGCTGTGCAGCAGTCCGGCAATGGTGTTCAGCGTGGTGGATTTTCCCGCGCCGTTTGCTCCGATAAGGGTGACGATTTCTCCCTCGTTCACATCGAAAGAAACACCCTTGACGGCGTGAATGCTGCCGTAAAAGACGTTCAGGTCCTCCGCGGATAAAATAACGCTCATGCCCTCACGCCTCCTTCTGTTTGCCAAGATACGCCTCGATCACGGCGGGGTTGGACTGGATATCCTCGGGACTGCCCTTGGCAATCACATGCCCGAAGTTCAGCACGCAAATACCCTCGCAAATGTTCATCACAAGGCTCATATCGTGCTCGATGAGGAGAATAGCAATCTGGAAGGTATCCCGGATTTTCCGGATATTCTCCATCAACTCCGCCGTCTCCGAGGGATTCATGCCCGCCGCAGGCTCGTCCAGCAGCAGCAGGCCGGGATTGGTGGCCAGCGCCCGGACAATCTCCAGCCGGCGCTGGGCCCCATAGGGCAGGGACCCGGCCTTGGCGCGGGCCATATCCTGCATGTCAAAAATGCTTAAAAGCTCCATGGCCCGGTCGTGAGCCACTTTCTCTTCCTTCCAGAATCCAGGAAGGCGGAAAATTCCGCTCCACATATTGTAACTCATGGCGTTGTCCATGCCCACCTTCACGTTTTCCTCCACCGTAAGGTTGGAGAACAGGCGGATATTCTGGAAGGTACGGGCGATGCCCGCCCGGTTCACCTGAATGGTGTTCATCCCGTGGGTGTCCTTGCCGTCCAGCAGAATCGTGCCCTTGGTGGGCTGATAGACCTTGGTTAACAGGTTAAACACGGTGGTTTTTCCCGCGCCGTTGGGACCAATGAGGCCCGCAATCTCCGTGCGCCCGATGGTCAGGTTGAAATTTTCAACCGCCTTCAGTCCGCCGAAGGTGACTCCCAGATTGATGCACTCGAGAATGGGGCTTTTGTCCGCGTCCCGGTCCGGAATCATTGCCCCGGAGGGGACGGGTATGAGCTTTGAAAACATATCAGGCAGCCTCCTTTCCGGCAGAGTGCCCAACCTTAAAGCGGGCAAAAAATGCTTTGAGTGCAGGATTGTTGGTAAACAGCATCACCAGAATCAGCACCACCGCATAGGCCAGCATCCGATAGTCCGCAAACTGGCGCAGCAGCTCCGGCAGAATTGTCAGCGCGGCGGCGGCAATGATGGAGCCCCGGATATTGCCCATGCCACCCAGCACCACGAACACCAGCACCAAAATTGAGGTGTTAAAGTCAAACTTTTTCGCGAGAATCGAGGAGAAATTCATGGCGTACAGTCCCCCCGCCAGCCCCGCCAGAACCGCGGAGGTGACAAAGGCCATCATCTTGTACCGGGCCGGGGAAATTCCCACGGACTCGGCGGCGATGCGGTTGTCCCGCAGGGCCATCACTGCCCGGCCTGCCCGGCTATGGATAAAATTCAGCACCACGGCAAGCGTCACCATGATGAGCAAGAAGCCCGCGGTCAAAGAAGACAGCTTGGAGATGCCCACCGCGCCCATCGGGCCTTGCAGCAGCATTTCCCCGTCCGCCGCCATATTCACGGCGGCGGCGCTCATGCCGAAATGAAGTCCCTCAGCGTCCAGACCCACATACACGCAATTCATGATATTTTTAATGATTTCGCCAAAGGCCAGCGTCACGATGGCAAGATAGTCTCCCCGCAGCCGCAGCACGGGCACCACCACAATCAGGCTCACCAGTCCCGCGGCCGCACCGCCCACCGCCATGGCCACGGCCAGACGCACGGGTCCCGCGGCAATTGTACCTTCCAGAGCCGCAGCAGCAATGACAGCGGTGAACGCGCCCACGCTCATAAAGCCCGCGTGGCCGAGACTCAGCTCGCCCATCACGCCCACCGTCAGATTCAGCGACACCGCCATGACGATATACGCGCACACAGGCACCAGCATGCCCCTCATGGAAGAGGTCAGCGCCTCGCCGGAAAGCATCCCCTGCATCAGGGCATACACCAAGATCACCATGGCGTAGGTGATGAAGCTGGAGCGGGTGGAGGGAGCCATGCGTTTCAGTTTTGTAGTCATCCCTTTCACCTCAAACCTTCTCGCGGAGCTGCTTGCCCAAAAGCCCTGTGGGCCGAACCAGCAGCACGACAATCAGCACACCGAACACAATGGCATCGGACAGCTCGGTAGAAATATAAGCCCGGGCAAAAATTTCGATGACGCCCAGCAGCAGTCCGCCAAGCAGCGCCCCGGGAATGGAACCGATCCCCCCGAACACGGCGGCGGTAAACGCCTTGATTCCGGGCATGGAGCCGGTGGTAGGAATCAGGGTGGGATAGGTAGAACACATCAATACCCCCGCCACGGCGGCAAGTCCCGAGCCGATGGCGAAGGTCATGGAAATGGTGAAATTCACATCAATGCCCATAAGCTGCGCCGCGCCCTTGTCCTCGGACACGGCCCGCATGGCCTTGCCCATTTTGGTGCGGCCGGTAAACGCGGTCAGCGCCAGCATAATCACAAGGCACGCCGCCACCGTAATCATGGACACATAGGCAATGTTCAACTGCCCGTCGAACAGCGACACACCCCGCTCCCCGCCAATGATAAAGAAGTTGGGGAAAATCTTCGTGTCGGAGCCCCACAGCAGCAGCGCCGCGTTTTGAAGAAAATAGCTCACGCCGATGGCGGTAATCAGCACCGCAAGAGAGGGGGCGGAGCGCAGCGGCTTATACGCCAGCCGTTCCACCGTAATTCCCAGCAGCGTGCACCCTGTAATCGCCAGCAGCACGGCGGGCACCGGGTGCCAGCCCAGAGAGGACGCCGTGATAAAGCACAAATAGCCGCCCACCATGATCACGTCGCCATGGGCGAAGTTCAACATTTTGGCAATGCCGTAAACCATGGTGTAGCCCAGAGCAATAATCGCGTAAATACTGCCCAGGCCAATGCCGCCAATCAGATTGGAGAGAATCGTCATAGCAAGAGATACCTGCCTTCCAAAATTTAAAGCGCCGCCGCGCCGGAATCGGCACGGGACTGCCCTCTGCGTTCTGGTCAGGAGGTCCCGGCCCGCCGTGGCAGGCCGTATCCTCCCGGCCGGAACGGCGGAAACCGGGAGGCCCCCAAAGGGGCCTTCCAGTTCTCGCATCCGTGAAACCGGAAATTACATGGTCACGTAAGCGCCGCTCTCAACCTTCACCACCATGGGAGCCTTGGAGACTTCGCCGTTGGTGCCCCAGGTCATGCCGGTGCCGGTCAGGCCGTCCACGCTGAAGTCGGAGGCAGTGAACGCGGCGACCATGGCCTCGCACACATCCTCGTGGCTCATCTCGGCGGTCACACCGGCCTTCTGGCAGGCGGCATAGATGGCGTAGATGCAGTCATAGCCGTCGGCAGCGAACTGGTTGGGCGTCTCGCCGTAGGCCGCCTCATACTTGGCGACGAAATCGGCAGAAGCCGCGTCGGAAGCGTTGAAGGGAGTCATCAGCATCAGGCCCTCAGCGATAGAAGTGTCAAAGCCCTCCATGGCCAGGATACCGTCCATGCCATCGCCGCCGAAGAACATCGGGGAATAGCCCATGCTCTTGGCCTGGTTCAGCACCAGAGAGGCGGGGGTGTAGTAGATGGGCATGAAGACCATCTCAGCGCCGTTGTTCTTCGCGTCGGCAAGCTGGACGGAGAAATCCGTATTGGTGTCGTCGGGGAAGGTAGTGGTGGAGACAACCTCCAGCCCCTTTGCCGCAGCCTCTGCGGCAAAGGCGGTGGCGATGCCGGTAGAATAGGCGTCGCCGTTGTTATAGAGGACGGCAACCTTCTTGGCAAGCGCCTTTTCCGCCACATAGTCCGCGGCGGTAACGCCCTGGCCGGGGTCCGTAAAGCAGATCTGGAACACGTTGTCCTTGCCCTTGGTCACGTCGGTGGAGGAAGCGGAGGGCGTGAGCTGGAAGTAACGGTCGGCATAGGTCTCAGCCGCCACGTTGACGCAGGAGCCGGTGGTGGTGCAGCCGTAGAGGAGCTGCATACCCCAATCCTGAAGTGTGTGATAGGCGTTGACGCCCTTCTCGGGGTCGGCTTCGTCGTCCTGAAAATTCATCTCAAACTGCAAATCGCCCAGCGCGTTGATTTCATCCAGCGCAATCTGCGCGCCGTTACGGGTGGCGATCCCGTAAGTAGCGGCTCCCCCAGTGAGAGGCCCGATGCCGCCGATCTTGATGGCTGCGGACGCTGCCCCGGCACCGGAGCCGGATGCGCTGCCGCCGGACGCGGCGGGCGCGGAGGTTCCGCCGTTGCTGCCGCAGCCGGCGAGGGCGGCCATCATGGCAGCCGCGAGGACAAAGCTCAAAACTTTCTTCTTTTTCATCATTACAATCTCCTTTAAAATCGTTTCGCGGTTGTTCCACAGCGGGACCGGGACCGACGGCCGTCCGGTCCTCTTCCCGCCCCGAACGCTCAGCTTATACAAAAAAGCGGCTACGCTCCAAGAGCGCAGCCGCTTTTCGTAACGAAAATCATGCGGTAACTCGTCTCCTGCGCCTATTTACTTTCCCCATAATCAGCAGTTCTACCAGTACCAATACCAGAATCGCCAGCAACAGGCCTACTACCAGAATGGTGCTAATCAGGCTGGCGGCAATAATGGCAATAATAATAATGGACGCCGCAATAACGGCGTCCAGAAGGGCAACAATGTTCATATTGGAAGCAGAATGCGTGCAGGGGAAAGAAGCCTCTGCACAATTGGCAGACGCGGTCATGTCCATATAAAAACGATTGGTAAACATCATAACCGTCAGGCTCCTTTCCAAAAATTTTTCGGCTCTCCCGCTGTCAGGGTCCAAATGGGATTGGTCTTATTGTAGCGGCGCAGCCCCGGAATGTCAACGGCCAAAACGACGGCAGTTTTCATAAATCAATCACGCAAAATCAGAATATATAGGACACTTGCTACAAAAAAGCCCCTTTTCACTGTAAATTTGTCATACCTCACAAACGTTGTCTGCTGAGCTAAAGCCGCCTTTTTCCAACGTTTTTTCCGTTGGAAAAGCCCGGCCGAAGCCGGGCTTTTCCAAAAGCAGCGCTCTTAATCCGGTACGGTGGGCACGGCTCCGGCCGGAATCGGACAGGTATAGCCCTCCTCCGTACGGCGGAGAAATTCGGCCTTGGCCTCCTCCAGAATTTCCGGACCGTTCAGAAGGTCGATGGCAGCGGCGCACAGTACTTTTCCCGCGTGGACCGCGGCTTTGTGACCGATGGCGGTTCTGTCACAGGAGACATTCTGCCAGCTGTGGCCGGGGCAGCCGTTGGGCCAGGCGGCGACGTGAATCTGTGCCGTGGGGCACTGCCAGCTCACATCCCCCACGTCGGTAGAACCGGGCTTGAATGCCTCTCCCTGATACAGCGGCAGGAGAAACTCGTTCATCGCGCCGCCATTTTCATTACGAAGAGTTTTCACCTTCGCCGAATATTCCGCATCGTAATCACATCCAATGCCTGGCAGATAGTTTGCGCCATCGTAGGTTTTGGCAAGGCTGTCGGCAAAGGCCTGCTCCTCCTCCGTGTGGGTGGGAACCCCCAGCGCAGAGAAATTCTCATACAGCAGCTTTTCCAACGTGTGGTTGGTCACGGTGTCGGCAAGCCCGTCAATGAACGTGCGCTCAAAGGTGGTGTCGGTCATCAGCGCCGCGCCCTCGGCAATGCGGTCTACCCGCGCTTGCAGCGCAACTGCCTCGGACACATGGTTGGAGCGGACCATGTACAGCACCGTTGCCCGGGGCTGAACCACGTTGGGGCTGCGCCCTCCCGCATCGGTGATGGCATAGTGTACCCGGGCCTTGTCACTCATGTGCTCCCGCAGAAATTGGACGCCAATGTTCATCAGCTCCACCGCGTCCAGCGCGCTGCGGCCCTGCTCGGGGCTTCCCGCCGCGTGAGAGGCAACGCCGGTAAAGCGGTACTGCACCTGAATGCAGGAGTTGGAGGACCCGGTGGCCACCTCGTTCCGGTCCTCCGGATGCCAGGTCAGCGCTGCGTCTAACCCGCGCCACAGTTCGTCCCGGGCCATAAACGCCTTTGCCGCGCCGCCTTCCTCACCGGGACAGCCATACAGCACCACGGTGCCGGGACGCTTCGTCTCCTCCAGATAGGCCTTCACGCCAATCGCAGCCGCCATGGCCCCCGCGCCCAGCAGATTGTGTCCGCAGCCGTGTCCACAGCCGCCCGGAATCAGTTCTTCCCGATCAAGGCTTCCCCCCTTTTGGGACAAACCGGACAGCGCGTCGTATTCCGCCAGAATCCCGATAATAGGCCGCCCCGCGCCAAAGGACGCGGAAAAAGCCGTGGGAATATTGCAAATTCCCTTCTCCACAGCAAAGCCCTCGCGCTCCAACACTTCGCAGTACAGGGCGGCGGACCGCTCCTCCTGCAACGACAGCTCCGCAAACTCCCAGATGGAGTCAGCCGTCCGGGTAATCAGCTCCGCCTTTTTATCAATGGCGGCAACCGCCTTTTGCTTTTCATTGCCAGTCATTTGATCGCTCCTTTTTTGCAGGGCGTCAAAAACGCCCCGTTTTGTTTTTATTCCGCCGCTGGAATCCATCCCTCATGCGAAGCAGGTCTTAGCGGCAAAAACCCCCGCCGGACCGCCGCGCGGCGGTCCGGCGGGGGTCGTTTCTTCAAAGCACCTTACTCAAAAAGTCCTGCAAGCGGGGATGCTGGGGGTTGCTGAAAATATTCTCGGGACTGCCCTGCTCCAAAAGCTTGCCGTCCGCCATGAACAGCACCCGGCTGCCCACCTCTCGGGCAAAGCCCATCTCATGGGTGACCACCACCATGGTCATCCCCTCCCGGGCAAGCCCCTTCATCACGTCCAGCACCTCGCCCACCATCTCCGGGTCCAGCGCAGAGGTAGGCTCGTCGAACAGCATTACCTCCGGCTCCATGGCAAGGGCGCGCACAATTGCCACACGCTGTTTCTGTCCGCCGGAGAGCTGAATGGGATATGCACCCGCCCGGTCCTTCAATCCGACGCGCTCCAGCAGGGTCAGAGCCTTTTCCTCCGCCTGCGCCTGACTCATGTGCCGCACCTTGATGGGGGCCAGTGTCATATTTTCCAGAATGGTCTTGTGGGGAAACAGGTTGAAGTGCTGGAACACCATGCCCATCTTCTGGCGGTGCTCGTCGATGTTTAGCCGCACGGTCTTCCCCTCCGCGGTTTTCACATGGGACTTGGTGATATCCACCCCGTCGAAGACAATGGACCCGTCTGTGGGCGCTTCCAGCAGGTTCAGACTGCGCAGAAATGTAGATTTTCCCGAGCCAGAGGGGCCGATGACCACCATCACATCGCCCCGGTTGATGTCCACCGTCACGTCGTCAAGGGCCTTAATGGCGCCCTTGTTGTAGTATTTTTTCAGTCCGGTGACCCGGATCAGACTACCGCTTGTCGCCACGTCTCATCCTCCTCTCGAAGTGCGCAATGATCTTGCTGGTGGGGAATGTCAGGCAGAAATAGAGCGCGGCCACCACCAGCAGCGGCTCCAGAATCCGGAAGGAGCCCGCCTGCGCCGCCTTCACCGCCGCCATCAGGTCCGCCACACCGATGGTAAAGGTAACGGCGGATTCCTTGATAATGGTGACAAACTCATTGCCGATGGCAGGCAGTATGTTCTTAATGGCCTGAGGAAGCACGATGTAACGCATGTTCTGGCCCTGTGTGAGGCCCAGAGAGCGGGCGGCCTCCGTCTGCCCCCCTTCAACCGACTGAATGCCCGCCCGGATGATTTCGGACACATACGCGCCGGAGTTCAGCGCCAGCGCCACCACGCCGGGGAGAAAACGGTTCAGCTTTACAAAGCCCAGGACGGTCACCGCGGGCAGGTTGATCACATCCTTGTGGAACAGCACCTGATACACGATGAATAGCTGCACCAACAGGGGCGTGGCCCGGAAAATCTCGACGTAGACCGTGGCGATAAAGCTGACGGGGTTAATCCGGCTCAGGGCAAATAGAAACCCCTGCTCCCGCAGACGGCCCTGATGATCCAGCGCCAGAAACCGCAGCGGCCTGATGTCGGACATGCGCATGACGGCCAGCACCAAAGCCAGCACAAAGCCCAGAATGACGGTAAAAAACGAAAGATAGATGGTGCACAGCATTCCTTCCTTAAACATACCGGAATACTGGAATACGGCTTCAAAGCCCGCTTTGGAGACATTCATCATGGGGCTCCTTTCGGATAATGATGGGGATGGCAACCCTGGGAACGGCGCAATTCCTCCCCGCCGGAATGGGGGGAGGAATCACGGTTATTGCGAATAAATCTCAGCCTGCCTGAGAAGAAGCGGCGGCAGAGGAAGCGCCGCCTTCCAGCAAGCCTTCGTGAATGTTGCCGCCTGCCTGCTCGTTGGCGGTGGCCACAAAGTCGTCCATAGAGCCGTCCGCCAGTGCGGCGGCAACGGCCTCGTTCACGCCCGCAAGCAGGGCCGCATTGCCCTTCTGCACGCCCACAGCGGAACCCTCCACCTCATAAGGCACATCGAAGGCCACATACAGGTCGGGATAGTTCTTGGCATAGCTCTCGGCCACCACAGTCTCAATAAAACCGGCGTCCAGCTTGCCGCCCAGCAGCTCGGAAACCACGTCGGTCACCTTGGCAAGCTGGATGATGTCGGCGTCGGGCGTGTTCTCAGCCGCCAGCTTATACTGGATGGAGCCCAGCTGCGCACCGATGGACAAAGAGGGATCGTTCAGATCTGCCAGAGATGCCCACTTGTCCTTGTTGGCCTGGGTGACCACCAGAGACTGGCCGCCTGCGTAGTAAATGTCGGAGAAGTCCATGGCTTCCATCCGGTCGGGGTCGGGGCTGAGGCCTGAGATGCCCAGGTCCACGTTTCCGGCATTTAGCTCAGCCAGCACGCCGTCAAAGTCCATGGGGACGATCTCCAGCTCCAGGTCCAGATAGTCGGCGATGTATCCGGCCAGCGCCAGATCAAAGCCCGCCAGCTGGGCATCGCCGTTTTCGTCGATGGCGTAGAACTCATAAGGGGCGAAGTCGGGAGAGGTGGCCACGGTCAACTTGCCGGGCGTCACCGTCTGGATACCGGCCTCAGCGGAACCGGAGCTGCTGCCGACGGACCCGGAAGGTGCGGAGGAACCGGCAGACCCGCCGGAATTCCCGCAGGCTGCAAGGGACAGAACCATTGCAAGGCTCAGCGCAAGTGCAAAAAACTTTTTCATCATATTCGCATCCTTTTCCAAAATCTGCTTGCCCGCTCAAGGGGCGTTATTCTCTCGTTCCGGGGAAAAAAAGCTTCCTCCCCGAGGCTTGCTATACCTTATCATGCCGGGTGCATAATGTCAATACTTTTCCACAATGAATGTATAATTATTTGTGGAAACTCCGCTATTCCTCGAAATCTCACAGCATCTTTGCTATAAGCCAGATAGTTTATTGTGCGTTTTGACGTTTCTCCTCTGTATGCTTTTTTGCATTTATGCATATCCCGCTGCATAAGAACTTTTTACCGTCCACAATTTTCGACCACAGGTATCTTCCAAATTGTCTAGCGGGGAGCCATCAGGTGGTGCAAAGCGGCGTCCAACCCGTCGATGCTTAACGGGAACATGGGAATTTCCTGACGGATTCTGCGGATGGTGTGGCTGCCTCTGGTATAGTCCCACAGCTCCTGAGGGACGGGATTCAGCCAGGCCGTGTGGGCCGATTTTTCTGCAAAGCGCCGGAGCCAGACAATGCCCGGGTCCTGATTCGTCCTATAATAGTCGAGGCTTCCGCCCTGTCTCAAAAGCTCCTCCGGGGCCATGGCCCCGTCCCCCACGAACAGGACTTTCCACGAGGAATTCAGCTTTGAAAGCACGCCGTTTGTGCCCTCACTCTCCCTGTAATAGCACTCCGGGGTGGTAAACAGATCGTCGTACACACAGTTGTGAAAATAATAGGTTTTCAGCTCTTTAAAATGGCTGGCCTCGTGGACCGCGTGGAAAAGCCTTGCGCACAGGCGGGAATAGGACCACATGGAACCGCCGGAGTCAAACAAAAGCAGCAGCCGCACGTCGTTTTTCCGGGGCCGGTCGAATTTCAGCTTCAAAAAGCCACCGCTGTCGCAGGTGGCCTGCACTGTCTCGTCCAGCATCAGCTGATCCTTGGGCCCGTCCCCTTTTACCGTCAGATTCCGCAGACGGCGAAACGCCATTTGAAACTGCCGCAGCTCCAGCGCCGCATCCTGCCGGAAATCCCGATAGTCCCGCTCCGCGGCCACCTGCACGGCGCTTCTGTGCCGCCCCGGCCCGCCGATCCGTATTCCCGCGGGGTTATAGCCCCCGTGGCCAAAGGGAGAAATTCCGCCGGTTCCTACCCATTTGCTGCCGCCGTCGTGGCGTTCCGTCTGCTCGGAAAGGCGCTCCGCCAGCATTTTTTTCAGTTCTTCAAGGTTCAGGCCGCCGCCAAATTGGGCGTCTACCGCATCCTTGTCAATTTCTCGCTGCGCCGCCGCCTCCGCCAGCCAGCTCAAAAACTCCTCCGGCAGCTCCTGAACGGACTCCACGTCGTGGAAATACTCTGCAAAAGCCAAATCAAACCGGTCAAAGTCCGCCTCGCTTCTGGCTAGAATACAGCGGGACAGCCGGTAAAAATCGGTCAGCTGGGAGTCGTGCAGCCCCAGACGCAGCGCCTCCATCAGCGTAAGCCATTCGTTTAAGGATACGTCCAGCCCGTGTCGGCGCAGGGCGTAAAAAAATCCCGTAAACATCCGCTCACCGCCGCCCAATGGCATCCATATCCTCTGTTTTTTTCAGCAGAACACCCGCAAAGGGCAGCGTTTTGCGCAGCAGCTCCGGGTCCACGCCGCCGATGCTCAGGGCCTGCACCCAGTCCAAAAGTTCGCTGGTAGAGGGTTTTTTTTGCAGGCTGCGGCTCCGCAGGGCGTAAAACTGCTCCAATGCCTGCCCCAAAAGCTGGCTGTCCAGATCCGGATAGTGGGCACGCACAATCTTTTCCATCATAGGCGCGTCGGGGAAGGCGATATAGTGGAAGATGCAGCGGCGCAAAAAGGCGTCCGGCAGCTCCTTTTCCGCATTGGAAGTGATAATGACGATGGGGCGGTGCTTTGCCCGGACAGTTTCCTTTGTCTCCGGGATATAAAACTCCATGCGGTCCAGCTCCCACAAAAGGTCGTTGGGAAACTCCAGATCGGCCTTATCGATCTCGTCAATCAACAGGACCACCTGCTCTCCCGCACGGAAGGCCTCCCCCATTTTCCCCAGCTTGATGTATTTCCGAATGTCGTTGACGCCGGACTCGCCAAACTGGCTGTCATACAGGCGGGCCACAGTATCGTAAACATACAGTCCGTCCTGCGCCTTGGTGGTGGACTTGATGTTCCACACCATCAGCTCCATCCCCAGTGACTCCGCCACCGCCTGGGCCAGCATGGTTTTTCCGGTTCCCGGTTCGCCCTTGATGAGCAGGGGCTTTTGAAGCGCCCGGGCGATTTCCGCCACCCGCAGCAGCTCCGGCGAGGCAATATAGTCTTTTGTGCTGTTCAGTTCTTTCATAGTTCCTCCAGGTAAGATTTCATTAAAGTTCGGCAAGGGGCTGCCGCAATTTCGCGGCAGCCCCTTTCTTGTCTTTCAACAAGCCGGTATTCCCGGCACAGTGGGATTCCTTCTTCCGCCTCTCGCCGGCGTAAAACACGTGAAGCGTTTGCGGTGTCACACCCGTTTCCCTATCCCTCTTCCGCCAAAGGCGGAAACGCAGCGCAGGGGGATTTTACTCTGACGCCGATTAGCCGAAGAGCTTCAGCAGGCAGCCAGCCGCCACCGCGGAGCCAATCACGCCGGCCACGTTGGGGCCCATAGCGTGCATCAGCAGGAAGTTGGAGGGATTGTATTTCTGGCCCACCACCTGAGACACGCGGGCTGCCATAGGAACGGCGGACACACCGGCGGAACCGATGAGGGGATTGATTTTGCCACCGGAGACAATATACATCACCTTGCCGAACAGCACGCCGCAGGCAGTGGCGAAGCAGAACGCCATCAGGCCCAGGAAGATGATCTTCAGCGTGTCCGCGGTGAGGAAGCGGCTGTACACCGCAGTGGCACCCACGGAGGTGCTCAGGAAGATGGTAACAATGTTCATCAGGTTGTTCTGGGCGGTATCGCTCAGGCGCTCGGTCACACCGCACTCCTTAAACAGGTTGCCCAGCATCAGGCAGCCGATCAGGGGCGCCACGGAGGGCAGCACCAGGCAGGTGACAATAGTAACCATGATGGGGAAAACGACCTTTTCCACCTTGGAGACGGGGCGCATGGTCTCCATCTTGACCTTCCGCTCCTTCTCCGTGGTCAGCAGCTTCATAATGGGCGGCTGAATCAGGGGGATCAAGGCCATGTAAGAATATGCCGCGATGGCGATGGCTCCCAGATATTCCGGAGCCAAAATCTTGGTCAGCCAGATGGCGGTGGGGCCGTCCGCACCGCCGATGATGGCGATAGATGCGGCCACATTCGGCTCAAAGCCCATAATGGTGGCCAGAATCAGCGCCACAAAAATGCCGCCCTGAGCCGCAGCACCCATAAACAGGGAAGAGGGACGGGCAATCATGGGGCCAAAGTCCGTCATAGCACCCACGCCCATGAAAATCAGAGGAGGATACAGTCCGACTTTTACGCCAATGTAAAGAATATCAAGCAGACCACCCTCCCGGAGCACGGTTCCGTAATCCACATTCACGCCCCAGAATTCCGGGTGATACATTTCCGCGCCGGGCAGGTTTGTCAGCAGCATACCGAAAGCGATACCCACCAGCAGCAGCGGCTCGAACCCCTTCACAATGCCGAGGTACAGCAGCACGCAGGAGATGAAAATCATCAGCAGCTGCCGCCAGTCCATCAATACGAAACCTGAGGTTTCCGCCAGGCCCGCAATGACTCCACTCACTAAATCCATCGGTTAAAGCTCCTTTCCGATTAACCCAGCTGAACCAGCGGAGCGCCGGTATCGAACTGCTGGCCAACCGTGATAAACACCTGTGCCACCGTGCCAGCGGAGGGAGCCATAATCTCGTTTTCCATCTTCATAGCCTCGAAGGTCAAAAGAATCTGCCCGGCGGTAACCGTATCACCCACCTTGACGGGGACAGACATCACCTTCCCTGCCATGGGAGCGGTAATCATGTCTTCTCCGGCAGGAACAGCAGCGGCAGCGGCGGGAGCAGGAGCGGCAACGGGAGCAGCGACGGGAGCAGGAGCGGCAGCGGGAGCAGCAACAGGGGTTACGCTCTGAATGCGGGGAGCGGCGGCGGAAGCGGAAGCGTCGTTCTCAGCCACCTGAACGTCATAAGCCTTGCCATTGACGGTAATCGTGTAAGCTCTCATGTCAATTTCTCCTTAAAAACAATATGAATTTTTATTTTTTAACTGGGGATCAAAAGACGTTCAGTCCAAATCCCGCCGGTTGCGGATGAAGGGGTTGCGCCGCCCGCGCTCGTATTCTGCGATGGCAGCGGAGAGAACGGCAATCAACTCCGCGTCGTCCTGCCTCGGCGCTGCCGCAGGGGCGGCGGCGGGAGCGGCAGGAGTGGGAGCGGCAGAAGTTGCCTTTCCCTCCTTGCCTGCGAAGAATTTGCCGAATGCAGTGATAATCGCAAAGAGCAGCAGCAGGACAACAAATACCACTGCCATACTGACAAGGCTGACGATGCCCGCCACGCCCAGGCTCATACTACCATGGATCATACATTCACCCTAAGAAGCAAACGCTTTCCTTTCTTCGATCATTTGTCTTCTTTTCGGGAGAAGACCTTTCCAAACGCGGTGATAATCGTATAAAGCGCCAGCAGAACAACGAACACCACCGCCATACTGACAAGACTGACGATGCCCGCCACGCCCAGGCTCATACTACCGTGAATCATACATTCACCTCAAAAAGCATCCGCTTCCCTTTCTTATTTGTTCATCAGACGGTCCCAGTCACGGATGATTCTGGGCGTCATCATGTGGTGAAAGGGGCAGATGGACTCGGGATTCTGATAGGCCGCGCCCACAAACGCGCAGATGTAGTTGCGCAGTTTGGGCATCTCCACGATCTCGTCCACCAGACCGGTCTTGGCACAGGAAGCGGGACGGGACTTATCGGCATACTCCTGAATCAGCTCGTTCATCTTGTCGATGGTGGGCTGGAGGTCCTTGTCCTCCTTCTTGTCCTTGACAAGGCGGCGGGAATACATGGCCGCGGCGGCAGTCTCGCCGTGCATCACGTAGATTTCTGTGGCGGCGGTGCCGATGCTGAAGACGTTGCGCGCGTTCCCCTGCGGTCCGCCCATGACATAGTGGGCGGCGGCGGTACCCTTGCGCAGGGTAATCTCCATCTGAGGGACCTTCGCGTTGTGGATGGAGTAAATCAGCGACTGGCCAAGACCCAGCAACTCCGCCTTTTCTGCGGGGTCGCCCACGTCGATGCCGGTGGTATCCTGCATCCACACGATGGGCAGGCGGTCCCGTCCGCACATGGTGACAAACTCGCTCATCTTAATCAGGCCCTGACGGTACAGCTTGCCGCCCACGCCTACGGAGCCGGCCTCGCGATACTCGGGATAGCCGGGAATCAAACCCTGATAGTTTGCCACCACACCGGTGAGAAGTCCGTTAATCCGGGCAAGGCCGCAGACGATTTCGGGGCCGTAGCCCTTCTTGAACTCCATAAACTCGCTGTTGTCGAACAGGCAGGCCAGCACTTCCCGGATGTCATAGGCGCGCTTCTGATTTGCGGGCACGCGGGTGTAAAGCTCCTCGCCCTGATGCGCAGGCTCCATGGGATCCGCCACGCGGAAGAAGTTTTCGTTGTAGCCGGGGATGGCGTCCATGTACTTCTTGATTGCGGTCAAAACGCCCTCTTCGCCGGAGTAAACCTCGCGGAAGAAGCCCGTCTCGCCGAAGTGGATGTGCACCGCGCCGGGAGGATCAATCTTTCCGGCCTTGACGGTTGCGTCGATCAAGGCCTCGGCGGCCTCCTCGTCCACATAGCCCTTGGGATTCATGCCGCCCACGATGCCCGCACCGCCCACGGCCATGTTGGCCTTCTCATGGGCAATAAGGATGGTGGGGCTGACAGCGTGATAGCCGCCGCCGGCGGGGTTGGTCCCGTAAATGCCCACCAGCACGGGAATGCCCATTTGCTCCAGCTCCGCGTGGCGGTAGAAAGGAGTGCCGCCGGTGACGCGGCCCGCGAAGACCTTTTCCTGCTCGTCCAGCTTCACGCCGGAGCAGTTGAGCACATACACCAGAGGAATGCGGAGCATCTTGGCAATGTCCGTGGCCCGGGTCAGCTTCAGGGCCTGACCGGGAACCCACGCGCCAGCCAGCTTCTTGTTGTCGGAGGCGATGACCACCGCCCACTTGTCCTGAATTTTGCCCATGCCGATCAGCACGCCGGTGGAACCGTCCTTGTTGTTCTCGGGATTGTACAGGCTGTCCAGCGGACACCAGGTCCCCTCGTCCACCAGGAGGTTCACCCGCTGGCTCGCGGTCATCTGCCCGGCCTGATTGAGAGACTCGTCACTGCGGCCTGCGGCCAGAGTGGCCTCTACCTCGGCGTTATACGCGGCTTCGACTTCCCGCAGGGTCTTCTCGTTTTCCTCGTTCGCCGCTTGAAGCGGCGTTCCCAGCTGAGGCATGTTCTGGAAATAGGAAGGCATGGAATAGCCAAATGCGCTCATATCGTACCACCTTATCATGTAATTTGGCCGCGGGCTAAAAAGCGGGACGGCAGCCCGGCCAACCAGCCGTCCCGCGCAATTCAAGCTTTTATTATGTTTCTCAGAGGGAAAGCACATCCGCAAACGCCTGAATGGCGGTGCGGGCCTGACCGAAGTCCCGCATCTGCTGGTCCACGCCCAGCTTGATATGGGGAATTCCGGCCTCATCCAGCGCCTTTTTCAAGGAGGGATACTCCATCTCCTCCGGGTCGCAGAACTGCTGCATAAACAGCACCAGACCCTTGGCCCCGCTCTCCTTCACCAGTCTCACCACATGCTCGCCCCGGCGATTTTCGCTGGAGCTTTCATCGTAGAGCAGCACGTCGTAATCCTGATCGGCAAACTGCTGAGCCAGCGCCTCCATGGGGTCGCCGGTCTCGCTTGCGTCTACCCTGAAGGCACGGGATTCGTGCGCCACGTCGTCGGCGGCAATGGCCACCTTGTTTTCTTCAAAAATCTCCAGCAGCTTGGGGTTGTCGCAGATGATGCCGGAGGTGACCACCTTTACGCCCTTCCAGTCGCTGGCGGGCAGAGCCTTCAGCTCCGCGTTGAGCGCTTCCAGCTTCTCGGCGTGCTCCGCCTTGGGCATAAACCACGCGGCCTTCAGCACCGCGCTGCGCATCACGGCCGTAATCACGTCGCAGTGGTCGCTGGCAAGCTTCACAAACTCCCGGCGGGCCGCGCGGCTGCGGTTATAGACCTTGATGGCCTCCCGCAAGGCTTCATCGGTGATGGGTGCGCCGGAGATTTTCTCAAGCTCTATCTTGATGTGGGTATACTGATCCAGGCAGAATTTTTTGCCGTAGGCGGGTCTGCGGTTCTGGGGATGCGCCAGGAAAATGCAGGGCAGCTTCTCGCTCATGGCCACGCGGATGTTCTGGCTCATGGGGCGCAGGGTGTCGCAGATGGTGGGGGTAATCACGCCGTCCAGCAGGTCCAGTGTGCCGTCCAGCAGCATTTCAAGGTCCAGCTGGGCAATGGTGCAGTAAAACGTGGCGCAGTATTCCTTGGCCTGAGAGATGGTCTTGTTGTTGCTGCCCCACAGGCCGAAGGGCATCATCCCAGCGGCGGAAACCAGCTCCTCGGGCGCGTAATAGGGCATCACGCCGATGCACTTTTTGCCCTCCGCCTTATACTTCTTGAGCTGCTCCCTGGGGCTTTCCGCCACGGCGGCAAACTCCTTTACAATTCCTTCGATGCTCATGCCCTGGCCTCCTTCTGCTTCATGTTCTCCTCCATCGCCTCCACCAGACCCTGTACGCGGGTTTCATACTGGGCCTCGTTGAAGTTGCGGGGGTCGGCCTGATCGCCGTCGAACCCGGCGCAGGGAACGCCAAGATCCTTTGTGAAGCGGCGCTGCATCTCGGCCATATAGCCGGACCAGGGCTTGCAGGAGCGGTTGTAATGAACCAGAACACCATCCACCTTGTTGTCCCGGCAGATACCCTCGCGCCAGTCCACGCCCTGCTCGATGCACACGCTGTTGGGCGCCTTGCAGTAAGCTCTTGCCATGTCGTCCAGGCCGTCGTATACAAAGCCGAAGGCAGGGGCATACACCACGGCGGTGACGTTGACGCCGTTGGCCTTCAGGGGCTTGAACAGGGTCTTCAGGTTGGGCCAGCAGGGGATGCCCTCGAACATAATGCGGTACTTCTCGGGGAAAGGTGCAGTGGTGGTGCCGTTTTTCACGTGCTCCTCCAGCTCGGTGGCCAGCAGCTCAAAGGCCTCGGCCGTCTCCACCTTGCCGCGGGCGGTCACCACGTCCGCCATGTGGTTGAACAGGTCAAAGCCGCTCATGGGAGAGGGCTTATACTGCAAATAGTCACACACCTTCAGCCATGCCTTGGCGGTACGGTTTGCGTTGGCGCAGGCCTGCTCGAACTTTTTCTCGTCAAACTTTGTCCCGGCGATTTTCTCCATCTGGCGGATGGCGTCGTCAAACTGGCCACGGATGTAGGCCACCTGAGAATCGCTGACGGTGACCTCGTTGTTGTAGGGCACGTCGATCATGATGAGAGGGATGTTGTGCATCCGGGCAATGTTCTCATACCACTTGGTCATGCAGTTGCAGATATTGTTGCAGCAGAGCACAAAGTCCGGCATGGGGACCCGGCGGGATTCGTTGGTCGTCTCCACCCCGGCGGAATAGGCAAGGGAAATTCGGGCATAGCCGCAGATGTCCGGGTCATAGCCCAAAGACTCCGCCGCCTCGCACATCCGCTGCCCGTCGTGCTGGGCGCCGATACCGGCGGCCTGATTCTCCGGATAGACAACCGCCAGGCCCAGGGCCTCAGCAATTTCGCAGGGGAACTTGGACGAGGACCAGCCCACGGGGCGGCCCGCCTCCTTCGCCTCCCATGCGGCGGCGTACACTTTGCTCACCACGTCCCGAAGGGCCTGCGTACCGGGGCTGGCCGGCTTAGGGGCCTTCTTTACGGGGGCCGCCTCTGGGGCGGCCGCCTCTGGGGCGGCCGCGGCGTTCTTCTCGTTTTCAGCCATGAATATATCCTCCGTTTCTCATAAGCTTGCGTTTCTTTTCCTGATATTGCACCGCGTCCCGGCTGGGATGGGCGCGTGGTTCCCCCTTTGGGATCACTTGCCGGTTATTTGGCGGCCTTCTGAAAGGCATACAGCGCCGCGCCCAGCGCGCCGTTGTACTGTGTCAGGGGCGAGGTGAGTATGGGATGGCCCAGCACTTCCTGCAAGGCGGAGACGATCCCGCCGTTCTGCGCGACGCCGCCGGTCATCACCACCGCGTCCCGCACGCCGATGCGCTTGGCCAGCCCCACCACCCGGGAGGCCACGGACTTGTGAATGCCGTTGATGATGTCCTTCTTGTCGCTGCCCTTGGCAAGCTGGCTGATGACCTCGCTCTCGGCGAACACGGTACAGGTGGAGCTGATTTCCACGTTTTTGGTGGACTGTGCGCCAAGGGTCGCAAGATCCTCTACCTTTACCTCCAGCACCCGGGCCATCACGTCCAGAAACCGGCCCGTACCGGCGGCGCACTTGTCGTTCATGGCGAAGTTCACCATCACACCGTTTTCAATCTCCAGCACCTTTACATCCTGCCCGCCGATGTCGATGACGGTGCGGACCTGCGGGAACAGGAAAAACGCACCCTTTGCATGGCAGCTCAGCTCGCTCATCTGGTGGTCCGCCACGTCGTCCAGCGAGTTGCGCCCATAGCCGGTGGCCAGAATGAAGGCCATATCTTCCTTCTTCATCCCCGCAGCTTCCAGCACCTCCGCGATGGCGCGGCTGGGCCCGCTGGTGCCCGCGCCCACGCTTACAAGCGACTTGGCCACGATGTCCTTCCCATCTCTCATGATCACGCATTTGGAGGCGGTGGACCCCACGTCGATACCCATTGTATAAATCTCACTCATAAAAAGCAGCCTCCTTTGGGGCGGCGGGGAACGCAACCCCGTGTTTTCCCCCGCTCTTTGGAACACGTCCGCTCAAACCCTGCGAAAGTCCTTTGAAACAGGTGGTTTTTTGATGATTCCACAGCCTTAGAATACCATACGGGGGCAAATTGTAAATACTGCCGCGCGTTAAAAAATTAGCATATATTGCTTTTTGCTTCGTCTGCTCTCACAATTTTGCCCGGTTCAAACCAAAAAAATTGACAGATTCTCAAATAAATTGACCGGACGCAACCGCTCTCCGGGTAAAAACCGGCCGCCAGCCGAAAGCAATTTCAGCGGGCGGCCGGAACATTAGGTCGGCGCAGCTCGGGCGCCGCGCCCCCAAAAATTGCCTCAGATCTTGTTGGCGGGGCAGGCCGGGGCCCGCCCGTAGCACAGGTTCACAAGATCGGTGGCGCAGGAGGTACAACAGTTAATCACGGACTCCTCCGTGGAAGCGGCGGTGTGGGGCGTGAGGACCACGTTTTCCATGTCCAACATCTGGCGGCTGTTTTCACTGAGCGGCTCCGGCTCAAACACGTCCAGACCCGCGCCGAACAGAACGCCGGTCTTCAGGGCCTCCACCATCTCCTCTTCGTAAATCAGGCCGCCGCGGGCCACGTTCAGGAAAATGGCGCGGGGCTTCATCATTTTGAACTGCTCCATGCCCACGGTTTTTTCGGTGGAGGGCATCAGGGGCAGGTGGATAGAGACAAAATCCGCAGTCTTCCAGATTTCGTCGGCATTGTCCTTCAGCTCGATGGGAAGGCCGCCCAACTGCTCCTTGGTAACATAGGGATCATAGCCGATGACCTTCATTCCAAGCCCGTTGATGCACTTGCCTGCAAAAATCTTGGCAATTCTGCCGCAGCCCAGCAGGCCCAGAGTCTTCCCCTCAACTTCCACGGTATTTTCAAGGCCCATGCGCACATAGAAATTGCCGCTGCGGAACTGCTTATCCACATAGCTGAACCGCCGTGCGGTCATCATCAGCAGCATCACGGCATGCTCTGCCACGGCGTTTGCATTTCCGGACGGGGCAAACACCACCTGAATCTTTTTGGACGTGGCATAGTCAAGGTCAATATTGTCCAGGCCCGCGCCCTGCTTGCCGATGCCCTTCAGATTGGGGCAGGCGTCGATCATGGCGGCGGTCACCGGCTCGGTGCGGCACATAATTACATCGGGCTGATACTCCTTCAGCTCCCGGAGATAAGTCTCCTCATCCAGGCCGCTTGCAACCTTTACTTCCACATCATTGCTATTGAAGATTTGGGTCGCCACATCGCTGAGCTTGTTGGTGTAATAAGCCTTGAATTTCATGACTTGCGTTCCTCCAAAAATCCATTTTTTCGGGAGCGGCAGATTGTTTCATTCGCTTCCGATTTTATATATCACGTAGTATTATCATAGCGTACTCTTTTTAATTTTGCAAGTATTCCTGCAATGTATTTTTAATTTTCCATAATTTCCGTCATTTTTGACGGGTTTTCAAACCCCTTTTGGTCATTTTGTAGAGCAAAATTCTCTGTATTTCCATAAAATATAGGAAATACAGAGAATTCATGATGCATATTGTGATTGTAGGCGACCTACTTTCGCTCCCCCTGGCTGAACCGCTTGGCATACTGCTTGGGCGGCAGCCCCGTCAGGGACGTAAAGGTCCGTATAAAGTGCTCGTTGCTCTGAAAGCCCACCATCTCCCCTGCGGTCTGCACCCGGTATCCGTCCTGCAACAGGCGGCGGGCCCGGAGAATGCGGGTGTTGATGACATATTCCATCACACTAAAGCCCGTGGCCTCCTTAAAGCAGTGGCTCAGGTAATATTTGCTGATAAAGAATTCCGAAGCCACCCGCTCCAGCGTCAGCTTTTCCGCCAGATGCTCCTGCAAATATTCCAGCACCGCGCTGATTTGCAGCGCGCCCTCCCGGCTGCCGGGGTCGGAGGGCCGCTCGATTTGGCACAGCTCGTCCGCCCACCGGCGAACCGGCGCCATGGACAGCGCCTGAAGCAAAAATTCTGACAAAAGCAGCATTTGGTTCAGATCGGAGCCAAAGCCCGCGTTTTTGCGGCCCTGCTCCCAGTCCAGCCGCTTTAAAAGGGACAGCAGTTCATTGTACCGGGTCCCCGTCTCCACCATCCGCTCGGCCTCCTGCACCCGGCGGTAAAGGTCGGTCCGGGGTGTGGAGATGGCATGAATTGTGGGAATGGGCACGTGAAGCACATACCGCTCATAGGGTTCGGCGGCCAAGGTTTTATGCAGCGTAGCGTCCGGAAGAATAAACAAGGCCTCCGGGTGCAGAGAATAGACCTGATTCTCCACGAACATCTCTCCGCCCCGGGAGACAGGCATCAAAAATTCAACGCTCTCATGAAAATGCGGACGGTCCATATACCAGGAGTTATCCCGGCTCATTTTTAAATAAAACGGCTGCACCTGCATGCCGGGCCCCTCCTTTCATCTCCGCCTGCAATTGCGCAAAATCAGGCAGTAAAACAACATCCGCTAATTTTTTCGCGCAAATGTTCCTTTACAGACTTTTAACGTATGGTAGTATGATATATGATTTCCTATGAAAACACAAGCTTTTTTGTGTTATTCAGACAGAAAAACAATCAAGATGTGGAGGCAATCGTAATGGGAAAAGTTTGCACGCTCTCCGAAGCCGTAGCCCGGTACGTGAAGAGCGGAGACACCATCTGCTTTGGCGGTTTTACCACCAACCGCAAGCCCTATGCCGCCGTGTATGAAATCCTGCGCCAGGGGCAGAAGGATTTCACCGCCTGGGGCGGTCCGGCTGGCGGCGACTGGGATATGATGATCGGCGAAGGTCGTGTGAAGGCGTATATCAACTGCTATACGGCCAACTCCGGCTATACCAACGTTTCTCGCCGCTTTC
This sequence comes from Oscillibacter sp. GMB15532, assembly GCF_041020825.1. Lineage (NCBI taxonomy): Bacteria > Bacillati > Bacillota > Clostridia > Eubacteriales > Oscillospiraceae > Oscillibacter > Oscillibacter sp. GMB15532. Next base: position 164,811 of record NZ_JBEVTO010000001.1, read on the forward strand.
GCGCCGCCATCGAGGAGGGCAAGCTGACCTTTGAGGACTATTCTCAGGATGTCCTGATGCTTCAGCTCCACGCTGCATCCCTGGGCCTTCCGTTCCTGCCCGTGCGCCTGATGAACGGCTCCGGGCTGACGGAGCACTGGGGCATCAGCCGAGAGGAGCGGGAAAAAATAGACTCCGTGGACAATGACAAGTTCGTTTACGTAGACAATCCCTTCAACCCCGGTGAAAAGGTCATCGCTGTGCCGGTGCCCAAGCTGGACTGCGCCGTCATCCATGTGCAGAAGGCCTCTCCCGACGGGACCTGCATCATTGAGGGCGACGAGTTCCACGACGTGGACATCGCCGTCGCCGCCAAGCGGACCATCGTCACATGCGAAGAGCTGGTTTCCGACGAGTTTATTCGCCGCGATCCCACCCTGACCCGTATCTTCGGCATGTGCGTGGACGCAGTGGTTCACGCGCCCCACGGCGCATGGCCCGCCCAGTGCTACGGGTATTACGACGTGGACAGCAAGGCCATGACGGAGTATGACAAGGCCTCCAAGTATCAGGACGCGAACGACGCCAAACGCCAGCTTGCCAAAGCTGCCGAAAAGGCCCAAAAGGCTGCTGAAAAGGCCCCCGGCGACGCAAGGGCCGCCGAGATGGCCGCCAAGGCCGCCGCCGCTGCCAAGGGCGCGGAGGACGGCACCGCTGTTCCCGAAACCTTCCAGGACTTCCTGAACAAGTGGGTGTATGGCGTGAAGACTCACGAAGAGATGCTGGATAAGGTGGGCGCAAGCCACCTGATTTCCACTAAAAACGTGCCCGGCCTCGGCTATGCCGGAAAAATTCCGGAAAGGACGTGCTGAAAATGCCTGATTATACGAATTACACAAAGCAGGAAATGCAGGCGTTCGCCATCGCCAAAAACATTCAGGCGAACCAGATTGTCATTGTGGGAACGGGCCTGCCGCTGATCGGCGCATCTCTGGCCAAGCGGATCATCTGCCCCTCCTGCCACCCCATCGTGGAGAGCGGCCTGATGGACTGCGACCCCGTGGAGGTCCCCCGCAGCGTGGGCGACAACCGCTTTATGGCCCACTGCGCCGTGCAGTGGCCCAACGTCCGATTCATCGGTTTTGAGGCCAACGAGTGGCTCCACGGCGAGGACCGGCTCATCGCCTTTATCGGCGGCGCGCAGATCGACCCCTTCGGCAACGTGAACTCCACCTGCATCGGCGACTATCACCACCCCAAGACCCGTTTCACCGGGTCCGGCGGGGCCAACGGCATCGCTACCTACTGCAACACCGTCATCATGATGCAGCACCAGAAGCGCCGGTTCATCGACCAAATCGACTATGTGACCTCCTGCGGCTGGATGGACGGCCCCGGCGGGCGCGAGCGGGCGGGCCTTCCCGGCAACCGGGGCCCCCAGATGGTGGTGACGGACCTTGGCATTATGAAATTTGACGAGGATACCAAGCGGATGTACCTCGCCTACTATTATCCCTTCTCCACCCCCGAGATGGTGCAGGAGAACACGGGATTTGAAATCGACGTCAGCCGCGCGCAGCTGATGGAGGGTCCCGACCCCGAAATCATCCGCATTATCCGCGAGGAGATTGACCCGGGTCAGGCCTTTATCAAGGTTCCCAGGGAGAAATAAGCTTTCCTCAAAAATTCCCGTGATCGAATTTTCAGGGAAATTGCGGCCTGTCGGCGCGCACGAAAGAACCGCCTTTGGCGGTTCTTTCGCACACTTGCAGTCCAAAAAGAACTTTCAGCCATTTACACACGGCGCACAACATGATTTAATGGATTCAGCCGCCCCGGCGGCAACGCTCCCCGAAGCTTTTATGCAGACCTCAACGCTTTTCAAAAGCTTGCCTGTGGTAACTTTTGAAGCAACGCTAAAAAGGAGGGCCCCATGCTGCACTATTCCGGAACCGTCTACCGTCCCCCCAGCGAGGCTCACAGCCTGATTATTCAGGTGACTGTGGGTTGCAGCCACAACAAATGCGCCTTTTGCAACATGTACAAGGACAAGAAATTCTCCATTACCCCCATGGAGCAGGTGCTGGAAGACCTGCGCTGGGCCCGCGCCCAGTATCCCCGGGTGGAGCGCTTTTTCTTAGCCGACGGAGACGCGCTGATTCTCCCGACGGACCGTCTGCTGGAGATTCTGGGGGATATCCGGGCGCTGTTCCCCGAGTGCACCCGCATCTCCACCTACGCAAGCCCCAAGAGCATTCTTGGAAAATCCCCAGAGGATTTGTCCTCCCTCCGCAAGGCAGGGCTGGAATTTGCGTACCTCGGGCTTGAGACGGGGAACGAAGCGCTGCTTCAAAAAATCAACAAGGGCGTGACGGTTGCCCAGCAAATTGAGGCAGGTCAAAAGCTGAAGGCCGCCGGGCTGACCCTCTCCGTCACCGCCATCAGTGGCCTTGCCGGCTCCAACGGGGACTGGAAGGCCCACGCCATCGACACCGCCAAGGCCCTGAATGCAATGAACCCGGACTTTATCGCCCTGCTGACGCTGCGCATCTATACCGGTACGCCCATGGCCGATTGGGTTGCAAGCGGCGAGCTGGTGACCCCCACGCCCATGGAGCTGATTCGGGAAGCAAAGCTCCTTCTGGAGCATATCGACTGCCCCGGCGCGGTGTTTCGCTCCAACCACGCCAGTAACTATCTGGTGCTGGCAGGAAACCTGAATCAGGACCGGGGCCGACTCATTGCGGAGTGCGAGGAAGCCCTGCGGGGCGAAGCGCCGCTGCGCAAATTTGTAGAGCTGGGGCGATAACGCTCCTATTGGCGATATTTCTGCCCAGCCTGATGGTGCGTCCCGCCGATTGCGGAAATTTCCTCCTGATCCGGCGGACAAACACCGCCTGCCGGCGCGCTCCCCGCATAAGCGGGCCTGCCCTGAATATACGAAAAAACGCCTCTCCGACGCTTTTGTGTCGGAGGGGCGTGTTCTATGGGCGGAGTTGGAACCCGGGGTTATTTTAAAACCGAGGACAGCTCCCGCTTCATTGTCACAGTGATACGGGGCAAATCGTGAAGCCCACGCTTCAAATCCGCAATTTTCGGTTTTGTCACTGCGGTGACGGGAAACAATTGGTTTACAAGCTCCGCCGCATCCGACTCTTTTAATCCGAACGGATACGCAAAAAAAGCGGGCGCCTGCCCAACTTTCTGCTCAATCAGGTCATAGCTCTCTTGGATATCGTCCAGCACGCGGGCCTGAAACCCTTCGTCCGTCTCACCGGGCCTGCGCTGGATGCCGTTGACGCCGTTGGGATCAAAGCTTCCTCCCAGGTCCCCCAAATTGTGAAGTGCAAAGCTGTGGGAACCGATTTCAACCAAACCCGACCCGGCCATCTCTCTGCACATATCCCATGTGACGAAGTTATCAGTCGGAAGCTCCGGCATCTCCACAATGATGGAGATAACCGCCTTCATCTGATATTTTTGCAAAAGAGGGTACAACAGATCATAGTTGCTGCGGTATCCGTCGTCAAAGGTAATTAGCACAGGCTTCTCCGGCAGAGGGTCCCCCTCCGCCAGCTCCCGAGGCAGAACCGATTGATAGCCATGGTCCCGCAGCCAGCACAAATCCTTTTCCAAGCGGCTTTCAGTGACCGTCATGTCGTTGCACTCTGTCCCATCAGTCACCACATGGTGGTACATCAAAACAGGAAGTGGCGTTCTCCCATGGGCCGATACTCTCCATATGCCCAGCCCGCAGACCAGAACAGCCGCCACAAGGGCGGAAATTCCCCACCTGCCCCAAACATGCTTTTTTGCCGGACGCGTATGCCGCTTCACATCTGCCAGCTCCTTTTCATATCACAGCGGTATGCTGATTATTATTCCTACGTTAATTAAGACGGCGGCAGCACCCAAAAAGTAACGCCGTTTTATGCTGATATTCTATTTTTTTCAGAACTATCAGGCAAATTCACAAATAATTATTGGCATATACCAAATAAAGCTTGACATTTCCTATCAGCGCAGTATAATGCAGTTAATTGGTATATACCAAAAACGTAGATGGAGGAGCATGATTTGCCAAGACCTAAAAAATGCAGAAGGGTCTGCTCCCTTCCGCCCAGTTCCGCCTTTCTTCCGGTGGACGGTGGAGCGCAAAAGCAGCCGGTCATCCTGACGGTGGACGAATACGAAACCGTGCGTCTCATTGACAAAGAAGGGCTTTCTCAGGAGGCGTGCGGTACGTACATGGAGATTGCCCGCGCCTCGGCCCAGCTTATTTACGCGTCGGCCCGCAAAAAAATTGCGTCCGCGCTGGTGGACGGCCTGCCCCTGAAAATCGAAGGGGGAGACTACCGTCTGTGCAGCGGCACAGACGCTTCCTGCGGCTTTGGCGGCTGCGGCCGGCATCGCCGCTGCTGCGGTCAACCCGACAAACACTCAACAGGAGGAATAATGATGAAAAAAATAGCAGTCACCTATGAAAACGGCAACGTCTTTCAGCACTTCGGCCACACGGAGCACTTCAAAGTCTACGACGCGGAGGACGGAAAAATTACCGGCTCCTCGGTGGCGGATACCAACGGCAGCGGTCACGGGGCGCTGGCGTCCTTCCTGCGGGGGCTGGGCGTGGACACCCTGATCTGCGGTGGCATCGGCGGCGGCGCGCGAACTGCCCTGTCCGAGGCGGGGATTCAGATTTACGGCGGGGTGTCCGGCGATGCGGATGAAGCTGCTGCAGCGCTTCTTGCTGGGAGCCTGCACTATAACCCCGACGCTTCCTGCGGTCATCACCACGATGAGGAACACGCCCACACCTGCACAGAGCACGGCTGCGGAGAGCATCACCACGCTGAGCACCACCGCAAGGAGCAGAACTAAGGTAAATAGATCGGGGCGGCCAATAACAGGCCGCCCTGGTTTTTTAGACCTTGAAGTGCTGCGGTTCCGGCTAGGTTCGCTTGACAAGGCCTACCGTCTCCTTTAAAATAAGGGCAATTCATCTGGAGAGCCGTCCGGCAAGGGAGGACGGCTTTTGCATCTCCCCACCCTTGCCCGTCAGGAAAGGAGGCCGCCATGCGCCGTGAGGCAGTCAGAATCAGAATACTGGCAATCGCGCTGCTGGTCACACTTCTGGCAGCGGCATGGCTGACGGAGGGGTATGCGGCCACCCACCTTCGCCACCGCTGCACGGGGGATGGCTGCACCGTCTGCACACGGCTCGAGGTCTGTCTGCAAGCGGTGGAAAAAGCAGGAGACGCAGCCGTCGGTTCCGGTATTTTTTCCGGGAACACGCTGTTCTACCCGGCGTCAGCAGTGCTTCTTTTGTCCGTTGCCGCGCTCCTTTGCCCCCTGTCGCTGCTAAGGCTTAAAATCCGGCTGAACAATTGATTGCCCCGCAGGAAGAAAATTCGCCCCGGCATTGGAAGACAGGCCTGTCTTCCCCGCCAAGGGCGCTGTCTTCCTGCCTTTTTGTCTGAAACAAAATATTAGGGGGCAATTTTACTTTGAAACAGCCATTTTCTCCGCCGTTTGCACGGCGGCGGGAGGCAGTCTCCCCATCGGGGGACTATATCCCGGTTTTCGCCATCACCGGCTTTCTGGACGCCGGAAAGACAACGCTTTTAAACAGCCTGATCCAATCCCGCCTGCGGGAAGGAATCAACCCGCGCTGCATTCTTTTTGAAGAGGGCGAGGAGGACCCCGCCCCCTATGTGGAGGAACTGAAGCCTCTGCGCCTTTCCATCCGGGAGGTGCAGAGAAACCCGGCGGCGGCGTCTAAAAAAATCTATCAATACCTTCTGGAGCAGGACCCGGAGCAAATCGACGAAATTTGGGTCGAGTGGAACGGAATGCTGCCCATCCGGGATTTACAGGCCCTGTTCCCCGCCCCAAGCCGACAGGTCACCATGACAACCGGGGACTTCTGCCGTCTTCAGAAAATTCTGCATGTGGGGGACGGAGAGGCGCTGGAGCGTCTGCTGGGCGGCGCGGGAGCCGCCTTGGCCGATCAGGTTTCGGGCTGCGACTTCATTGTGCTGCGAAACGCCCGGGACCGGGAGTTCCGCCGCCTGCGCCAGCTTTTGCACGGACTGAATCCCGGCGTTTCCGTGCTGCGGTCAGATTGGCTCAGGGACATTGAAAAGGCCCTGCAAAAGCCTCGTCCCGCGCCCAACACCTTTTTTCTTCTGAGCCTTGTGTATTTCTGCGCCGCCTATCTTCTTCTGCGGCTGGTATTGGGCGGAACCCGGGTGGACGGCGTGGTGAACGTATTTCTGGGCATTCTCTTGCAAGCGGTGCCCTTTTTGCTCATCGGCGTGCTGCTCTCCTCCGCGATTCAGGTGTTTATCTCCGACCGGCTGATTGCGGAAAAATTTCCAAAGCACCCGGCGGGCGGCTTTTTGTTTGCGCTGCTGGCGGGCTTTTGCTTACCGGTGTGCGACTGCACCTCTATCCCGGTATTTCGCAGCATTGTGCGCAAGGGGGTTCCCCTGTCCGCGGCGGTGACGTTTCTCTCCGCCGCGCCGGTTATCAATCCGGTGGTCATGCTCAGCACATGGTACGCCTTCGGAGGGAACTGGAAAATCGTGGCCTGCCGCGTAGGTCTCGGGCTTTTTTGCGCGGTGCTGATCGGGCTGTCCTTCTCAGGGGCCGAATATAAATCCGGCATCCTCACCGGCGGGGGGCTTGGCGCGCTGTGCGGCTGCGGCTGCGCGTCGGACCCGGGAGCGGGAAAGCTGGAAAGCTTTATGCTTCATGCCCAGTCTGAATTTTTCAGCGTCGGAAAGTATCTGCTGCTGGGCGCGTTTGTCTCTGCCCTGTTTCAGACCATGGGTGCGGGCCTTTCCCGCACCGGCGCGGGAGAAGGCTTGCTGCTTCCCCTGCTGCTGATGATGGCAATGGCATTTTTGTTCTCCCTTTGCTCCTCGTCCGATGCGGTGGTGGCCCGAAGCTTTGCGGCCCAGTTTCCCATGGGGGCTTTGATGGGCTTTTTGGTATTTGGACCCATGATGGACGTGAAAAATGTGCTGATGCTTTCGGGGAGCTTCTCCAAAAAATTTGTGTTCCGGCTGGCTTTCACCATGTTTGCCGTGTGCGGCGCGGTGGTTTTTGCCGCCTTTTTTCTGGGACTTGGGGAGGTGTTAGCATGAAACGCGGCGCTTTGAACCCTCAGGCAGCTCTGGAAATTATCTGTCTGCTGTCCTTTTCCGGGGCGCTGATTTATCTGGCGCTCTCGGGCGCGTATCTTTCCTACGTGGCTCCGCGGGTAAAACCGTATCTTTTCTTTTCGGCAGGAGCGCTTCTGGTCTGCGCCGTCTTTTCCGCCACGCGCCTGTTCCGGCCGCAGTATCGCAGACGGTCCGCCCACTGTTTTTTGCTGGCCATTCCCGTGCTGCTGGTGCTGCTGCCCCACCAGCAGATCAGCACCGTCAGCTCCGGAGGGCTGTTGACCGGCGGCAGCGCCTTTGGCGGTTCGGACGGCCAGACGCCCGCCATCTCGTCCACCCTGCCCTCTTCCTCCCCGGAAAGCCCAGAGACTGGAGCGGAGGACGGCGTTTATACCATGGAGGGGGCCAGCGGGCAGGTGATCGGCTATCTCCACGGGTACGATGCAGAGGCCAAGACCATCACGATTCCGGACAGCGAGTTTTACAACTGGTGCAGTGAGCTTTTCATGTATCCGGAGCGTTTTGAAGGCTTTGAAATTACCATGACGGGCTTTGTCCTAAAGGACATTCCGTCTTTGAACGCGGACGAGTTTGTTCCTGCGCGGCTGATGATGTCCTGCTGCGCGGCGGATTTGTCTCCCTGCGGCATCGTCTGCAAATACGACGACGTGGCGGGACTGGCGGCGGATTCTTGGATCACCGTCTCCGGCACTTTGCAGGTGGGCTCCTTTGAGGGCGCGCCCGAGCCGCAGCTTCACGTCTCCTCCATCGAACCGGCGGAGGAAATCACGGATTACGTCTATCCGTATTAAATTGTCCCCGTCGGGGGAGAACACAGCAGGGGACCGTTTTCGGTCCCCTGCTGCGCCGTTTTTCGAGCCAAAACGAGGCGGAATCCGCCCGTGCGTGTTGACAAGGCCGGACGGATACAGTATGCTGTTTTAAAAAATGAACTCGTTTGGGACTTAGAAAGAAGAGATGCATTTTATGAACATGGATGTGTTGCAGGGCATTTTAATCCCGTTTATCGGCACGACGGCAGGTTCGGCCTGTGTCTTTTTTATGAAGGACGCTCTGGGCGACCGGGTGCAGCGCGCCCTCACAGGCTTTGCCGCCGGTGTGATGGTGGCGGCCTCCATCTGGAGCCTTTTGATTCCAGCCATCAATCAGTCGGAGCACATGGGAAAATGGTCCTTTGTCCCGGCGGTTGTGGGATTTTGGATCGGCGTGCTGTTTCTCCTTCTGTTGGACCACCTCATCCCTCACCTTCACCGCAACAGCGAGCAGGCCGAGGGCCCTCAGAGCCATCTTGAAAAAACCACCATGCTGGTGCTGGCGGTGGCGCTGCACAACATCCCGGAGGGGATGGCCGTGGGCGTGGTGTACGCAGGCTTTCTTTCCGGCGAAACCTCTATCACCGCCGCAGCGGCCCTGTCTTTGTCCATCGGAATCGCCATTCAGAATTTTCCTGAGGGAGCCATTATTTCCATGCCTTTGCGCTCCGAGGGGATGGGCAAGGGGAAGGCTTTTGCGGGCGGTGTGCTTTCCGGTCTTGTGGAGCCGCTGGGCGCGGTGGCGACGATTCTGGCCGCGGCGCTGGTGGTGCCTGCTCTGCCGTATCTTCTGAGCTTTGCCGCCGGGGCCATGCTCTACGTCGTGGTGGAGGAGCTGATTCCCGAAATGTCGGAGGGCGGCCATTCCAACATCGGCACTGTGTTTTTTGCGGCCGGCTTCAGCGTGATGATGGTGCTGGACGTGGCGCTTGGATAACACACTGGCGAACAGAATATCACGTTTTATTTCGGCGGGAAAACCCCGCCGAAATTTTCCTTTTTTCTGATAAAAAGCAGCCTTTCGGACAAACTAAATCCGAGTCCTCGACTCAGAAAGGGGGATTTTTATGGATAAACACATGGATCAGCATAAAGACGATTTTGAATTCCCCGACGAAAAAAACCGTCAAAAAAAGCAGCGGGACCCCGGAATCCCCTACGCCGATGATACAGCTCAGACCACTCCCGCCTCTCAGCAGGACTTTCAGCATGGCACAAATTCCTCGGGAAGCGGCTATGGACAGGATGAAAACGTGTCCCGCCAGCTCCGCCGGGAGAGCAGAAATTTCATGGGCTCCGTCGGTTCTATCGGGGCCTACGGCTCCCTTGGCGCCACGGGTTCCACCCGCTTTACGGGCGCAATCAATCCCGCATCCGATCCGTCCTCTCCGTCCGGTACACCCTCTCCGGACGAGATGAAGCACACTGACCAAAGCTCCGGAGAGCATAAGGAGCACTAATCTCCCTCCTCCGCCGCAATTGGCGGCGGACCGCACAAAGGAGACGCCAAACGGGGTTTGGCGTCTCCTTTTATCTTATCGAAAAAATTTGCCTAAGGACACTCCAACGGAAAGGCATCCTGAGGTTACAGCAGCTCAAATTCGTTTTTATGAAAGTGCAAAACGCCGCTGTCCCGAAGCTTCCCAAGCTCCGCCGACATGGCGCTGCGCTCCACCGAGAGATAATCCGCCAGCTCCTGACGGTTGAAGGGAATACTAAAGCGGCTGCCCCCTGCCCGCCGGGCCTCCGCCGAAAGATAAGCCAGCAGCTTTTCCCGCGTGGTCCGCCGGGAGGTAAACTCAATCTTCTGAGTCAGGGCAATGTTTTTCATGGAGACGATGCGCAGCATGTTTTGAATCAGCCGGTTGTGAAAATCGCAGGCCCGGGTACAGGGCGCGGTCAGCCTGCCACAGTCGATAAACAGCAGCTCGCTCGCGTCCAGCGCCGTCACGCCCACGGGCAGCGCGTCCGCCCCCGCGCAGGCAAAGGACTCCCCAAACAGGTTGCCCGGGCCGATATTTGCAAGAATGCTGCGGTTTCCGTAATAATCGTCCTGAATCACCTGCACCTGACCCGTAAGCACCACGCCAAATTCCCGGATGCGCTCTCCCCCGGAGAAAACGGCCTGCCCTTTTTCATAGCGAACAGTTCTGACCTGCAGGCAGCTTAAAAGCGGCTCAAAATCCGCCTCTTCTATGCCCCGAAACAGCGCCGTTCCTTTTAAAACATTTAAATATTTTTTCATAAAGCCCTCTTTTGTTGGAATTCCAACTGACTTGCTGTCTAAATAATAGTACACTCAGGGCATAAAGTCAATCCAAACATCTCACACTCTCAGAAGGAAATGCCCTTGCCTAATCGGCGGCAGGGGTGCAGACAAGTGGGTTTGGATTGACAAACAGCCTTTGGGATGATAGATGTTAGGTATCAGCCGACGGAAACAAAAGCGCATCATCCCATTCCCATAATATCCCCATCAATAAGTTCCATAAATACAAAAGGAGGAAAAAAGGAAATGAGTATGTTCTGCTACCAGTGTCAGGAAACCGCCGGAGGAAAGGGCTGCACCGTGCGCGGCGTGTGCGGCAAAAACGAGGAGGTGGCCAAGCTTCAGGATTTGCTGATTTACACCCTCAAGGGCGTATCGGAACGGGTCATTCAGGGAAAGCTGGATGTCGGTGCCATGCCCGGGACAAACCGCGAGGTAATCAACAGCCTGTTCATGACCATCACCAACGCCAACTTTGACGACGGCTCCATCGAGGTGCAAATCAAGCGGATGCTGTCCATCCGGGACGGCCTGACGACTCCTGCCGAAGGTCTGCATGACGCGGCCACCTTTACGGTGAATGACCGGGCCTCCATGCTGGAAAAAGCGGCGGACGTTGGCGTACTGTCCACGGAGAACGAGGACGTGCGCTCCCTGCGGGAAATGATCATTTATGGCGTGAAAGGCATGGCCGCCTATGCCGAGCACGCGGCAAACCTCGGGAAAAAGGACGACAGCATCAGCGCCTTTATTTACGAGGCTCTGGCCGCCACGCTGGACGACACCCTCACCGCCGACGATCTGGTGGCCCTGACGCTGAAAACCGGTGAGTATGGCGTGAAGACCATGGCGCTGCTGGATGAGGCCAATACCTCTAAATACGGCAGCCCCGAAATTACCGAGGTAAACATCGGCGTTCGGAAAAATCCCGCCATCCTGATTTCCGGCCACGATCTGGCCGACCTCGAACAGCTCCTGGAGCAGACGAAGGGCACCGGCGTGGACGTTTACACCCACGGCGAGATGCTGCCCGCCCACTACTATCCCTTCTTCAAGAAGTACGATAACTTTGTGGGAAACTACGGCGGCTCCTGGTGGCGGCAGGTGGATGAGTTCGGTCCGTTCCACGGCCCCATTCTCTTCACCACCAACTGCATTGTGCCCCCCAGAAGTGAGGAAATCCGCGCCAGAATTTTCACCACCGGCTCCTCCGGCTATCCCGACTGCCGGCATATCGACCCCGACAAAACCGGCAAAAAAGATTTTTCCGAAGTGATCGCTCTGGCCAAAACCCTGCCCGCTCCCGAGGAAATTGAGACTGGCAGCATCGTGGGCGGCTTTGCCCACAATCAGGTGCTGGCCCTTGCGGACAAGGTGGTGGATGCCGTGAAATCCGGCGCCATCCGGAAGTTTTTCGTCATGGCCGGATGCGATGGGCGCATGAAGTCCCGGGAGTATTACACCGAGTTTGCCAAAAAGCTCCCGGCGGACACCGTGATTCTCACGGCAGGCTGCGCCAAATACCGTTACAACAAGCTGGGCCTTGGCGACATCGGCGGCATTCCCAGAGTGCTGGACGCCGGTCAGTGCAACGACTCCTACTCTCTGGCGGTCATCGCCATGAAGCTTCAGGAGGTCTTTGGCCTGGACGACATCAACAAGCTGCCCATCGCGTTTAATATCGCCTGGTATGAGCAAAAGGCCGTCATCGTGCTGCTGGCGCTTTTGTATCTGGGCGTGAAGAACATCCATCTGGGTCCCACCCTGCCGGGCTTTTTGTCCCCCAATGTGGCAAAGGTACTGGTAGAAAAATTCGGCATTGCAGGCATCGGAACGGTTGAGGACGACATCAACCTGTTTTTGAACGCCTGATTGCAAACGCATTTATCTGAGGGAACTGAAAGGAAGGAGATTTGGCATTATGAACGCAAAAATTGACAGAAATGGCTGCATTTCCTGTGGGCTGTGCGAGTCCACCTGTCCCGAGGTCTTCCGCATGGGCGACGACGGCCCGGCGGAGGTCTACACCGACCCCGTGCCCACCGATGCGGAGAGCGCGGCGGAGGAGGCCCGGGATGGCTGTCCCGTCTCCGTCATCTCTCTGGAGTGACACAGACACTGGCATGAACCCCCGGCGCAATTGAACTTTCCCCCATACTTGAATTTTCCCCATCTTTGAAGTCGAAAAAGCGCCCGCCCGAACGGCAAATCCGTTCAGGCGGGCGCTCGGCTATTTGGAAGGCAAATAAACTCATCTTTGCGACGTGGGTATGCTTTGCTTCTCCTGTGTATCAGGCGTTTTTTAACGTTTCGGTGGTCCGGAGGCCCCGAAGCGCCAGCTTCACCAGTGCCTTTACCGGCTCCTCTTTCCCCAGCTGCCGCAGGCGGAGAATCAGATGCGGGTTGGGGAGCCCCAGCAAAATTGCCGCGGCAATGCTCACATCCATATCCTCCACCAGTTCTCCTGCCGCCTGCGCACGGAGAATGGCCTGTTCCAAGATGGACGCCATATCCCCTGCAAGGTCTTCCACCACTGTCTCCAGCGCGTTGATGGAATCCCGGGTAAAGACCCGCACAACCTCATTGAAATCAACATTTCCGGCCATATCCAGCATCATTTCCACATAAAGCTCCATCTGCGCGGAAAAGGAAATGTCCCGGCTGAAAATAGATAAAATCTCCTCTTTTATTTGTCCAATTTTCATTTCGCAGGATGCGATAATCAGCTCCGTTTTAGAGGGAAAGTACTCGTATATCGTTGACTTTCCGATCCCTGCCCGGGCAGCGATTTCCGACATAGAGGCTCCGTCCACGCCCCGGAGGCCAAACTCCGTCAGCGCGGCGTGCAATATGTCGGCGCGGCGCCGGTCACTGATCTTCGACACTGAGGATCTCCTCCTTCTTTTCCGGCGCGGATTTTCCCTTTTTGGCCGCGCGTTTATCTGCAAAATTTTGCCTGAAACTGTCCAGAATGCTGTAATACACCGGCGTGAACAGCAACGTTACAACAGTGGAGAGCAACATGCCGGTAATCATAGAGATGGCCATGGGCTTCATCATTTCGGCCCCCTCGCCCACACCCACGGCCATGGGTAAAAGTCCCAGAACCGTTGTAAGCATGGTCATCATCACAGGCCGGACGCGGCGGGGGCAGGCCTTCAAAATCGCCTCGTCCTTCTCCTCGCCCCGCAGCCGACGGATTTTGATGTAATCCACCAGCACGATGGCGGAGTTGACCACGGTTCCCGCCAGCATAATCACGCTGACCAGAGAGACGATGGAGATTTTCATGCCGAACAGGAACTGCGTGGACAGCGAACCCAGCAGGCTCACCGGCAGAATCATCATGACGATGACCGGCATCAGGAACGACTCGAACTGGGATGCCAGCACGAAATACACCAGGCCCAGCGCCACAATCAGCGCGGTGCCCAGGCTCTGGAAGGATTCCATCATATCGGCGCTTTCGCCCGCCATATCCACAGTGATTCCCTCCGGGGGCTGATAGCCATCCACCACGGTTTTAACAGACTTGGAAATGCCCACCGAATCGTCCGTACGGCTGTCGCCGGTGACGGTGATGGTGCGGCTCTGATTCTGGCGGATGATGGTCTGGGGCGCCATCACCACCTCTACGTTTGCCACCATGTTCAAAGGAACAGCACTGCCCGTGGGCGTGGTAATCAGCATGGAGCGCAGCGCGTCCAGGCTTTTGCCCGCATCGACCTCGCCCCGGACCACCACATCAATCTCCTCGCCGTTTACCTTTAGAATTGTGGCGGTGGAGCCGGTGAGCTGACTGCGCACAGCGGTACCGATGGTGGCGGCGGTAAGCCCGTACTGCGCGGCCACATCCCGGCGCAGCGTCACGTCCACCTCCGGCACCTGATCCCCGGCGCTGGATTTCAGGTCCACCGCGTCGGGCACGCCGTCGGCAATTTGCTTCAAAAGATCGTCCGCCGCCACCTTCAGCTCATCGTAATCGTCGCCGGAAAGGGTGAGCTGGATGGGGGCGCCGCTCATGGAGGACATATCCATCATGCCCGCAGAGGACACGGTGATTTCCGACCCGGCAATATCCCGTAAATCCTCCCGCAAACCGTTTCCAATTTCCTCGGCGGAGCGGTGGCGGTCCTCGATGGAAACGAGATTCAGCGTCACGGAGGTCGCGTTGTCACCGGTCATGCTGCTCATGGTGCCGCCGCCGGTGGTATAGTAAATGTCCTTAATCTCCGGGACGGTATCCATGGCAATGTCCACCACCTGCTCGGCGATGTGCTGTGCCTCCTCCGTCTCGGTTCCCGTGGGAAGGCTCACGGTGACGGTGACGCTGCTCTGGTCCATAGACGGCATCATCTCAAAGCCAGAGAACGCAATGATACCGATGAAGACCACAATCATGGCAAGGGTCGCCAGCATGGCACGCTTGCGATGATGGATATAATAGTCCAGCTTTTTCACATACCAGTCGGACAGGCGGGTGCTTTTCGCTTTTTTTGCCGCCTCCATGGCCTGTGCGTTGGCTTTCAGGCTCTTTTTCTGGCCGTGGCCCAAAAGCATATAGCTCAAAAGCGGCACGATGGTCAGCGCCACAATCAAAGACATGCCGATCAGGGTGCAGATGGTCAGGCAGAAATCGTAGAACATCATGCCCACAATTCCGTCGGTCAAGCCCAGAGGGAGAAACACCGCCACGGTGGTCAGCGTGGAGGCCACGATGGACAAAGACACCTCTCCCGTTCCCTTGGTACAGGCGGAGTAGTTATCGTGTCCGTCGGCGCGGTAATGGAAAATATTCTCCAACACCACGATGGAGTTATCCACAATCATTCCCACACCCATGGCCACACCGCCAAGGCTCATCATGTTCAGCGTAATGCCCAGCACCCGCATCAAAAGAAACACCGACACAATACAAAGGGGCATGGACACAGAGATGACCATGGTGGCGCCCCAGTCCCGCAGGAACACAAACAGCACCAGCGCGGCCAGCAGCACGCCCATGATGATGTTGGAAATGGCACTATCCACGGACATATTGATATAGTCGCTCTGGTCCATCAGCACGGACCATTCCAAGGTCGGATTCTCCTGCGCGATGTCCTCCATGGCCGCGCTCACGCTTCTGGCGGTGACCACGGTGTTCACGTCGGACTGCTTGTTCACAGACAGGAGCACGCAGTCTTCCCCGCCCACCCGGGCGATAGAACTGCGCTCCTGAGGCTTGAGATAGACGTTTGCCACCTCTCCCAACCGGACGGTTCCGCCGGTGGGCAGAGGAATCAGGCAGTTGGCCACATCCTCCGCAGAGGTAAACTGTCCGTCGGTCCGCACAGACAGGGTATTTGCTCCGCTGTCCACGCTGCCGGCGGGAATGGCCACATTCTCCGCCGAGAGAATCTGGGCGATATACGTGAGAGACAGTCCGTAACCTGCCAGCTTCTCCGTGTAGGTTTCCACCGCAATCTCGTTTTCAAAGCCACCCTGTACATCCACAGAGGCCACGCCATCAATGCGCTCCAGCGCAGGGGAAATGGTATCGTCCGCTGCGGCCTGAAGAGTCGCGAGATCAGCGCCCCGCAGCGCAATGACCATAACGGGCATGGCGTCCATGTCCATGGCCATCATCACCGGGTCACTGGCGCCGTCGGGCAAGGTACTTTTCACCATGCCGACTTTGTCCCGCAAATCCGTCATGGCGCTGTCCAGATTGGTTCCGTCGGTAAAAGTCACCAGCACAATGGACATGTTTTCAACGGAGTAGGAATAGAGCTCATCCATGCCCGACACCGACGCGGAAGCGCTTTCCAGCGGGACGGTGACCAGGTTCTCCACTTCCTGTGGACCCGCCTGATACGTGGAATACATCAGCACCATCGGAAGCTCGATGTCCGGCATCAGCGCCAAAGGCAGCTGGGAAAAGCCCATCACGCCAAAGACCGCCACCATCACGCAGGCCATGATGGTGGTAACCCTGTGGCGGATGGAAAATGAAACGATATTCATTCCGCCTTGCCCTCCGCGCTTTGGGCCGCCTGAGAGGCAGCTGCGTCAGAGGAGGCCGCGCCGCTCTCAGCGCCGGACGTGTCGGGGTCGGAGGAGTCCGCGCCGACCTCCGGTACCGGGGCGTTGGTGACACGCACGGGGGCCCCGTCGCTGAGATAGCTCTGCCCCCGCGTCACAAGCTGCTCGCCGCCGTGGAGCCCGGAGGTAATCTCCGTCTGCTTCTCACCCACAAGGCCGGTGGTCACATTTACCTGATAGGCCGTGTCGCCGTCCACCACGTAGACAGACTGGCTTCCATCCTCTCCCGTGAGAACCGTCTCCGTGGGGATGAGCACCGTGCCCGTCCGGGAATCGGTGCGGAAGGTGGCCCGGGCAAACATGCCGATGGAGACTTTCATATCCTTGGGCAAATCGATATGTACCTCATACAGTGCCGAGGGCAGGCTGACTGCGGAGGCAACAGAAGCCACCGTTCCCTGCACTGGCGTCTCTCCCACGGAGGGAATGTTGATTTCCACTGCGTCCCCCACGTGGATGGAGGGCTGCAGCGTCTCGGAGATGCTGACCACCACCTGGGGATGGCCGATTTCGGAAATCACCGCCCCCACAGTGCCGGGAGCCACGGCCACTCCCGCGGTCACGTTGACGCTGGAGACAGTTCCGGCGATGGGAGCCGTGACCGTGGGGCTGTTCAAAATATCCCACACATCGTCCAGCCCCATCTGGGTCAGGGTGCTCTTTCGAGCGTTTTCCGCCTGCATAAGCCCCAGCTTTGCCTGATCCACCTGATTCTGGCTCACAGCCCCAAGGGCAAAGAGGGCCTGAAGATTCTGATAGCTTTCCCCGGCCTGACTGACCTGCTCATCCAAAAGCTCCCGGGTGCCGGAATAGGTTTCCAGCGCACTGCCGTATGTATCCTGCAAATCGGCGGTATCCAGCGTAAACAACGCATCCCCGGCGGCCACGGCGTCGCCGGCCTTTGCCGTCACGCTTTTGACCTTGCAGGAAACCTTGCTCAAAACCGGTACGTTGCGGTTGGCGGTGACGCTGCCGGTGACGGTGCTTTCGGTGGCGATGTCGCCCAGCTCCACCGTTTGGGTTTCCACGGCAGTGCCCTTGACCTCTTCCTCGGAGGAATCGCCCGCCTGACCGCAGCCCGTCAGGATGCCCAGCAGCAGCGCCGCCGTCAGCAGCGCGGAAAGAGTTTTTGTTTTCATAGTGCTCTCCTTTATTTCTGACCGGCCTTACACAAGGCCGTACTTTGTGGCGCTGACATAGGCGTGGTAAGCGCTGAACAGGTTCCGCTGGGCCGTGTTCAAATCGTCCTGCGCGCTGTCCAGATTGCTTTTGGCGGCAAGGTATTCTTCGTGGGACGCCATTCCAAGCTCATACTTCTTGGCGGCGATGTCAAAGGTCCTCTGTTGAAAATCCACCGTCTCCTGCGCCGCGCTCACCAGCCGGACATTTTCCGGCACGGCCATGCAAACGCCCTTAAAGCCAGAGGCAAAGCTGTTTTGCGCCGCGATACGCGCATGTTTATTCACGGGGCCGGAATCCTCCCCGAAGGCAATCTCCGCGTTGGCCACATCCACATTTTTGGCGGCGGCGGTGCTCAGCATCTTGTCATAGTTCACGGCGTCCAACTCCGCCTGTGTGGGTACGGGCAGCTCGCCCAGCTTCACCGTGCCGCTCATCTCCATGTCGCACATGCCCTCCAGCAGCAGCTTATTCGTGGTCACCTGATACTTCAAAGCCTCCATCTGGCTGGCAACCTGCGCCCGCTGGTGACGGGCACTCTCCACGTCATAAGCGGAAGCCATGCCCAGCTCCTTCTGCTTTTCAACAATGGCCACCGCTCTGTCCAACGCGTCCAGTCCCCGCTGCACGGCAGGCAGTGTGTCCTCCATGGCAACAATGCCTACGTAAAGCTGCTCCGCGCCACTGATGACCTTTTCAATGGCGTTGTTCAGCGTGTTTTTCGTGCTGCCCATGGTATTATCCACGTTGATGACCTGGGCATAATTCTGCGCAACCGCGCTTTGCAGCGAAAGGACATTTGCATTCAGCGCGATGCGGAGCGCCTGGTAAACCGTGGGGTCAAGATCTCCGGCCTCCATCGCGCTTTCCACCATTCCAAGGGCTGCGGTGGTGCTTTCCAGCATTTCACGAAGCGTACCGCTGGCGCTCCACAGGCTGTCCTGCGTCATGCCGTTTACATCCATGATCTGCGCTTTCAGGGATTGAATGGTCGGGTTGTAATTCAGCAGCGCCCCCCGCAGGTTTTCAAAGCTGATGCCACTGGCGCTGTTGTTGGGTTTCAGCTGAAGATTTTGTACACTGCTTGCCAGCAAAACATCCGTGTCTGGGAGAATCTCCCCGTTTTCCGGCTGTCCGGGTACGGAAGCATCCGGGCTTGCGGCATCCGCCTGCCCGGAAGAAGCCGCGGGCTGCGCATCCGTTCCTGCATCCGTCCCCGCCTCCACTGCGGAGGAGGAAGATGCGGTCGGCTCCGCCGGAGGCTGAACACGGTCGTCCGCCAGCACCGGCAGCGCGGCGGCCATTGTCAGCAGGGCCGCCAATAGCAGCGCGAAAGTTCGTTTCATACAGATCTCCTTTTATCTGCGCGAGGCGCAAAGTTAGTACTTGCTAAGTCTCCGACCGAACGGTCGGTCGGAGATATTTATTATAGGCGCAGGGGTCTTGTCTGTCAAGGAAAATTTCTCCGTTTGCGCACCTTTTAACAATCCGCGGCAGGAAGTAAGAATCGTTTCTAAATGCCTTCCGGCTGCGTGCTTTTACGCAAAATCACGGGGACCCGACACGCCGGGTCCCCGGTGATTTTGTTCACTCCCCTGACCGCTCTGCCGTGATTTCCCGGCGAAGTCGCGCGCGGCGGTCATCAAGCAGCAGCTCTTTGTTGTGGCGGTAGTAGGCCTCGCAACCAAAATGCTCCACAAACCAGGAGGTATCGTACCCGGCGGTAATCTCCGTCACGAAAACCACCAGCTCTTGCGAGTCGCCCAAGGCCTCCTCCAAAAAGCGGAACACACTGTCAAAGCGGCGGCCAGTATCCTCGGCGGCAGCCCTGCGGGCCTCCACCTCCGCCCCAAACCATTGCCGTACCGCGTCCATGGCCAGCTCGTCTCCCACGGCTCCGTCTGCCAGACCCTGCCGATAGCGGCCCAAGGCATCCAGCTCCCGCTGCTCCAAGCTGCGGCGTTCCTTGTCCGTCTGTCCGGCGGCGGCAGCGCGGCGCATGGCCTCCCGGCGGGCATCCTCCAGCGCCAGCAGGGCCTC
This sequence comes from Oscillibacter sp. GMB15532, assembly GCF_041020825.1. NCBI lineage: Bacteria > Bacillati > Bacillota > Clostridia > Eubacteriales > Oscillospiraceae > Oscillibacter > Oscillibacter sp. GMB15532. The sequence continues at coordinate 184,364 of NZ_JBEVTO010000001.1, forward strand.
CGCCGCCCCGGTTCCCGCCGCGAGGCGGGCCTTGAATTCGGTGAGGTCGGCATGGAGCAGCTCTGTCAGCGCATCCTGCATACGGACGCCGTTCGCCTCCCGTCCAAGACGGCCCAGCAGCAGCCCCAGCACCGACAGCTTTTCGTCAAAGGGGGCGGTGCGCAGCTCGGAAACCGACACGGCGGCCCATTTTCCCTCCAGAATCTCGTCCACCCGCCAGGTCCGCTGATACTTGGCGTAAAGCTCCAGATACCCGGCAAAATCCCGGGCAATGGGGGGGAGTTGGATATACTGCCCTACCACCTCGGCCCCGGCGCGCAGGCCCAGCGTCTCATAGGCAAAAAGCAGCTCGCTCAAATCCTCCCAGCCTCGGGCCGTGGCAAACTGCACGCCGTCCACCGTAGTTTCGATGCGGTAAAAGTTCTCCCGCTTGCTGTCCAGATACGACACCACCGCCCCGTGAAGTCCTTTGCGGCGGGCATATTCCTTCCAAACGGCGAAATCTTCGGCAATGTCCATGCGCTTCACCCGGTCCAGCGTCACCACGTCAAAATCCCGGACAGAGCGGTTATACTCCGGGGGATTTCCCGCCGCGGCGATGAGCCAGCCCTCCGGCAGCTTCTGGTTGCCGAAGGTCTTGTTCTGCAAAAATTGCAGCATCATGGGCGCCAGCGTCTCGCTGACGCAATTGATTTCGTCCAGAAACAAAATCCCCTCCCGCAGCCTGGTCTGCTCCATCAGGTCGTACACCGAAGCAAGAATTTCGCTCATGGTGTACTCCGTGACGGAAAATTCCCGCCCGTCATAGGTCCGCTTTTCAATAAAAGGCAATCCCACGGCGCTCTGCCGGGTATGGTGGGTGATGGTGTAGGACACAAGGCCCACGCCTGTCTCCGCTGCAACCTGCTCCATAATCTGGGTTTTACCAATGCCCGGAGGGCCCATCAGCAGCACGGGCCGCTGACGGTTGGCGGGAATCAGGTAGTTCCCCAGCTCGTCCTTGGCAAGGTACGCCCGCAGAGTATTTATAAGCTCCTCTTTTGCCTGTTTGATGTTCATTCGTCCGTCTCCTTACAGCTCCGGCAATTCCAGAAGGTCATCCTCGTCCCGTCCGTCCGCTTCGCCGGGTTTCTCCGTATGCGCCGCTTCTCCCGCCTGATGCGCGGCGGTTTCCAGCTCCTGCTCCGTCAGCGTCAGCCGGATGGCCCATGGCGGCACATCCACCGCCAACGCCGGGTCCTCCGGCAACACAAACGCCGCTTCATAGGGCGGGCGCTTTTCGGGATACCGGCCCATTCCGTCGGTAAAGTAAATCAGACCCCGCAAGCACGCCAGCTCCCCGGCGGCGCGCAGCGCCTCCACATGGGAAAACACCGGGCGGAAGTCCGTGGCGCTGCCGCCGATGAGGTGAAAGTCCTCCATATAGGCCTTCAAATCCTTTAAATCATGGAGTACCGTATCATCCCGCACCCGGTCATCGCATTGGATGACCCGGATGTTCACTCGGGTGGAAAAGATTTCCGTACTTTTGAGAATCGAATAGGTGGCGGAGAGAAATTTCCGCACCAGCTCCCCGGAGGTGGACATGGAGGTATCAATTGCGATGACAAAGTCCTCGATGCGCTTTTCCTCCCGCGTCTCCGGCGGCTCCACCAAGGGCAGATTGCCATAAAGCCGCAGTCCGTAAGCATAGAAGCCGTAGTCAAAGCCGTCCGCGTCCACGCCCTGTACCTCCCGGGGGACAGCAAACCGTTTAAGAAAGGCCCGGTAGTCAACGCCCGGACGATTCGCCACTTTCACCTGCTCATACACCGCCTCACCGCCCACGGCCCTGCCCGCCAGCACCGTTTCCATCCCCGTCTGCGCCCGCTCCGACGCGGTGCGCCACTTCTGGTCCTGCCGCTCATTACGCTCCTGATCCTTTTTCCCCTGGGGGTCCCAAAGCCCGTGGTCGTCGGCAAAAAACTCCCGCTGGAGCCGCGCCCGCTCGTATTCCGGCAGATCCCGGCGCAAAAGCTCCCGGTAAATTCCCTCGGCGGTGAGTACCTTCATATGCTCCCGCAGACTTCCGTACAGACTGCGGCGCATGGGTGCGGGGGCAATTCCAAGGCAGGGGCTGGCCAGTCCGTCCAGAATGCTCTCCACGGCAATGTCGCAGCTCAAGTCCCATAGCTTCGGTTCCCGGCCCTGCTTCTTGGCAAGATGGCGCAGCAGGCAATGGAGAATCGTGTGGAGATAGGCCCGGTTGATGCTCTCCGCCCCCCGCAAAAAGCGCTCGGAGAGATAGTCCGCATCGTAATATAATTTTTCCCCGTCGGTGGCAATGGCCAGCGTCATCCCGTTTGCCGGAAGAAACGCAAGCCCGCTCAGCGCCGCGTCCAGATAGGGAAAATTCAGATACAGCTCACTCTGGGCCGCCCGCAGGATTTCAAGCCCCAGCTCCTCCCGGGTTTTTTTCTCCGCCACAGCGCCGCCCCCTTACAAGTCAAATGATTTATGAAGTCCTTCCGGGGCCGTTTGCCCCAGACGCTCCAGCAGCAGCGCCAGCGGCTCTGTAAGCCCCAGCCGCCGGGCCGTCTCCGCCGCCGTGCGCAGCGCATTTGCATCCGCACCGCTCAGGGGCAGGAACCATGCAAGGCCCCGGCTGTCCCGCTCTTCAAGAAGCCATGCCAGCGTGTCGCCCACCCTGCTCTTCAAATACGTGAAATAGCGCTTCTCTGATTGTTCCGTCAACTCCCGGGGTGCACGCAGCCGGTGCCATGCAAGGCGCAGGGCGCAGTTTGGGTCGTGCTCTTTCTCCAAAAGGCCGGGAAACAGCCGGTCGTACTCCTGAAGAGACAGCGCCCGGTCCCGGAATACATGGCGATAGGGATAGCCCGAGCCGTAGAGGTGAAAATCAAAGTGGTGGGCTGGGGCGTTTTCCTCCAATACCTCCCGGTACTCGGGGAAAATCAGCCGCGCGGTCCCCCCATCGGGAAAGTCCACGTTTACGTCCAGCTCTGTGGCCAGTTCATCTGCAAAATAAGCAAGGCTCTCCACCCTTGCGTCTCGCGCCCGGATAAAAAACCGGCGCAAATCACCGCAGTTCATCAACACCCCGCTTCCCCAATCGTTCATGGGCTCCGCAAGGTGCAGCTCTTTCAGGGCAGAGCAGTTGTAAAACGCGTAATCTCCCACCCGCCGCATCGTGGGCGGCAGAGTCACGGCCTCGATGCCCCGTGGATTGTCCCCCTGCACTCCCCCTCCGCAAACAATGCACAGGGGTTCGCCCTCCGGTGCGGGGCGGTTGGGAGAAAACGCATGGTGGCCCAGCGCCGTCACCGGCAGGCCCCGGACCCGCTCCGGCAGAAAAACGTGCTGTTCCCCCGAGGTAACAGCCGTCACCTCCGCCCCATCGGGCGCGGGCTTCCACCAGAGCGTCAGCGCGCCCTGTCCCATCTCTGTCTCCACGCGCTCACTCCCCTGCATCTCATCTGGTACTCCTGCGGGCGCAAAGCGCCGCCGGGATATTCGCAGTTCAAGCAGGCATGCGCCTGCAACGCGGACATTGTACCATAGTTTCCTCCGATTTTACAGTGTTTTCCCCGTTGATTCCCCGGCGCGGCAAAAAACGCTTAAAAATTCCGAAATTTCCCCCTTGACATTTCTTTTTAACTGTATATACTGTATATGAACAGTATGTGAGGTGATTACAGCTTGGAAATTTTATTGAGCAATTCCTCCAGCGCACCCATCTACGAGCAGATTGCCGCCCAGATTCGGGACCAGATTGTGGCGGGGACGTTGGAGCAGAGAGCGGCACTGCCCTCTATCCGGGCACTGGCAAAGGACCTGCGCATCTCCGTCATCACCACCAAGCGAGCCTATGACGAGCTGGAAGCGGAGGGCTTTGTCTACACGGTGGCAGGCAAGGGCTGCTTTGTGGCGGAGCAGAACACAGAGCTGATTCGGGAAAGCCGCCTGCGGGAGATCGAGGGCCACTTGCAGGCAGCCGCCGACCTTGCCAGGAGCTGCCGTGTCACAGACGAAGAGCTTCTTTCAATGCTGCGAATTATTATAGAGGGGGAATGAACTATGGATGCGATTGAAATAAAGAATGTGAGCAAGCGCCTCGGCGACTTTGCCATACAGGATTTGAGCCTTGTGCTGCCCCAGGGGTCTATCTGCGGGCTGGTGGGAGAAAACGGAGCGGGAAAGACCACCGCCATTCGCCTGATTATGGACGCACTGCGGCCCGACAGCGGCGAAATCCGTGTGTTGGGGGTGGATAACCGCAGCCCGGAATTTCATCAGGTAAAGGAGGACGTGGGTATCGTGCTGGACGAGGCCCATTTTCCTGAAACGCTGAATGCCCGGCAGGTGGGCCTGATCATGGCGGACACGTATCAGCGCTGGGACGCGGCGGCTTACGACGGGTTTTTAAAGCGCTTCGGCCTACCACTAAAAAAGGCATTCAAGGATTACTCCCGGGGTATGACCATGAAGCTTGCCATCGCCGTGGCTCTGAGCCATAGCCCGAAGCTGTTGATTCTGGACGAGGCCACCAGCGGACTGGACCCCATTGTGCGGGATGAGATTCTGGAGATTTTTTCAGAGTTTACCCGGGACGAAAGCTGTTCCATTCTCATCTCCTCCCACATCGTCAGCGACCTTGAGAAGCTGTGCGATTACATCGCGTTTCTTCACAGGGGCCGCCTGCGGTTTTCTATGGAAAAGGACGCTTTACGGGACGAATATGGCATTGTTGCTTGTAGCAAAAGCCGCCTTTCAGAGCTGCCCGAGGGAGCGGTGCTGGGCACGGAGGAATCGCCCTACGGCGTGCGCGCGCTGGTAAAGCGGCGCCTGGTTCCCGCCTCGCTGCCGGTGGAGCGGCCCAGTCTTGAGGACATCATTCTGTTTCTGGTAAAGGGGGAAAAGCAGGCATGAAGGCACTTTTGAAAAAGGATATTTTTGTGCTTCTTCGGCAAATGCGGATGTTTCTTTTAATGATTGCAATTTTTGCGGTGATTCCTCGGGGAAACATGACCGTGTTTGCAATTGTCTACTGCGGGATGCTGCCCTATACCGCCATGGCCTATGATGAGCGAAGCAAATGGGACGATCTGGCCGCCATGATGCCCTATACCGCCAGTGACGTGGTTATGAGCAAATATGTGCTGGGCTGGCTGGCGGTGGGCTGCGCGACGGTTTTGAGCGCCCTGAGCAATTTCCTGCTGGGGCTGTTTGTCACAACGGACCTTTCCTCCGCCGCGCTGCTGCCGTACATGTGCATGGGATTTTTGATGATGGCCGTGACCATGCCCATTATGTTCCGTTTCGGTGTGGAAAAAGGAAGAATGTTTTTCATTCTTCTGATGGTTTTCGTGGCCGTGGGCGGCGCGGGGCTGGTGGCTGGACTGGTAGATTCCGGTGAGAGCGGGGAGATTCCCAAGACGATGCTTGCCTTTGTTCAGGTCGGCATCCCTGTACTGTCCGCCGCGCTGACGGCGGCGTCTATCCCGCTGTCCATGGCCATGTACAAAAAGCACAGATACCACTAAGCGCGCACAGGATACCAGCCCACTCTGTCATGGCCTTCAAAAGGTTCCCAACAAGAGCGCACGTTCAGCCACACCTCCATAAGAACACATAATAAAACGCAGGAAATACGGAACATGAATCGGCAGACAGCGGGAATTCGCTGTCTGTCGATTTTTTAATGCAGCTTTCCAAAACATGGAACAACGTTGCTCTTACGTCGTTTTCCGGAAATTTTATTAAATGTCACAAAAACAAGCCTTACTTTTCATAGATATTCATTCTTGACGCGTTTACAGCCCAATGATAGTATAACGTATAAACATCCTACGTTGGATGAAATAAAGTCAAAGAAGAGGAAGGGAGCCATCATGAATAAAGAAGAACTCATCGATAAAGCGTATGAAGTTCGTAAAAACGTTCTGAGAATGGCACATGTGGACAAGCGCGGTTTTATTTCTCAATCCCTTGGTGCTGCGGACTTTTTGACAGTGCTGTATTCCCACGCCATGCGGTTTCATGCCGACGATCCGAAGTGGGAAGGCCGAGACAGATTTCTCCTCTCAGCCGGGCACAATGCCATTGCCGTATACGCGGCGATGGCGGAGGAAGGCTTTTTCCCCAAGGACTGGCTGGATACCTACGGCCTTGACAACAGCCGTCTCCCCATGTCCTGCATGCCTGCTTATACGCCTGGCATCGAAATTTCCGGCGGCTCCATTGGCCTTGGACTGCCCATTGCCGTGGGCATGGCGATGGGCCTGAAACTAAAGAACTCTGATGCAAAGGTCTACGTCATGATGGGCGACGGAGAGATGGCGGAGGGCCCCACGTGGGAGGCCGCTATGTCCGCCGGCGCTTATCAGCTGGACAACATTATCGGGATTGTAGACATCAACGGGATTCAGGCGGACGGCCTTACCAACGCGGTCATGGATACCGAGCCTCTGCATGAGAAATTCAGCGCCTTCAAGTTCGATGTGCAGCGGATCAACGGAAACAGCATTACGCAGGTGATGGAGGCTGTGGACAAGGCCAGAAACTCCACCGAAAAGAAGCCCCACATGATTCTTTGCGATACCGTGCCCGGCACGGGTGTTCCCTTCCTGATCGGCAATCAGAAAAGCCATTTTATCAGTCTGGACGCAGAGGGCTGGGAACGGGCATTCAGCGAATTGGAAAGGGGTAAGGACTAATGAGCAACGGTATCAAAAGTGTGATCAGCGACTCCAACGTCGCAACAAATCATCCGACCATGGCAGAGCCCTTTGGCAATGCGTTGATTGAGCTGGCCAAGGAAAATGATAAAATTATCGGCCTGAGCGCGGACCTTGCCAAGTATACGGACATCCATGTCTTCCGCGACGCCTTTCCCCAGCGGTTCTATAACGTCGGCATGTCCGAGCAGCTTCTGATGTGTGCTGCCGGAGGCTTGGCTAAGGAGGGGTTCATCCCCTTTGCCACTACATACGCCACGTTTATTGCCAGAAGATGCTACGACTTCATTTCCCAGGCAATTTGCGAGCATAACACCAATGTAAAGATTATCGGCGGTCTGCCCGGCCTTCAGTCAGGCTACGGTCCCAGCCATCAGGCCACGGACGATCTGGCAATCCTCGGTTCCATGCCCAATCTGACCATCATCGACCCCTGCGATGCGCTGGAAATGCAGCAGGCCACCAAGGCAGTTGCCGCTTTTAACGGCCCTGTCTATATGCGACTTCTGCGCGGAAACCGCGTGCCGGTCGTTCTGGACAAGTACGATTACCAGTTTGAAATCGGAAAGGCCAAGCTGCTGCGGGACGGCGCCGACGTGTTGATGATTTCCTGCGGCGAGATGACCATGCGCTGTCTGGACGCGGCGGAGGCTCTGGAAAAAGACAATATCCACGCCGCAGTTCTGCATGTTCCCACCGTTAAGCCCCTGGACAGGGAGACCATTCTGGCGGAGGTAAAGAAATCCGGACGTCTGGTGGTCACCGCCGAAAACCACAGCATTGTGGGCGGCTTGGGCAGCTTGGTCGCCAATCTGCTGGTGGACGAGCAGGTGTCCGCCGTTTTGAAGAAGATTGCCCTGCCCGACCGGTATCTTGCGGCAGGTACGCTTGAAACCTTGCAGGACACCTACGGAGTCTCCACCAAAGCGGTAATCTCGCAGGTGAAATCGTATCTGAACTAAGGAGGAGCGCACTTTGAAGGGAACGATGTGCGGCCTTGTCAAGGAGAGTGCGGCACCGGGAAAGTTTGTTTATCACACCGACCTGCCCATTCCCCAGATTAACGACGATGAGGTTTTGATCAAAATACACTGCACCGCTGTGTGCGGAACAGATCTTCATATCATGGATTGGGACAAGTGGTCCCAGGCCCGGATTAAGCCTCCGCTGATTCCCGGTCACGAGACGGCGGGCGATATTGTCGAGGTGGGCAAGGATGTCCGCGACCGCAAGGTGGGCGACCGGGTTTCCTGCGAAACTCATATTCCCTGCAACCGCTGCTGGTTTTGCAAAAACGGACTGCCCCATATCTGCAAGGATGTCAAGCTGTTCGGCGTGACGGAAAACGGCGCGTTTGCCGAATATGCCAAGATTCGGGCGGATAGCACCTTCCTGCTGGACGACGACATCTCCTATGAGACAGCCTGTTTGTTTGAACCCATGGGTGCCGGCGTGCATGGCGCTGAAAGCGCCGAGGTGGCGGGCAAAACAGTGCTTGTCAGCGGCTGCGGCCCCATCGGACTGACGGCCATCAGCGCCAGCAAGACCTTTGGCGCAAAGCTGGTCATTGCCTGCGATTTAGTGGACGAGCGCTTGGAAACAGCCCGTGAAATGGGCGCCGATGTGGTTTTGAACAGCGGCAAGTGTAATTTGGTTGAGGAAATTCAAAAGCTGACCGACGGCATCGGGGTAGATGCCGCCATCGACATTACCGGCGCGGAACCTGCCATCAGCGCCAGCCTGCGGTGTGTCCGCGCGGCGGGCAGGCTGGTATGCGTGGGCCTGCCCACCAAAAATGTCACGCTAGATCTGACCAACGACCTGATCTACCGGGAGGTTGAGATGACCGGCGTTTCCGGCAGAAAAATCTGGGATACCTGGACCGACTTTGAAACAGTGATGAAGGGCCCCTACTATAAATTGGATAAGGTCATCGGCCGCCGCTTCGCGCTGAAGGAGTTTGACAAGGCATTGGAAGCGATTCAAAGCGGCGTCCCCGGAAAAATGATACTTTACCCCTGGAAGGAGCCGCTGGAAGTATGAAACACGCTGAAGGAACCATTAAAAAAGTGCATGTACTGCGCATTGAACCGGGCGAAGACGTTCTGCTGTCCATTCAGCAATACTGTGACGAGCACCATATTCTCAGCGGAGTCATTCTTTCCGGAATCGGCAGTCTGGACGGCTGCACCTTTTTCGACCCGCAGGAAATGCCGGGCAAGCCGGGGCTTTACGGATATGTCACCCCCATCAGCCGACCCACTCCCATTGAGCTGGTAGGCCTGAACGGGATTGTCTGCGGCGAAGCCGATGGAAAGGCGGCGCCCCACATTCATGCCTGCTTTGCCGATGACGAGGGCAACGAATACGGCGGACACCTCAAGGAGGGAAACCGGGTTCTTGTAACGGTGGAGCTGGCAATTGCCGAACTGTCCGGCATTCGTATGTCCCGAAAGCTGGATCCCGTCAAGGCTGTTCCCGTGTTGTTTCCTGAGGCAGATCAATGATATACTAAGGCGATTTCCAGAAGCACCGAATGCTATATACGTAAAGAGAGGGAAAAAACATGAAGAAGAAAATTCTTGCGGCTCTGCTGTGCGCGGCAATGAGCGCCTCCCTGCTGGCCGGATGCGGCGGCAGCTCCTCCGGCGCGGGCAACGGCTCCGGCAGCACTGCTGCCGCCGGACAGAGCTACACCATGAAGATGCACCTGAGCCTTGGTGAAACCGACCCCGTGTACAAGTCCGCCGAGGTCTTTGCAAAAACCGTCAACGAAAAGACCGACGGAGCCATCACCGTGGAGCTGTATCCCAGTTCCTCCCTTGGCAACACCGCAGACTGCCTCGAGGGCCTGAGCCTTGGTATCTGCAACATTGTTTATGAATCCATCGGCAATCTGGCGTCGATGTCCTCCCTCGCCAATGTGGAGGCCGCTCCTTACCTGTACTCCGGCGTTGACCACTGGAGCGCCGTGTGGGAGGGCGAAATTGGCCAGGACATTCTGAATCAGCTGGGCGAAGACTGCGGCATGACCCTGATGGGCGCGGGCCTGCAGGGTGTGCGCGTGATGTGCAGCAACAAGCGCATCGAAACCCCTGCTGACGTGGCAGGCTTTAAGCTGCGCGTTCCCACAATCCCCATTTATCTCGACACCTGGCAGTGGCTGGGCGCTACCCCCACTCCTCTGGGCGGCAGCGAAGTCTTTACCGCAATTCAGCAGGGCACGGTCAATGGCGCGGAAAACGGCCTGACCAACATCGCCAGCCTGAGCTGGGATGAAAGCTGCGATTACATCATCGAAACCAACCACGTTTACAACACCGTTTCCTTTATCATGGATAAAAACTATTTCGCATCTCTTCCCGCCGAGTATCAGACCATCATTCAGGATGCTTCCGTGGAAGCGGGCAAGTATTGCACCAATCTGGTGATGGAAGCCACCGAGAACATTCGTCCCGAGGTGGAGGCCGCCGGCTGCGAGTTCATCAATACCGACGTGTCTCTCTGGCAGCAGGCCTTGGACGGCTTCCTGGAGGCAAAATATCCCGATTTGGTTCCTTACGCGGACGCAATTAAGGCCGCCGATCCCACCTGAACCCCGAATTGCTAACAAAGTGGGGCTTAGTGACGCTAAGCCCCACTCGGAAAACGCTAACAGAGGAGTTGAAAATCTGTGTTGACACAATACACCCGTTTTCTGGACGGCGTCCAAAGGGTAATCAAGGTACTGGAAATTATACTGCTGGCGGGGATTACCCTGATTATGGTTTATCAGTGCATGATGCGATATATCTTCCAAAATGCACAGCCTTGGTGCGAAGAGCTGGCCCTCTATCTCAGCATATACAGCATTTTTCTGGGGATTCCCATTGCTGTCCGGCGTGACAACCACCTTCAGGTGGATTTCCTTCTGAACTTTATGTCGGAGAGAACCCGGTATCTGATCTCTGCCATCAGCTCTGTGGCCGCAATTATCTTTATGATGGTCTTTTGTTATTACGGCCTCAGCCTGATTCAGCATGCCACCAGTGCATCCACCACGCTGCCGCTGAAAATGAAGGACATTTATTATTCCTTCCCCATTGGCGCTGTTCTGACAATTCTGTTTTCTGCGGAGATTGCCGTCACGAATTTTCTTAAATTTCTTGGCAAATCTCCTGCCGATTCCAAAAGGGAGGGCGTTTAAGCGATGAATGCCGGTGTTATTATTTTCGTCCTGCTGCTGGTTCTGGCCTTCGCAGGCCTGCCCATTTATCTCTCCATCGGCATTGCCACCATGGTGGCAATGGTCCACGCCGGATTCCCGCTGGAGGCCGTCGCTCAGAAGACCTTCCTTGGCATGAACTCCGCCTCCCTGCTGTGCATTCCCCTGTTCATTCTGGCGGGCAATATCATGGCGCAGGGCATTACGCAAAAGTTGATTGCCGCCGCCAACGTGCCGCTTGGCAGGGTGCGGGGCAGTCTTGCCTCTGTAACGGTGCTTTCCTCCGCCTTATTCGGCGCAATTTCCGGTTCCGCTGTGGCAACGGTTGCCGCCGTCGGCGGCATGACCGTTCCGGCAATGGTCAAGGAAGGCTATGATAAGAACTATTCCGTTGCCTGTGCAAGCTGCTCCTCTCTGTTGGGCCCCATGATTCCTCCCTCGATTTCTCTGGTGGTATATGCGAGCCTGACGGAAACCTCCATTCAAAAGCTCTTCATGGCAACCGCCGTGCCCGCCGTTTTCTGCGCGGTTTGCTTTTTGGTGTATACGCTGTATTATGGTTATAAAATGAAGCTGCCCAAGCAGCCGCAGACCACCACAAAGGAAAAGCTGCATATCCTGAAGGACAGCATTTGGGCCCTGTTCATGCCCATTATCGTCCTGGGACTCATCTTCGGCGGCATCTGCACCGTTTCCGAAGCGGCGGCTATCTCGTCGCTGTATGCCGCCATTGTGGGCATCTTTATTTACCGCACCATCAGCTTAAAGAACCTGATGGAAACGCTTTATGAGACAACCATTTCCGTGGCTGCCATCATGATTCTGGTGGGCCTGTCCAAAGCATCCGCTTATGTGGTCATCTCCTCTCAGCTGCCCAGCATTTTTATGGGGGCCATGACGTCTGTGGTCACCTCCAAGTTTATGGTGCTGCTGACGATCAACGTGATCTTCCTGATTCTGGGCTGCCTGATGGAGGGCAACTGCATCATCGTGATGATGGTCCCCCTGATGCTGAGCCTTGTAAACTCCTTCGGCATCGACCTGATTCAGTTTGGCATCCTGACCTGTATCAATATCTATATCGGCTGCATCACACCGCCGGTGGGCGTGTCGCTGCTGGTGGGGACAAAGATCGGTAATGCAACTGTGGGCGGCGCCTTCAAAGCCTGTCTGCCGTTCCTCATCATTGCTCTGGTCATTCTCTTGATGGTTACCTATATTCCGTCCTTTACGCTGTGGCTGCCGAGCGTTCTGGCCTAACGGTAAAAGTGCGGTAACAATGCTGTATCATGCAGGAGTGAACCGTATTCCACGGTTCACTCTTTGCATATTTTTGGAAGGTGTGTTATAATGACAAAAATAGGATTTTTAGGCCTTGGGGTTATGGGCTACCATATGGCTCTGAATGTGGACCGAAAGATGAATCTGGAGGTCATCGGATACGACATCGGCGAAAAGCAACGGGAAATGTACCGTGATGCAGGCGGCACTGTGGCCGCCGATATCGAGGAGCTTTACACCACCTGCGACGTAATTCTCCAGATGCTGCCTACTCACGCCATCATCCAGCACTCTGTGGAGGAGGCCATCCGGCTGGGAAAGCCGGGGCGTCTGATTGTGGATTTGTCCTCTGCCGCCCCGGACATTATTCTGGCGCTCGCGGAGAAGGCAAAGGCCGCGGGGATGTTTCTGCTGGATTCCCCCGTCAGCGGCGGAAATACGATGGCACAGGACGGAACGCTTTCCATCATGGTGGGCGGCGATCGTGCCGCTTTTGACCAAATAAAGCCCGTGCTGGACTGTATGGGTACCCCGGTGTACACCGGCGGCCCCGGCAGCGGCGACACGACAAAGCTGGTCAACAATATGGTGGGCGGCGCGATTCTGGTTGCCATTGCAGAGGGGTATGCCTTTGCCGCAAAAGCGGGCATTGATTTGCAGACCACCTTTGACGCGACCCGTGGCGGCTTTGCCGGAGGGCCCTTATACGATAACAAGGTGCCAAAGGTCCTTCATCGGGATTTTGAGCCGGGGGCCCGTATTGCCGTTCACCGCAAGGACATCCTCAATGCCAAGCACTATGCCCACAAAATGGGTGTGGACTTGCCCTTGACCGATGTGGTTTTGCAAGTGATGGATTGGATGAACGATAACGGCTATGTCAATGAAGATCAGGCAGCGCTTGTCCGTTACTATGAGGATAAGATGCAGGTAACTGTGGGGAAAACCGTGAAATGAGATCTGGCGTTTTGCCATTGATCCTTGGATATACAGCTTGAGCAAAGAAACAAACCTTGAAATTGAGGAAGAATCTGATGAGAGAAGTGACCGGCGAGTATCTTGCCCCTATTCAGGCAAAGTCCGTGGTAGACCGGGTGGTTTCACGCTTAACCAGCGCCATCATGAGCGGGGAATTGAAGCCCGGAATGAAAATTCCGACAGAATCCGACTTGGGGAAATCCTTTGGTGTGGGCCGCAATACCGTGCGGGAGGCCGTCAGGACCTTGGTGGCCTACGGCATTCTGGAGGTCCGCAGGGCAGACGGCACTTATGTCTGCGACGGGTTCTCCCCCAAGATTTTGAACCCGATGCTGTATGGGATTATCCTGCAAAAGGAAAGCGCCCATCACGAGCTTGTGGATCTCCGAAAACTTCTTGATAACGGAATTTTGCAGCAGCTTTTTTATACGAAGCTGCCGCAGGAGACATGGGACCGGCTCGGTGCGATTCAGGACGATTTGGAGGAATACCTGTCTTTGGGGGAGAATGACATCGCTGTGATTGCCAAGAAGGACATTGCATTTCACCAAGAACTGGCAGCCGCCACCGGCAATGTGGCCGTGATCACTCTTTACGACAGCATTGTAAAAATCACTGAGGACTTTCTGTATAAAACCATCCAGACGATTTTGCAGCATGATGCGGTGGCCTATTTTTCGGAGAGTCACAGAAACATTATGGAAAAGCTCTCCGGAAACCGGCTGGACGAGCTTTATGAGCGTGTAGAGTGGAGCTACCAGTATTGGTACATGACCTTCAAGGAAGAAGACTTCTTAAATGACGCCCCGCAGTAAGCGGGTAGAATTTTGCTTTAAGGCAGCTCTTCACAATTCGTGGCGATGGCCTTAAATTTCATTGTACTAAGAAGCCCGGCGGAACGCTATGCGTCCCGCCGGGCTGTTTGTTTATTCGGCCGCCAAAAAAGTTTCTGCAATCACCGGCAGGCGGGCGCCAAAGCCCTCCGCCGCCTCGTCGGGATAGGCCATGTAGACCGTGTATACGCCAGACTCCGGAACACCAACCTGCTGGCTCTCCACCCACTGTCCGTCCGTTTCGCTGCCGCAGACCGTCAGCGTCACCTCGGGATTATTCGCGGAGACCCACTGGTCCACGGCTCCCTTGGGCAGGTCCTCAGAGGTCTTTACCCACCCTTCATCGGGAACGTAAATGGAGTAGCCCTCTCCTTCGTACAGCGTGGCAGGGACCTCCTCGGACTGGCCCTCCACCTCCATGATTAAAATGGTGTGGTCATCTCTGCCGGGCTGGGATGCCGGATTGCCCGGTGTCTCGGACGACGCAGCTCCCGAGGATACGGCAGCGGACGAGCCGGATGAGCCGGCCGCGGGCGGATTCTGTCCGCAGGCAGACAGGGCCAGCGCCATACAAAGGGCGGCGGCAAGCAGCAGGGTTTTCTTCATGGATAGTTCCTCCTTATATGGGCCCCACAGGGGCTTCTCGTTGTTTTCTCCTTCGTGTTGCTTTGGAGCGGTTGCTCTCTCTCTATTGACGGAAACCGTCCGCAAAAAGTTACAAAAGGGGAGCCTAAAGGCTCCCCTTTTTCTCAGTCTTTCCGCTTGCCAAGGTACGCTTCCTTCACCTTTTCGTTCACCAGCAGCTCCGCGCCGGTACCGGAAAGGGTGATGTTCCCGGTTTCCAGCACATAGGCCAAATCCGCGATTTTCAGGGCCATATTGGCATTCTGCTCGATGAGCAGAATCGTAACGCCCTGACGGTTAATCTCCTGAATGATTTTGAAAATATCCTGCACCACCAGCGGAGCAAGTCCCAAAGAGGGTTCGTCCATCATCATCAGCTTGGGTCGGCTCATCAGCGCCCGTCCCACGGCCAGCATCTGCTGCTCTCCGCCGGACAGGGTTCCCGACAACTGCCAGGAGCGCTCCTTCAGCCGGGGAAACAGCTCGTAAACCCAGTTTAAATCCTTTTCGATCTCTGCCTTGTCTCTGCGCAGATACGCCCCGATTTTCAGGTTTTCCAGCACCGTTAAATCCGCAAAAACCCGCCGTCCCTCTGGAGACAGGGCAATGCCGCTGCTGATAATCTGGTCAATGCTCCGCCCCACCAGCTCCACTTCGTTCCACCGGATGGAGCCGGAGTCCGCCTTTACAAGGCCGGTAATGGTCCGCAGGGTGGTGGACTTTCCCGCGCCGTTGGCGCCGATCAGGGTGACAATTTTCCCGTCGGGCACCTCCATATTAATGCCCCGCAAAGCCTGAATGCCGCCGTAGGACACCTTCAGATTGTCGATTTTAAGCATCTTCCGCCACCCCCAGATACGCGTCGATCACGCGCTGATCGTTCTGAATGTCCGCCGGGGTGCCCTTGGCAATCAGCCCCCCGAAGTCCAGCACGTAAATGCGGTCGGAAATATCCATGACCAGATCCATATGGTGCTCGATGAGAAACACCGTCAGCCCCAGTTCGGAGCGGATACGGGCGATAAATTCCGTCAAATCGTTGGTTTCCTGAGGGTTCATGCCCGCCGCCGGTTCATCCAGCAGCAGCAGCTTCGGCTCCGTGGCCAGCGCGCGGGCAATTTCCAGACGGCGCTGCTTGCCATAGGGCAAAGAGGTCGCCAGCTCGTCCCGCAGCCCGCCAAGGCCCACGATATCCAGCAGCCGCTCCACGTCGGCCCGCTGGGCCTCCTCCTCCCGCCGGTTCATACGGAAGGTGGCGGAAAACAGGTTGGAGGTGCGCCGCAGATGCTTTGCAATCAAGATGTTGTCAAACACCGTCTGGGATTTCCAGAGGCGAATGTTCTGAAAGGTCCGGGCCATGCCCAGATTGGTAATGCGGTCGGGCGTGGGGCAGAGCACTTTATCGGTAAAGGCCGCCGGGTCCCGCTCCCGTTCATCCGCCTCCAGCAGGGTCCGCTCCTCCGGAGTGATTCCCGTGTCCGGCAGGCGAAGCCCGGTGGTATACAGTTCCGGATTCTGCCCCTTGTAGAGCTTTTTCATCTTCCCCTGAGGATGGTTGCGCACGATGGTTTCCCCGCAAAACTCCACTCGCCCGTTGCTGGGAGCGTATACTCCCGTGATGACGTTGAACGCGGTGGTCTTTCCCGCGCCGTTGGGTCCGATGAGGGATACAATCTCCCCCTTGTTGATCTCCAGATTCAAATTGTCCACAGCCACCACGCCGCCGAACTGCATGGTGGCGTTTTCCACGCGCAATACATTTTCTCTCATTTACCCGCACCTGCCTTTGCTTTCGCGGAGCGTCTCTTTCTCCTCAGGTCCCACAGCTCCTGATCACCCATGATGCCCTTCCGGAAGAACAGCACCACAATCATGATGACCACGGAGAACACCACCATGCGGAAGCCGGAGCGCAGCAGCGGCAGCTTTAGATTGGAGCTAAGCAGGAACCACACGTCCCAGCCCAGCGCCAGAGCCGCCAACGCCAAAGCCAGCACCGGGCCCCAGTCCACCGCAATTCGCTTTCCCGAGCGGAAGATAATCTTTCTGCCGCTACGTTTCAGCCGTAGCAGGCCGAAGCCCACAACCACGGCAATCAAAGCCGCCAGCAGGGCGCAAAACTGCACCTTGGCACTGAAATTTTTCAAAATTGTCTCGTTATCCAAAAACCGTAGCCACCACTCCGAGCAGCCCACGAACAGAAACGAACCCAGCACGGACCCGGTGACGGACCCGATCCCGCCAATAACCACAATCAGCAGAATTTCGTAGGTCATGGCCGCTTTGAAAGCCGTGGCCTGCACGCTGGCCTGAAACATGGCCAGCATAGCACCGGAAATACCGGCGAAAAAGGAGCTGATGACAAAGCTCATCCGCTTGTGTCTGGCCAGATTAATGCCCATGGCCTCAGCCGCCACCTCGTCGTCCCGGATGGCCTTGAAGGCCCGGCCATAGGTGGAGTTAATCAGCAGCACCACAATCAGGATACTCGCCCCCGCAAACAGAAAGGGCATCATCGTGGTGAGCTTCAGCTCACCCATATGGAAGTCGGAAAAGCCGGTGAAGCCGTACAGCAGGTTGGAACCGTTGGTGACGGGGCCAAGACCCTCATACTGCACCACGGAGCGGATAATCTCCGCAAAGCCCAGCGTGGCGATGGCCAGATAGTCGCTTTTCAGCTTCAAAACCGGCAGACCGATGAACCAGGCGAACAGCCCCGCCACGCACCCAGCCAGAATCAGGCAGAGCACCACGCCCAAAAACAAACCGAGCTGTCCCATGGAGTTGCCCAGGCTTTCCGTCACAGAGAATCCAAGGCCCCCGCCGGGATACCGCTGATAAACGCTGGCCTGCCGCGCCACGGGGACGGTGAGCACTGCATAGGTATAGGCCCCCAGCAGCATAAAGCCCGCCTGCCCGAGGGAAAAGAGGCCCGTAAATCCGTTTAGAAGGTTCATTGACACAGCCACCAGCGCGTAAATCGCACCCTTTTGCAGCACCGTCAGCAGCATGGACGGAACCACCTTGGACGGCAGGTTGTCAAGTACCACCACCAGTATCAGTATGGCGGCGGCAATGAGCAGGGCAATCCAAGTCTTTTTATAATCCTTTTTCTTGATCATTCCGTCACACCTTCTCCGTCAAATTCTCTCCGAAGAGGCCGGTGGGCTTCACAGCGAGAATCACAATCAGCAGGGCGAAGGTGAACGCGTCGGAAAACGTGGTCAGCCCCGCGCCCTTAATGAGGCTCTCACAGATGCCGATGATAAATCCGCCGATCACCGCACCGGGAATGGAGCCGATGCCGCCGAACACGGCGGCCACAAAGGCCTTTAGCCCCGGCATGGCGCCGATGGTGGGCGTGACAGTGGCGTAATTGGAAAAGTACAGCATGGAGCCAACAGCCGCCAGAAAGGACCCCACCACAAAGGTGAAGCTGATGACGTTGTTGATCTTGATGCCCATGAGCTGCGCCGTCTCAAAGTCCCGGGATGCGGCCCGCATGGCCATACCGATTTTGGTCCGCTTGATGAGCAGCACCAGACCCGCCACCAGTACCACCACCAAAAACGGGGTGACGACGGTGACCCGGCTGGTGGAGCTGCCCGCCACGTTCACGCTGTCGCTGATCCAGGGCAGCACCGGATACTGCTTGGGCAGGCCGCCGGTGAGATACCACATGGAGTTTTGCAGCAGATAGCTCATGCCGATGGCCGAAATCATAACGGACATCCGAGGGGCTGTGCGTAGGGGACGATAGGCCACCTTTTCCACCAGCACGGCCAAAGCCACCGTCAAAACGATGGTCAGCGGGATGGAAAGGGTCAGGGGCATGGTGGCGGCGGCGTAAACCATTACAAAGCCGGACACCGTAAAAATATCGCCGTGGGCAAAGTTTATCAGACGTAAAATACCGTATACCATCGTGTATCCAATGGCAATCAGGGCATACTGCCCACCCACGGAGACGCCTGCCAGCAGATAGGGCAGGATTTGTTCTAGCATGGGATTCCCTCCGTTTTCATTGTGTCCCGCGCAAGGGCGCGGGTTTCCCGTTAAACCGTTTCCTGTGATGCGGGCCTTGCCCGCGATGTGGGACTGCTTCTGTTCTGCATCGAACCCTTCGGCTTTCGGCTCGATGCAAGCCAGAATCGCCGCGCCCGGAAAAGCGCGGGCGGGGTGGCTCCCCGCCCGCGCCGTGGGCCGTACGGTTTTGGGGCAGACCTTTGCGAATCAGCCCTCGACGGACTGACGCTTCACAAAGGTAAACGCGCCGTCAGTGGCCTGCTTGATGTAAGCCTCGGTCTTGTTGGCGTCGCCTGTTTCGGGATTGATGGTGATGCGGCCGGTGACAGCATCGATATCCACGTCGAACAGCGCGGCCTGAATGGCTTCGCCCTCGGTGGACTGGGCCAGATTGATGGCCTCGATGGCAGTCATGTACGCATCGTAGCCCAGCGCGGAGACAGCCGCGACGATGTCGTTGCCGCCGTTATTGGTCAGGTTCTGGGCATCAGCGTTCAAAAACTCCTTAAAGCCCTTGACAAACGCGGCGGCAGGACCTGCATCGTCGTTCTCGTCGAAGAAGGTGGAACAGTAAACCTTCTGATCGGTTCCCTTCTGGGCGGCGAGAATCGCGGAGTTCTCCCACGTATCACCGGCGGTGATGGGAATGGTGACCCCGGCCTTGGCTGCCTGACCAACGATCAGGGCGGCATAGGTGGTGGAGGAGGGGGCGAAAATCACGTCCGCGCCATAGGTCACGGCGTTCTGGATGTAAGCGGAGAAGTCAGAGGTGCCCTCGGGGAAGCTCTCAGCTTTCACCTCACCGCCCAGGCCCTCAAATGCCTGCTTGAAATAGGTGCCAAGGCCGGAACCGTAGTCCTCGCCCAGCATGGTCAGCACATAGGCCTTTTTCGCGCCGAACTCCTCGGACACAAAGTTGGCCATGACGCTGCCCTGGAAGGGGTCCAGGAAGCAGACCCGGAAGTAGTAGGGGTTCAGCTCCGTCACGGCGGGGTTGGTGCAGGACACGCCGATGGCGGGAATCTTTGCCTGCTCAAAGGTAGGTGCAGCGGCAATGGACACGCCGGAGCCATAGGAGCCCAGCACCACGGACACGCCCGCGTTCACCAGCGTCTGGGCGGCAGTGATAGCCTTGTCGGTGGTGGACTGGTTATCCACGATCTCCAGCTTCACGTCGTATGTCTGGCCGTCGATCTCCACGGTGGGAGCCACCTGATTGGCATACTGGATGCCCAGCACCTCCTGCTTGCCGCCCGCGCCGTTATCGCCGGACGCAGGCTCAAACACGCCCACCTTCAGCACGGGATTGCTGCCGCCGGACGCGCTGCCGCCGTCGCCGCCGGATGCACTGCCGCCGGTATCCCCGCCGCAGGCGGCGAGAGAGAAGGTCATGGCAAGAGCCATGGCAAGCGCAAGAAACTTTTTCATGTTCTTTCCTCCTGTCGTCAATAAAAGAGAACCGTTTTTCAATTCTCTTTGCATAAGAAGCATTTTACGGAATTTCTTCCGGTTTTTCAAGTAGAATTATATACAGCGCAGCGCTTTAAATTCGTTTTACCACCCATAAATTTCCAAAAAAAAATTTTACTTTGTCTCTATACAGAAAACATATGTAGCTATTACAAAAAAAATTCACGATTCATGTCCTCGATACAAGGACAATCATTTTCGTGATTTTGCCGAAGGAAGCAAAAAATAATTGCGTACTCTTACGTCTCAGCCCGCATTTTGTTCTGCTTTTGATCCTCTTGATAAAATACGCACACTTCAAAAGCCTGGCCGATGCTGGTGCGGGGCTGTTTTTCAAAAAAGTCCCCGCCGTCGACGGACGGCGGGGACTTTCTCATGCGCTTATACCCGTGTAGATGCCTCCACCACGGTCAAAAATTCCTGGCGCGTCATTGTCTCGTTGGCCAGCAGGAAATTTGCCACCGAATCGAGTTGAGAGCGCCGCTCCCGCAAAATCAGTTCGCACCGGTCGTAGGCGGCGGTCACGATGCGGCGCACCTCCTCGTCGATCTGGGCGGCAATCTGCTCAGAATAGCTGCGACCCTGCCCCATGGCCCGGCCCAGAAACACCTCGTCGTGACCGGTTTCAAAGGACACAGTGCCAAGCTTTTCGCTCATGCCATAGGTGGCCACCATTTTATGGGCAATGCGGGTGGCCCGCTGAATGTCGTTGCCCGCGCCGGTAGAGATGTCCCCCAGCACCAGACTTTCGGCGGCGCGCCCGCCCAGAAGGGCCACAATCTGCTCCTCCAGATACTGCTTGGACATATAGGAGCGGTCCTCCTGCGGCAAAGAAATGGTCATGCCGCCCGCCTGTCCCCGGGGCACAATGGAAATCTGGTTCACCGGATCGTGGCTGGGCAGTGCGTGCATCACAATGGCGTGGCCCGCCTCGTGGAAGGCGGTAAGCCGGCGCTCGTGCTCGGGAATCACCCGGCTTTTCTTCTCCGGTCCGGCGATGACCTTGATCTCCGCCTCCTTCAAATCCGCCATGGTGATGAATTTCTGGTTCCGCCGGGCCGCCAGCAGCGCCCCCTCATTGGTGAGATTTTCAAGGTCCGCCCCGGTGAAGCCGGGGGTTCCCTTAGCCACCTCGCTCAAATCAACATCCTCAGACAGGGGCTTTCCCCGGGTGTGTACCTTGAGAATTTCCTCGCGTCCGCGAATGTCGGGAAGACCCACAAACACCTGCCGGTCAAACCGGCCCGGGCGCAGCAGGGCCGGGTCCAGAACGTCCACCCGGTTGGTTGCGGCCAGCACCACCACGCCCTCGTTGGCGGAAAAGCCGTCCATCTCCACCAGAAGCTGATTCAAGGTCTGCTCCCGCTCGTCGTGGCCGCCGCCCACGCCGGTGCCCCTCTGTCGGCCCACGGCGTCAATCTCGTCAATGAATACAATGCAGGGCGTGGTCTTCACCGCTTCTTTGAACAGGTCCCGCACCCGGGACGCGCCCACGCCCACGTAAAGCTCCACAAAGTCCGACCCGGAGATGGACAAAAAGCCCACCCCGGCCTCTCCCGCCACGGCCTTTGCAAGCAAAGTTTTTCCCGTGCCCGGAGGGCCCACCAGCAGCACACCCTTTGGAATCCGGGCGCCCAGCTCGGTGTACTTCTGCGGGTCCTTCAAAAACTCTACAATCTCCCGCAGCTCTTCCTTCTCCTCGTCGGCCCCCGCAACATCCGCAAAGGTGATGGACTTATCCCGCTCGGAAAGCGTGTGCGTCCGGGCCTCGCTGAATCGGTTCATGCGGTCCGGGCCGCCCGCGCCGCCGGAGCGGAGGGACATGACATACCACATGCCGCCCAACAGCAGTGCCGCCGCCACATAGGGCAGCAGAATCGCCAACCAGTTGGTAGAGTGGTCCGCCCGGTAGTTGTAGGAGGTGATGATGCCCTTGGCGGCCTGCTCCTGAATCAGGTCGTTCAAATCGCTGTAAAACAGCTCGAAATCATACAGCTCGTGGACCGCGGTAGTGCTGCCGTTGATCTGCGTGCGCAGATGCAGCGTCAGCGTGTTGTTGAAGATATCAAGGCTCTCCACCTTCTCCTGCTTGATAAGGCGCACCACCTCGGAATACTCCAGCGGCTCGGCGACAGAACTGCTGCGCCAAAGGTACATGGCACACAGCAGCATCACCACCGCCAGAAAGACAAAGGTCATCGCATTTGTTGCTTTTGAATTTTTCAACGGGTCCTCACTCCTTTGCGGGCCAAGCGCCCGTTTAGCGGGAATAAACCTCCGGCTTCAGCACGCCGATATAGGGGACGTTGCGATACTGCTGGCAATAATCCAGTCCGTAGCCTACCACAAACTCGTCCGGCACCACAAAGCCGACATAATCGGCGTTGACGGCCTTGGTCCTGCGGGAGGGCTTATCCAGTAACGTTACGATGGTGATGGAGGCCGCGCCCCGGGTTTTGAAATACTCGCTGAGAAACGCAAGGGTATTGCCGGAGTCCAAAATGTCCTCCACCACGATGACGTGCCGGTCCGTGATGTCCTGCTGAATGTCATGGACAATCTTCACCCGGCCGGAGGAACTGGTGGCGTTTTCATAAGAGCTGACGGCGATATACTCCACGTCGCTTTTCACCTGACAGGCCCTCACCAGGTCCGCCATGAACAGAAAGCAGCCCTTTAACACGCCCAGGAACAGCGGGTTCTTCCCCTCAAATTCCTTGTACAGCTCCTCGCCCAGCTCCGCGATGCGGGTCTGAATCTGCTCCTCCGTCACCAGAATTTTGAGGATATCGTTTTCCATCTCACTTCTCATAGTATCTCTCCCTCTATATCTTCTGTATAAAATGTCACCCATTCGCCGGGCGCCCCGGCGGAAAACTCCAAATCCACACCAAGATACGGCGCGGCTACCGGCCGCCCCCCTGTCCGCAGCACCGGCAAACGGTCCCGTTCCTCCGGGGAAATCCCTGCGTCGGAAAACAGCCGCTTCAACGTCCGCGCGCCCCGACTTCCCGGCAGATTCATGCGGTCCCCGCTGCGCCAGAGTGTCGCCTCAAGCGGCCCCGGTACGCACAGCCGATAGGAAACGCTCCCCGGCGGGCCCTCGCTCCCCAGCAGCACGCGCCATTTGCCAAATTCCACAATCTGTCCCCGCAAAAGCGGCACGGGCCGTGGCATGGGACTTGCTTTATAAAGCTCCAGCGCTTCTCCATTGTTGCGGGCCAGCAGCCCGTAAGGCAAGGAGTATTCCCGGCCCATTCCCAAGGACAGCACAGCACCCGCATGGGCGGCGGACAAATCCCTCCGCCGTCCGCAGACTCTTTCCATCAGCCCCAGCACCGCCCTGCCCCGCAGAGCCTCCGGCGCGGCGCGCAGGATTTCCCACGGTATGGTGGCCCGGTCCCCGGACAGCTCGGCCTGCTCCATCAGCTTTGCCGCAAGTTCGTCCAACAGCGCATCCTCCGCCGCCAGAAGCCCGGCGGAGCGGGCCATGTTTTGCACCGCTTTGGGGTTGATCTCCCGCAGCACAGGCAAAACCCTGTGCCGAAGCAGGTTCCGGGCCGCGTCGTCCTCGTCGTTCGTCTCGTCCTCCACATGGGGCAGGCCCCGGGCATGGGCGTAATCCGCAAGCTGTGCCCGGGTCAGCTCCAGAAACGGACGGTAAATATTCCCCCGCACGGCGGGAATCCCCAGCCCCGCGGAGCCGGTCCCCCGGCAGAGGTTTAACAGCATAGTCTCCGCGTTGTCGTCGGCGTGGTGGGCGGTGAGAATGGCGGCGCTGTGCCGCTTGGACGCGGCTTCCTCCAAAAAGGCATACCGCAGCCGTCGGGCGGCTTCCTCCAGAGAAAGGCCCTCTTCCCTTGCCGCCGCCCGGGCATCCCCCCGTCCGGAGACAAAGGGAATGCCCCACTGTGTGCAAAAGTCCCGGACAAAAATCTCGTCCCGATCCGCCGAGGCGCCCCGCAGCCCGTGGTGAAAGTGAGCGGCGGCGACAGCAATTCCCCGTCCCTCCGCCCAGCGGACAGTAAAGTCCAGCAGGCACATGGAGTCCAGCCCCCCGGACACAGCGCACAGCAGCTCCGTCCCGGCGGAAAAATGCGCCGTCATAAATTTTTCAGCGGAGGGAAGTTCAGTCCTCATCGTCGTACCGCGTCTCCAGCGTACCGAACATGGTATACTCCGGCACCCACTTCAGCTCCACCTTTCCCGTCTCGCCGTGGCGGTTTTTCGCCACGATGCACTCGGCAATGTTGCGCTTTTCGGAGTCCTCGTTATAGTAGTCGTCCCGATAGAGAAATAGCACGATGTCCGCGTCCTGCTCGATGGCGCCGGATTCCCGGAGGTCGGAGAGCATGGGGCGCTTGTCGTCCCGCTTTTCGTTGGCGCGGCTTAGCTGGCTGAGGCAAATCACCGGCACGTCCAGCTCCTTGGCCATGATTTTCAACGTTCGGGAAATGTCGGAAACCACCTGCTGGCGGTTCTCTCCGCCCTTGCTTTTCCCCCCGGCGGAGGTCATCAACTGCAAATAGTCGATGACTACCAGCCCCAGATTATCAAGCCTGCGGCATTTGGCGTTCATGTCCGCCACAGACAGAAGCGGGTTGTCGTCGATGCGGATATCCACCCGGTTGAGCACCGTGGCTGCATCTGCAATTCTCTCCCAGTCCGTCTCCCGCAGGGATCCGGTGCGCAGCTTGTTGCTCTCCACCAGCGCTTCGGAGGAAAGGAGCCGCAAAACAAGCTGCTCCTTGGACATCTCCAGAGAGAAGACGGCCACGGACCGGTCGGTCCCCTTGGCCACGTTCAGGGCCATGTTCAACGCCATAGAGGTTTTGCCCATGCCGGGCCGGGCCGCCAGCAAAATCAAATCCGACTTGTTCAGGCCCGTGATTTTTGTATCCAGCATGGAAAGGCCCGTGGACAGGCCCGGCATGCCCGAGGCGGACTCGCTCATTTCACTGAGCCGGTCCAACACGTCCGGCAAAACCTGCCGGACAGGGGTCATTCCCTGCGCGCCCTGTCCCCGGCGGATAGCAAAAATCCGCTGCTCCGCCGCTTCCAGCGTTTCCGCGGCCTCGCCGCCGCCCTCCTGCACCATGGCGGTGATCTCCGAGGCAGCCTGCGCCACGGCGCGCAGAAGGGCCTTATCCCGGACGATCGCAGCGTATTCCAGAACGTTTGCCGCCGTGGGGGTAATTTCGATCAGCTGGGCAAGATAGGCCCGGGTAGTATTTTCGTCGTAGGTGCCGTTTTTCTGCATCTCCTCCGCCACCGTGATCCCGTCGATGGGCCTCGCGTAGGTGAACATGGAGCAGATGGTTTCAAAAATCTCCCGGTTCTGGCGCAGGTAAAAATCCTCGGGCCGCAGCTTATCCACGACCTCCTTTACACAGTCCGGGTCGATGAGAACGGAACCCAGCACCGCCTGCTCCCCCTCCAGAGAGTGGGGCGTCTGGCGCAGAAGCAAATCTTCAATTGCCACGAAAAATCACCTCCGGGCGTGTTTTGGATGCATGGGCCGCTTATTTCTCCTCGTAGACGGACACGTACACAGTGCCGCTCACCTCGAAGCCCAGCTTGGCCCGGACCTCATAGTTGCCGAAGGCCTTGATCGGGTCCTCCAGCGCCAGCTTCTGCTTGGGGATGTCCACGCCGTACTGCTTCTGAAGCTCCTCGGAAATCTCCTTGGTGGTGATGGCGCCGAACAGCCGTCCGCCGGTTCCCGCCTTGGCGGTGACCTTGACGGGGCACTCCTTCAGCTTTTCCGCCGTGGCCTCGGCCTCGGCCTTCTGGCGGGCTTCCTCGGCTTTGCGGGCCTTTTCCTTCATGTTCATGGTGTTGACCGCGTCCGCCGTGGCGGCGGTGGCCAGCTTGCGGGGCAGCAGGAAATTCCGGGCGTAGCCCTCGGAAACCTCCACCATCTGGCCCTTCTTTCCCTGGCCCTTCACATCCTGCATCAAAATCACTTTCATCGGTATCTCTCCTTATTTGTCCGATCCCGCAAAGGATCTTTTATTTTTTCAGATAATCGTCCACGGCCTCCAGCAGCTTTTCCCGGACAGTGTCAGGATCGCTGTCCTCCACACGACCGCCTGCGGTGGTGGAGTTCCCGCCCCCGCCCAGCGTCTCCAGAATCACCTGCACGTTGATATCCCCCATGGACCGGGCGGACATCAAAACGCTCTCCCCGTCCCGGTAGATCACAAAGGAAGCCTGCACGCCCTTGAGCGTCAGCAGCTCGTCGGCAGCCTGTGCCGCCGCCACCCGCTCCACGCCGTCCTCCGTCACGGTGGCCACGGCGATGTCGTCCCGGTACAGCTCCGCCTGGCGGATAATGTCGTAACGGGAAACCATCTCCGTCAAATCATTCTGGAACAGGCGCTGCACCGCGCTGGTGTCCGCCCCTGCCCGGCGCAGGAAGGCGGCCGCCTCAAAAGTCCGCCCGCCGGTGCGCATGGTGAAATGCTTCGTATCCAGCACGATGCCGGCAAGGAGCGCCTCTGCCTCCTCGGGAAGAAGGTCGCTGGGCTCCACCAGATACTGTAAAAGCTCCGTCACCAGCTCCGAGGCCGAGGAGGCATACGGCTCGTGGAAATTCAGCGCAGCGTTTTCGATGTAGCTGGCGGCCCTGCGGTGGTGGTCGATGACTGCCACCCGGTTGCACGCCTCCAGCACGGCGGTGCTTTCCACAAAGTCCGGCCGGTTGGTGTCCACCACGATCAGCAGCGCCCCCGGCTGCATCCGCAAAAGCGCCTCGCTGCCGCCCAAGAACACACCGGCGTATTCCGCCCGGCTCCGCAGCTTTTCCAGCACGGCCTCCGCCGCGTTATGGTTCAGATCGATGACCACCTGCGGGTGCTTTCCCAGCTTGCGGGCCGCGCAGCAAAGGCCTGCCGCCGCGCCCACCGCGTCCATATCGGCAAAGGAGTGGCCCATTATATACACCTGCCGCGCGTCGCTCATCAGCTCACCCAGCGCATTGGCCATGACCCGGGACTTTACCTTCGTCCGCTTTTCCGGGCTTTTGGTCCTTCCGCCGTAAAACTCAAAATCCAGCTTGCCCCGGACCACCGCCTGATCGCCGCCCCGGCTCAGCGCCATCTCCAGCGATAAAGACGCATTTTTGTAAAGCTCCGCCATCCCGTCGGCCTCCCGGCCCACGCCGATGGACAGCGTGGGGTGGGACCCCTCGGCGCCGATTTCCCGCATGGAATCCAGAACGGAAAACTTCTCCGCCACCAGCGGAGCATAGTCCTTTTCCTCTGTCAAAAGAAGATAGCGGTCCCGGTTGGTCTTCACCAGAAGCCCCGTGTCCACCGCCCACGCCGTCAGCTTTTCGTCAATCTGGGCCTGAATGGCGCTGCGCTGGGCCTCGCCGCTGACCTTCATCAGCTCTTCATAGTTGTCCACATTCAAAAGCGCCACCACGGGGCGGGAACGCTCGAACTTCTCCCGCATGGCGTCGTATTCCGTGGTGTCCACCCAGTAGGTGGTAGCCACCAGATTCTGGGTGCCGTCCCGGTCCTTGGCCCGGACAAGGCTGCCATATACCCGGAAGCGGCGGTTGTTCATCACCACCCGGTCGGGGCACTCCTGCTTTCCCTCCAGCAGCCAAGCAACCGGCATCCCCGGCACCGTGTCCTCCACCTTAATCTCAAACAGATGCTCCCGCACGCCCACAAGCTGCAAAAAATCCTCGTTGCTCCAGATGATTTCGCCGGTATCCGGGCGAAAAACCATGATGGGCAGGGGCGAGTTAATCAGGGTGGATTTGCTGGCGGCGTCCACGCTGCCGGTCAGACTGTTGATATACTGCAAAATCCCCTGCTTGCGTTTCTGTGTGCTGGAGCGGAAAAAAAGATACATTCCCACCGTGACCGCGCCCTCCGCCGCCGCCAGCAGAGGCTGCACCGGAACGGTCACCGCCGCGAACAGCAGCAGGCAGAGAAAATAGAGTTTTAAATTGGGCTCCAGCAGCCGGGAAAACTTTTTATTCATAATCGGTTGCCCTC
Organism: Oscillibacter sp. GMB15532; assembly: GCF_041020825.1. Taxonomy (NCBI): domain Bacteria; kingdom Bacillati; phylum Bacillota; class Clostridia; order Eubacteriales; family Oscillospiraceae; genus Oscillibacter; species Oscillibacter sp. GMB15532. Next base: position 212,526 of record NZ_JBEVTO010000001.1, read on the forward strand.
CTCCGGAGCACTGCGGCCCGCGCAGTCATGCTCCTAAGCCATAGATTTTACTAGTATACCACCCCTTTGTTTTTCGGGCAAGATTTTTTCTGTTTTCGCCCCCTCCCCAATTTTTTAAAAAGGTGTATACAAAGGAGGGGGCATGTGCTATACTATCCTATACAGTATCATTCGGGAGCTTGCGCGCAGGCCGCTGAGCCGGGCTTTTTTGCCCCTTGCCGCCGCTGCAGCCCGTTGATGTTTTTGTATTTCACTGGGCAGGACCGCGGTCCCATCCCGGTTTAATAAACGGACAATCTCACAGGGTACAGCGCGGACGCAGTTCATTCTTCCGCCGGCGAGACGGGGCCGGACGAAGTTGGACCGTCCTTAGTTTGGTGCGGCTTTTTGCAGTGCAAATCGCTCTCGCGCCCTATTTTGGTATACGTTTTCCGCCGTACAGCCTGGGATTTCTCCATCACTTTTTTACTTATTTTCTATAAAAGGAGTTCTCTGAATTTATGGCAGAAAAACTGAAAATCATCCCTCTCGGGGGGCTGGACGAAATCGGCAAGAACATGACCGTCTACGAGTACGGCGGCGAGATGATCGTCGTGGACTGCGGCATGGCCTTTCCGGGAGACGACATGTACGGCATCGACCTGGTAATTCCCGATGTGACGTATCTAATTAAAAACCGCACCCGCGTCCGCGGCCTGTTCATCACTCACGGGCATGAGGACCATGTGGGGGCCATCCCCTACGTGCTCAAGCAAATTAACATTCCCATCTACTGCACACGGCTCACCGCGGGCCTGATCAAGCTGAAGCTGGAGGAGCACGGGCTGGTGAAGTCCACCAAGCTCATCACCGTGGAGCCGGGCGAAACCGTCCGGGCGGGGAAATTCAATGTGGAATTTATCCACGTGAACCACTCCATCGCGGACTCCGTGGCCTTTGCCATCCACACCCGGATGGGCACCGTGGTCCACACCGGCGACTTTAAAATCGACTCCACCCCCATCGACGGCGAGGTCATGGACCTTGCCCGGCTGGGCGCGTTGGGGAAGGAGGGCGTGCTTGCCCTTTGTGCAGACTCCACCAATGTGGAGCGGCCCGGTTTTACCCCGTCTGAAAAAACCGTGGGCGCCGCCTTCATTCGCCAGTTCACCGGGTGCAACGAGCGTATCCTCGTCACCACCTTCGCCTCCAACGTACACCGCATCCAGCAGGTGCTGGACGCTGCGGCCGCCACGGGACGAAAGGTAGCGGTCACCGGCCGGAGCATGGAAAACATGATGCGGGTTTCCACGGAACTTGGCTATATGAAGGTTCCCAAGAACACCCTTCTGGACCTGAACCGCATCAAGGGCCTGCCCAAAAACAAGCAGGTCATCGTCACCACCGGCTCTCAGGGCGAAGAAATGAGCGCCCTGTACCGCATGGCGTTTTCCACCCACCGTCAGGTGGAGCTGGGAGCGGGCGACAAGGTGATTATCTCCGCCTCCGCCATCCCCGGCAACGAGGTAACGGTGGGCCGGGTCATCAACGAGCTGTTCCGCAAGGGCGTAAACGTGGTTTACGACCGGGCCGATATGCTCCACGTCTCCGGCCACGCCTGCCAGGAGGAGCTGAAAATCGTCCACGCGCTGACGAAGCCCCGGTTCTTCATCCCCGTCCACGGCGAGCAGCGGATGCTGCAAATCCACTCCAATCTAGCGCAGTCCATGGGTATGGATCGTAATCACATTGCCATCGCTCAAAACGGCGCTGTCATTGAAATCACCGGCAAGAGCATGAAGGTCAACGGCTCTGTCCCCTCCGGAGAGGTATATGTGGACGGCTCCGGCGTGGGCGACGTGGGCGCCGTGGTCATGCGGGACCGCAAGCGCCTTGCCGAGGACGGCATGGTGGTGGTGATTCTCCCTGTCTCCTCCCACGACGGGCAGCTTCTCTCCAAGCCGGAGATTGTCACCCGCGGCTTTATCTATGTGAAGGAGTCCGACGAGATGATGCGGGAGCTGGAAAATATCGCCATGGAGGCGGCATCCAACGCCCCCCGCAGCCGCGGGCGGGACGACGGCGAGCTGCGCAGCGCGGTGAAGTCCGCCGTCAGCAATTACCTCTTTAAAAATACCCAACGCAGTCCCATGATCATTCCCGTGGTCACCAAGCTGTAACCAAAAACAAACAGAGCGCCGCCCCGAAGATTCGGGGCGGCGCTTTTTGCCGTTGCTTTTCAGGTGGAGCGCCGGCCCCGTTCCTTTCCGGGAATGGCACGCGGAACCCCGCCGCTGCCGCGCTACAATCGGCAAAGCCTTTATATCAGGCGCCAAGTCCCTCCAGCGCCCGTTCCGGCAAGGAGGCCGCCAGCAGGCAGGAAAGCTCAAAGCTCTCGCCCTCCGTCAGGTCAAGGCCCAGCCTTGGCAGAAGGGACTGCAATTGAAGGGCCTTCCTTTTGAAATCTCTTGCCGCCAGAAAGCCCGTGTCCGTGAGATAGATTTTTCCGTACCGCTTCCGCACCAGAAAGCCCTTTTCCATCAGGACTGCGGACATCCGGGTGACAGAGGGTTTGGTCACATGCAGCGCTTTGGCCAGCTCCACGGTGCTGACATCCGGCATGGCGTGAGCCAGGTCGTAAATTGCCGCAAGATAGCGCCGATGCGCCGGGGTCAGTCGTTCCATTATGATCCTCCTGTTTCAAAATGGGCACAGGGAAGCGCGGGCGGAGTTTGCTCTGCCCGCGCCCCAAATGTGAAGTGTGTGAAGTGAATGTTTATTTCTCGTGGCAGCTTCCGCCGCAGGCGCCGCAGGCGCTTCCGCAGGAGCAGCCGCCTTTCCCGTTTTTCCTGTTGTGGACGCCGCGGGCCACGATGGCCACGAAGATACCCAGAACGATCAGGCCTATGATAATTGTCGGTGGATTCATGTGCAGACCACTCCTTTCAAAGTGTCAAATGTAGATGTGTATATTACCGGACGCCAGCCTTGGCCGCGGCGTCCACAGAGCTGACGGAGAGGACATTGCCGTCGTACTTATTCTTGCGGAACAGGAGATATATAAGACCCGCCAGCACCACAAGCGCCGCCACGGTGCCCGCGCCAAAGGATACCTCGCCCAGTAGCAGGCCGCCCAGCTGATAGATCATCAGGGCCATCACATAGGCGAAGCCGCACATATAACCAATGGCGGCGGCGGTCCATTTGGCGTTGTTCATCTCCCGCCGGATGGCACCCATCGCCGCGAAGCAGGGAGCGCACAGCAGGTTGAAGACCATGAAGCTGTAAGCGGAGAGAACCGTGTAGTGGGCCGCGATGGCGGCCCAGAGGCCCGCGTCGTCCTCGGCAACCTCTTCCCCGATGTGGAACAGGACGCCGAAGGTGGAAACCACGTTCTCCTTGGCAATCAGGCCGGTGACGGTAGCCACCGTGGACTGCCAGTCGCCGAAGCCCAAAGGCGCGAAGATGATGCACACCGCACCGCCGATGGCAGCAAGCAAAGAGCCATTGTTATCCTCCACCATGCCGAACGCGCCGTCCACAAAGCCAAAGCCCTGAAGGAACCACAGCACCATGGACGCGGCCACGATGATGGTACCTGCCCGCTTGATAAAGGACCAGCCGCGCTCCCAAGTGGCCCGCAGCACGTTGCTCATGGCGGGAACGTGATAGGCGGGCAACTCCATGACGAAGGGCGCCGGGTCCCCTGCAAAGCCCTTTGTCTTTTTCAGGATGATGCCGGAGATTACAATGGAGGCCACGCCGATGAAATAGGCAGACACGGCCACAAGGCCGCTGCCGTCAAACATCGCGCCGGCGAACAGGCCGATGATGGGCATTTTCGCACCGCAGGGAATGAAGCAGGTGGTCATGACGGTCATGCGCCGGTCCCGCTCGTTTTCAATGGTGCGGGAGGCCATTACGCCGGGCACGCCGCAGCCCGTGCCGATGAGCATGGGGATGAAGCTCTTGCCGGACAGGCCAAACTTCCGGAAAATCCGGTCCATGATGAAGGCGATACGGGCCATATAGCCCACGTCCTCCAGAATAGCCAGCATAAAGAAGAGCACCAGCATCTGGGGGACAAAGCCCAGCACCGCGCCAACACCAGCGATGATACCGTCGGAGATCAGGCCGATCAGCCACTCGGCAACACCCCAGCCCTCCAGCAGCGCACGGGAACCCTCCTGAAGCCACGCGGCGCCCAGCACATCGTTGGTCCAGTCGGTCAGGAAGCTGCCGAAGGGACCCATAGCCACCCAATACACCGCAAACATGATGACCGCGAAAATAGGCAGCGCCAAAATCCGGTTGGTGACAACACGGTCGATTCTGTCGGAGGAGGTGAGATCGTGCTTGGCCCGCTGCCGCTTCACAGCCTTGTTCACCACGCCGTTGATGTAAGCATACCGCTGGTTGGTGATGATGCTCTCTGCGTCATCGTCCAGCTCTTTTTCACAGTCGGTGATATGTTCTTCCAGATGGGCCTTCAAGCCGGCATCGATGTTCAGCTCGGAGAGGACCTTGCTGTCCCGCTCGAAAATCTTAATGGCATACCAGCGGAGGAAGCGGTCGTCCACTTTTCCCTGAATGGACTCCTCGATGTGGGCAATGGCGTGCTCCACACTGCCGGTGAACACATGGGGAAGCTCCCCTGCCTTGCGGGACTGGCCCAGCGCCATCGCTTTCTCGGCGGCGGAAATGCTGCCCTCGCTCTTCAGCGCGCTCATCTCCACAACCTCGCAGTGCAGCGCCTCCGCCAGCTTCTGCAAATCAATCTGATCGCCGTTTTTCCGCACCAGATCGATCATGTTCACCGCCACCAGCACCGGCAGGCCCAGCTCCACCAGTTGGGTGGTAAGATAGAGGTTCCGCTCGATGTTGGTGCCGTCCACAATGTTCAAAATGGCATCCGGCTTCTCACTCACCAGATAGCCCCGGGCCACCATCTCCTCCAGCGTATAGGGGGACAGGGAATAGATGCCGGGCAAATCCTGAATCACCACATCCTTGTGGCCTTTCAGCTTGCCCTCCTTCTTTTCCACGGTCACGCCGGGCCAGTTGCCCACGTACTGGTTGGAGCCGGTCAAGTCGTTGAACAGTGTGGTTTTGCCGCAGTTCGGATTGCCGGCCAGTGCAATTTTAATATCCATCGTTTTCTCCTTCCAAAATGTTAGTAAGAGCTAACCTTTAGCCCTTGAAAACGGCGGCCCTCCGCCGCCCTGCGGGAGCGGACCTCTCCGCGCCCGGTCTGCTTTCATGAGCAAACGCGCTCCGCACGCCCTACTCGCTCCCGCGGAAAATCCGGCTTCCCGGATTTGTCCGCGAAAAAAATGTACAGCTTACTGAATTTCGATCATCTCCGCGTCGGCTTTGCGCAGGCTGAGCTCATAGCCCCGCACGTTCAACTCCATGGGGTCGCCCAAAGGGGCTACCTTCCGCACGTGAACCTCCACGCCCTTGGTGATGCCCATGTCCATAATCCTCCGCTTGGTGGCACCCTCGCCGTGGAGTTTTACCACGGTGGCGTTTTCGCCCACCTTTACTTCTCTCAGTGTCCTCATGTCTCTCCTCCTCCTCAAATCATAATGCGATTGGCCATTGTCTTGTCCAGAGCAATGCGGCTGTCCTTCACCTGGAGAATCAGATTCCCGGCAATCTCACTGACCACCGTGATATCTTCATCCACCACAAAGCCCAGCTCCGCCAAGTGCTGGCGCACCTCGTCCTTGCCGGAAATCTTACGGATCGTCACAGTCTCCCCTGTTCTCGCCATCGTCAGCGGCATCATAGGCTCTCCCCCCTCTCAAGGATTAGCGATTGCTAACCGCAACTCCAAATACAAAGGTAAGTCACAACTTACCTCTCTTACAGCTAGAGTTTACTACCCCTAACCGTCCTTGTCAACCCCCTTTTTCATGCGTCCGGCGGCTTTAAGTTAGTTTCGCTAACTTATACGGATTGAAAAAGGCCTGTCCCCTTTCCTTTGTGCAGATTTACAAGACTGCTTTTTGCAATAACGCAAAGCCCAGCAAAATGCGCCCCCAAAAACGGATCCGCCCCCGCACGGTCAGCCTGAACCGCACGGGGGCAGCATCCGGGGAAAAAAGAAGGTAAACAGAATCTATGTATCCTTTTTTATAGGGCGCGGCTCGTTACCACTTGGCAAGTCCCCGGCCCAGCTCGCGGCAGGCTTCCTGACTCGCGTCATCAGGCATTTCGTTGGCGACCAGGCCCTCCTCTTCATAGAGGTTGGCGCTGTCGCAGCGCTTGCACCAGTCACGCATCCACTGGCCGTCGCCCCAGCCGTAGGAGCCGAACAGCGCAATGCGCTTGCCGGTGAGATCGCCCTCCAGGGCGGTGAACATGGGGTCGAACTCGCTCTCCTCCAAAACCTCGGACCCCATGGCGGGGCAGCCGAAGGCCACAGCTCCGTACTCCTTAAACCGGGCAGTGGAAAAATCGCCGGGGCCCAGCAGTTCGGCCTCGCCGCCCGCTTCCTTGACGCCCTCCGCAATGCACTGGGCCATTTTTTCCGTATTGCCGGTGCCGCTCCAATAGACGATTGCAACTTTGTTCATGATGCAGTTTCCTTTCTCAGCAGATAGATTAAATAATTATGACCAGCAGCGGCTATGCAGCCACCACAAGCTCAATAAGTGGGACTCCCCGGGCATACCGCTCCTTATACACTGCCGTGCATTTGCGGTACCGGTCAAAGCATTTCTGCGCGGCAGCCGGGTCGCCATAGGCTTTCCAATAGCCGCAGCAGGTATAATTCCAGCCCCGGTTTTCAATAAAGCCCACCACATCCTCCAGCGGATAGCCCAGAAAAATTCCGATTTCGTGGGGATACTCCGCCTCCATGCACAAACGCTCGGAGAGCTGGTCCAGCATAGAGGACACGCCGGAGCAGGAGTAGCCCTCGCCCTCCAGAAATGCGCGGCTGCCTTCTTCTTCCAGCAGTCTGGCCACCCAGGACTCCCGATAGACATAGAGCATCCCTGCGTCCAGCGAGGGGCATTCCTTTAAAACCCGAACGCGAATGCCATAGAGCTTCAGCGTCTCGTCCCAGCGGACGGCGTCACACCGAAGCTGCTCGAGACTTTCGCTCCGAAAACGAAACAGATTGGCGGGCTTCACCCCCGCCAGGGTGGGCGCGCAGTGGGTAATCAGCGCCGTTTCAAACCGTGGCTCCATAAACTGCCTCCCGTGTCTTGCGGAGCAGTGCGCTCCGTGTCAATGCGGGCCGCCTGCGGGCGGCTCCCGCGTCAATGGAACAAATCTCATGACGTGTATAGCCTTCCCTTTTTTCTGCCAGGCATCCGCAAAAACAGCTTCGCAGGGCACCAAAAAGCCTCCTAATGAATTGGGTTTGCAGGCGTAGGTTAGGCATCACTAATCTTATGCTTTTTGAAATGCCGCCCACAGGCGGCCTCCAAGTGTTGGTTAGCTTAATCTAACCGATGTTGAGAGAATACCACGGCCCCGCCATTTTGTCAAGAGAAGGCGTGCAAATTTCTTTCAACGCCTTGACTTTCCGGGCGGCAATGCTATACTGAATATTAACAACAGTCAACATTTTCCACTTTATTACGAGGAGGTATTACAATGGATAAAACTGTTTCTGAGCTGCTGAATAACCAAATCAATAAGGAGTTTTACTCCGCCTACCTGTATCTGGATATCGCCAACTACTATGACGCCAAGGGGCTGGACGGCTTCGCCAACTGGTACGAAATTCAGGCCAAGGAGGAGCAGGACCACGCCATGCTCTTTTACCGCTACATGCAGAACAACGACGAGCCTGTGAAGCTGCTGTCCATCGACCAGCCGGACAACGCCTTCTCCAACCTGCTCGACCCCCTGAAGGTCAGTCTGGAGCATGAGAAATATGTCACCGCCCTCATCAATGCCATCTATGCCGCCGCCCAGAAGGTGAACGACTTCCGCACCATTCAGTTTTTGGATTGGTTTATCAAGGAGCAGGGCGAGGAGGAGAAAAACGCCAGCGACCAGATTACCAAGATGGAGCTGTACGGCGGCGAAGCCCGCAGCCTGTATATGCTCAACAGTGAGCTGCTGACCCGGGCCTATGCCCCGCCGTCTCTGGTGCTGTAACCCAAAGTAAACAAATAGAGACGGGGCCATGGCCCCGTCTCTGCTTTTATCGTTATCTTCTGGCATCCCGCCCGCTCCCCGTGTACTATATCCTTTTGCGGCGCTGCGAAGCCGGAGGGATGGACAGCTCGCCCCGGTATTTCGCCACCGTGCGCCGGGACAGGGAAAAGCCCACCCCGGACAGCGCCTGCGCCAGCGCCTCGTCGGACAGGGGCCGATCCGGAGCCTCCGCCTCCACAAAGCGGCGCAGACGGCTGCGGGCCGCTTCGGCAGAGCCGCCGGTGGGCAGCGCGGTGGAAAACAGCTTTCGCAGGGGGAAAATCCGTCCGTCAAACTGGACGTACTTGTCCTTCACCGCGCGGCTGATCGTGGAAACGTTTAAACTCAGGTGTTGGGCCACCTGCTCCATGGTCATGGGCAGCAAATCCTCCCGGCGGAGAAAGTAACCCTCCTGCTCCCGCACCAGCGCACTAAGCAGGCGGAACAGCGTCTCATGCCGGCTCTCCATATTGTTCATCAGGTTTTTAGCCTCGGCAAGCTTTTCCTTCAGATAAAGCTGGGCCTCCTGACACCCGGGGTCGCCCACCAGATTGCAGTATTCCCGGTTCAAAGAGACGCGGGGGACCGCGCCCTCGTTCATCTCAATCACCAGTCCGTCCCCCGCACGGCGGATAACGGCCTCCGGCGCAATCAGCGCCGTACCCCGTCGGTCGCAAAAGCCACGGGAGGGAATGGGGTTCAGTGCGCGGACCACGTCTCCGGCCCGGCGGGCCTCCGCCGGTGAAACGCCCAAAAGCTTTGCAAGGCCCGCATAATCACCCTCCGCCAAAAGCGGAAGGCCAAAGCGGATCATGTGAATATTCACCTCGGTAAATTCGCTGCCCTGCGCCAATTGCAGCAGCAGACACTCTGACAGGCTTCGGGCGCCCACACCCGGCGGATCCAGCGCCTGCACCGCAAAAAGCGCCTGTTCCAGCTCCGGCTCCGTCACGTCCATCTCCAAGGCAAGCTCGTGAAGCTCGCAGTCCAGATATCCGGCGGAGTTGAGACAGCCCACCAGATACCGGCTCAGCGCCAGCATCCGTCCGTCCAGCGGCGCGGACTGGCCCAATTGAGCGTCCAGATATTCTGAAAAGGTCTGGGGCCGGGTCAGGCAGGAGGTAAAATCCGAAAGTCCTCCGCCCCCTTCCCAGATAAGCTGCTCCCGCCGCTCGATGGGAAGCGCCGTCTCCGGAGCCGCCTCCATCGTCTCGGGCCGGGGTCCGTCGTGGGGCGCGTCCTCCACCTCCAAAAGCGGATTGGAAAGCGCGGCCTCATGCAAAAACTCCCGCAGCTCCAAAGACGGCATTTGCAGGCATTGAAGCGATTGCAGCATCGCCTGCGTCAGTATTTGCTTTTGCGCCTGTTCCAAGCGCTGCTGAAAAACCATACAACCATCTCCTCCCCACAGAAGTCATTGTTTATCAGTTTAGCACATTTTTTGTCGAAAGGGAAGAGAAATCGCCGTGGATATCCATATAGAACGCGTAAAAAACGCGGACGACGGCCACCCGCTTTCGCGGACAGCCGTCTGGGCGCTTCCTCTTTGTCGTCTTTACAACCGCGTCTCCAAAATCTGGTCCATGCGGAAATTCTCAATGCGCAGGTAGTATTCCGCGCAGTCCACCAACGCGGCCATGGGCGTCAGCCCGATGATCTCACTGCCCACTACGCTCACACCCCAGCGCCGGGCCTCCATCTTCACCGTCTCAAACACACGGTAGAGGGAGGTTTTGGTATAATCCGTCATATTAATGGAAACCTGAGCAATATTCCGGTCCTCCAGCAGCACGCCCATGGATTTTACAAACCGGAAACCGCCATTGATGTGGCGGATGCGATGAGCAATTTCGTCGGCAATGTGCAAATCCGGTGTATTCAAATTGATGTTGAAGGCCACCAGGGGCATCCGCGCGCCGATGGCCGTCACGCCCGCGGTGGGATGGACGGTGTCTGGCCCAAAGTCCGGCCGCCACAGGGGATTTTTCATTTTTTCCGCCATTCCTTCAAACTGGCCCTTGCGGATGGCAGCCAGATTCTCCCGATGGGGCGCGGAGGCAGACTTTTCATAGAGAAACACCGGCAGGGCATATCGGTCCGCCACGGCGGCGGCCGTCTCCTTGGCGATGCGGTCCGCATCCTCCAGCGTGCAGCCCCGCACGGGGACAAAGGGTACCACGTCGGCCGCCCCCATACGGGGGTGCTGACCGTCGTGCTTTGTCAAATCAATCAGCGACACAGCGATGCCAATGGCCTCAATCACCGCGTTCCGCAGCGCCTCCGGGCTGCCCACGGCGGTAATCACGCAGCGGTTATGGTCCTTATCCGTGCTGTAATCCAGCAGCTTCACTTTCTCCTTTGCCCGAAAGGCCCCCGCAATTTTTTCTACCTTTTCAAGATCCCGTCCCTCGCTGAAATTTGGGATACACTCCATGATCTGATCCATCACGCTTCACTCCTTTATCCGTCCCGGTTTTCGGGGCCGCGCAGCCGCGTCTCCCCTATTCTTTCACAACATCTGTACCATAGCAAAAAAAATGCCGCCGCGCAACCGTTTTTCCTCCTCAGTATTCGTATTTCTCCCTTTTTTCACTGACCGTCCGCTTTTTTTGACGCGAATTCAACGCAAAGTCCCTATAATTGTATTCGTAAGACCACGCTTTGGCCGGCGCTTTTGCCCGCTGATGCGATGCCTTGGCAGTGAATTGTCGCAATACCGCTTTAATTTGGTGAAAACTACTAAATTTTTTAGTTTGTTTTTATGATTTTTGTTGATTTTTTAAAACAAGCATGTTAGAATGCGCTTGTAAGAAAAACCCTTGACTGTCCGGACCGGAGGATTTCCGGTCGGCAGAATTCAATTTTCAGGAGGAACAAGCATGGCTACCTTTGACGTTGACAAAGCTATGACGGTGAAACTGGACTATGACCTGCCGGAGTATCCTGCCTTTGAGGACGGAATCCGCCGCGCACCCCGCCGGGAAGCCCATCTGACTCAGGCCGACAAGGAGCTTGCCATTCGCAATGCCCTTCGGTACATTCACCCGGACCACCACGCCCAGATGGCAAAGGAATTTGCCCGGGAGCTGGAGGAGCACGGCCGGGTTTACGGCTATCGCTTCCGCCCTCAGGGCCGCATGCACGGCAAGCCCATTGACGAGTACAAGGGCAACTGCGTGGAGGGCAAGGCCTTCCAGGTGATGATTGAGAACAACCTGGACTTTGACGTGGCCCTGTATCCCTACGAGCTGGTTACCTACGGTGAAACCGGTCAGGTCTGCCAGAACTGGATGCAGTACCGTCTCATCAAGAAGTATCTGGAGGTCATGACCGACCAGCAGACGCTGGTTGTGATGAGCGGCCATCCTCTGGGCCTGTTCCACTCCCACAAGGGCGCTCCCCGCTGCATCATCTCCAACGGCCTGATGGTTGGCATGTTTGATAACCAGAAGGACTTTAACCGCGCCGCCGCCCTCGGCGTCGCAAACTACGGGCAGATGACCGCAGGCGGCTGGATGTATATCGGGCCGCAGGGCATCGTTCACGGCACTTTCAACACCCTGCTCAACGCAGGCCGCCTGAAGCTGGGCATTCCCACCGATGGGAATCTGGCAGGCCGTCTGTTCGTCACCGCCGGTCTTGGCGGCATGAGCGGCGCACAGGGCAAGGCGGCGGAGATTGCCGGCGCCGTGTCCATCATCGCCGAGGTGGATATGTCCCGCATTATGACCCGCTATACCCAGGGCTGGGTCAGCGAGAAGTCCGACAATCTGGAAGAGACGCTGGCCATTGCCAAAAAGCATCTGGACGCCAAGACTCCCTGCGCCATCGCCTACCACGGCAACGTGGTGGACCTGCTGGAGTTCCTGTATGAGAAGAATGTCCATGTGGACCTGCTCAGCGACCAGACCTCCTGCCACGTCCCCTACGACGGAGGCTACTGCCCCCAGGGCCTGACCTTCGAGCAGCGCACCGAGATGCTGGACAAGGACCCCGAGGGCTTCTGCAAGCTGGTGGACGAGACGCTGCGCCACCACTATGAAATGGTCTGCAAGCTCCACGAGCGGGGAACCTATTTCTTCGACTATGGCAACAGCTTCCTCAAGGCCGTGTACGATGCAGGCGTGAAGAGCATCTGCAAAAACGGCGAAAACGATCTGGACGGTTTCATTTTCCCGTCCTACGTGGAGGACATTCTGGGGCCCTTCCTATTTGACTATGGCTACGGCCCCTTCCGCTGGTGCTGCCTGAGCCGCAACCCCGAGGATCTTGACAAGACCGACGCGGCCGCGGCCGAGTATATTCAGGCCCACAACCGCCGCTATCAGGACTATGACAACTATGTCTGGGTCCGGGACGCGAAGAAGAACAAGATGGTGGTTGGAACCCAGTGCCGCATCCTCTATCAGGACGCCATGGGCCGCATGAATCTGGCCCTGAAGTTCAACGAGATGGTCCGCAACGGCGAAATTGGCCCCGTCATGCTGGGCCGCGACCACCACGACACCGGCGGAACCGACTCTCCCTTCCGTGAGACTTCCAACATCAAGGATGGCTCCAATATCATGGCCGAAATGGCCACCCAGTGCTACGCGGGCAACGCCGCCCGCGGCATGAGCCTGATTGCCCTGCACAATGGCGGCGGCACCGGCATCGGCAAGGCCATCAACGGCGGCTTTGGCATGGTGCTGGACGGCAGTGAGACGGTGGACACCATCCTGCGCATGTCAATGCCCTGGGACACCATGGTGGGCGTTGCCCGCCGCTCCTGGGCCCGCAATGAGAACGCTATGTCCACCGTGATGGAGTACAACGAGATGTACAGCGGTCAGGACCATATCACCCTGCCCTACGAGGCGGAAAACGACGACACGCTCATCCGCGAGGCACTTGAGAGCGCGAAGTAATTTTTAATCAAAACCTGAAAAGGGGCCTTTATAAGAGGCCCCTTTTCCCACATTTTATAAAGGAGGCTAACCTATGGCAAATCTGCTGATAAAAAACATCGGCCTGCTGGCCACCCCCACCGGTTCCAACCCAAGGCGCGGCAAGGAGCAGGGAGAAATCACAATGCTGAAGGACGCCTATGTCCTTGTGAAGGACGGGCTGATTGCCGCCGTGGGCGAGGGCGCGATTCCCGCCGGACTTTCCGACGGCGCGGAGGTGGTGGACGCGGGGGGCCGTCTGGTCACGCCCGGTCTGGTGGACGCCCACACCCACCTGATCTTTGGCGGCTGGCGGCAAAACGAGCTGGGAATGAAGCTCCACGGCGTGAGCTATCTGGAAATTCTGGCCCAGGGCGGCGGCATTCTCTCCACCGTCCGTTCCACCCGCGCCGCCTCCGAGGAGGAGTTGACGGACAAAGCCGCCAAGGTGCTGGACGACATGCTGCGCATGGGCGTCACCACCTGCGAAGCCAAAAGCGGCTATGGCCTCACGCCCGAGGACGAGTATAAGCAGCTGCGGGTCATCCACCGCCTGAATGAGACACATAAGGTGGAGGTAGTCCCCACGTTTATGGGCGCCCATGCCGTACCCGAGGAGTTCAAAGAGAATCGGGAAGGATATCTCCGCCTTTTGTGCGAGGAGATGATTCCCACCGTGGCCCGTGAGAAGCTTGCCGAATTCTGCGACGTGTTCTGCGAGACGGGCGTGTTTACTGCCGAGGAGTCCCGCCGGATTCTGGAGGCTGCCAAAGCCCACGGCCTGGTTCCCAAAATCCACGCAGACGAAATCGACCCCATCGGCGGATCCCAGCTTGCAGGTGAAATCGGGGCCATTTCCGCCGAGCATCTCATCGTCTGCCCGGAGGCGGGAATTGAAAGCCTTGCCAAGGGCGGCGTGATTGCCTGCCTGCTCCCCGGCACCAGCTTCTATCTGGGAGCCACCTTTGCCCCTGCCCGGGCTATGCTGGACGCGGGCGTTGCCGTGGCGGTGTCCACGGACTTCAACCCCGGCTCCTGCCCCAGCGCCAATTTGCAGCTTGCGATGAACATCGCCTGCCTGAAATATCGCCTCACGCCGGAAGAGGTTCTCACGGCCGTTACCCTTAACGGCGCGGGGGCCATCCACCGGGCAGACCGTCTTGGCTCCATCGAGGTCGGCAAGCAGGGCGACCTTCTTGTATGGGATGCGCCGGATCTGGACTACATTTGCTACCGGCTGGGTGCAAATCTGGTGGATACCGTCATCAAGCAGGGCGAGATCGTCCGGTTCTAAACGTTCGATCTGCCCCCTGAAATAAGCTCCATGCAGCGCTTTACCGCTTGGCGGGGCGCTTTATAAAAAACCGGCAGGCCCGGAAAGTCAAAGACTTTCCGGGCCTGCTTTTTACGCGCCTGCGTCACTCCGTCATAAAGTTTTTATTTTTGCTGTAAAGGTTCTCCACGGTCAGAGGCTTTGCCTGCCGGATGCTGTATTTCAGGCAGTCCTCCAGTTCGTCAAATTCATACGCACCTTTTACACCCCGCAGCCGCTGCATCCCCCTGTGACAATAAATGTCCAACGGGCGGTAAAGATAGCGGTCCAGCTCGTTGTCAAAAATGCGGTTCTGGTCCAGCTCCCGGCGCAGCCGGGCCAGCACGCTGTCCCGAATTCCCTGCTCCACCAGCGAGCTGAGACGGCTTGCCGAGTCCCACGAGGCCGCCAGCAGCTCCACCGCCCGGGCGTAACTCCCGTCCTGCGCAGCGTAATAGGCGGTGTATGCCTCGGTCAGTCCCCTGCCGGACAGCTCTCCTGTCTTTGCAAAGGCCCCCATGGCCCGCCCCAGCAGCAGCTGGGCTTTTTGGTGATCTCCCATGGCCATGGCGGCACGGGCATAGCAGGCGAACAAAAAGCCGCTGCCCGGCCATGGGTCCATTCCCTCTGTCCGGTTTGCCGCCGCCTGATAGAACACACAGGCCCCGGCGAAATCCTTCTGGCGGCGCTTCCACTCCCCCTGCCACGCCTCCACATAGGCGCAGAACATGGGATAGCGCTCTGGGTGGTCAATTGTCTCCAATGCCTGACGGAGGAAATAATCGCAGCTTTTATAGCTGCCCTCCTTGCAGAAGTCGATGCCCCGCAGCAGCAGATAACAGGCCCGCTGGCGTTTCAGGCCCGATTCCTCCGCAATTTCAAGGCCCCGGACAATGTATTCCGGCGCGGCCTGATCAGTCTTGATATGATAGGTGATTCGCTGGCGCAGCGCCCACAGCAGCAGCTCCGTGTCCTCCGGGGCGCAGGGCGTCAGGGCCCGAAGCAGGTCGTCCGTGACAGCCAGCCCCTCCTGATACTGCCCCGCGTAAATCATCGTCCGTGCCTTGGCGCACAAAAGCAGCCGTTCCGGCCCCGCCAACGTCCCTTTCTCCTCCGGCGAAAGCTGGCGGCGCAGCCGCTCCAGCTCCTGTTCCAGCCGCTTCACCTCATCCTCCGCCGTCTCCCCTGTCCGAAGGAAGAATGCGGGCGCGTCCGCAGGTGCGAGAGGCGGAATTTCACAACTCTGCCCCGTCCGCCAGTAAAGAGCCTCGATCTCGCAGCAAAGAGCCTTCAGTCCCTCTCCTCCCGCCCGGTAGTGATCCGCCGCCCGGCTAAGTCCGGCGGCGTCTCCCTCCTGCACAGTTTCCCGCAGGCACTCCGCGATTTTCAGGTGCAGGGGCTGACGCTGGAAATAGGACTGGGCCTGATACAGCGCCTCCCGCATATGGGGATGGAGAAATTCCAGATAACTCTCTCCGTCCACAAGCCGCTCTCCGATAAGGGAGTGCTCCTCCAGCTCCACGGAGAGGGTGTAAAGCTGCGCCGTCTGATAGCCGGTGATTTCGGTGAGCAGGCGACAGGGCGTCTTGTCCTGAAACAGGGCCAGAACATTGGCAAGGTGCAGCGCCTGGGCGCTCAGTCCCGCCATGCGCTGGCGAAGAATGCCGCCCTCGTCGGGCAAGGTGTTCTCCGAAGGCTCCTTGCCTCGCAGGTTTTCAACAGCCGCCGCCAGCAGTCGGGGATTGCCGCCCGTGGCCTCGTAAATGCGGCCCCGCAGGGGGACAGGAAGGTCTCCGCCCAGCACGGCGTCCAGATATTCGTCCGTCTCCTCCCGGGTGAGGCAGGGGATGCATACCCGCTCCAACGCCGCCTCGTCCAGCATGAAATTCACGTCCACGTTCAGCGTCCAGCTTGTTGCAAGCAGCAGAAGTTGATTTCCTCCCAGCCTGCGGACCACCTGACTGAGCAGATCCTGACTGGCCGAATCCATCCACTGCAAATCCTCGAACACCAATAGAATTTTCCGCCGATGGGCCGCCAGAGAAAGCAGCAATGCCACTGCGTCCGTTACCAGTGCGCCGCAGCGGTTCTGCTTGAACTCTCCCGGCTCCCGCCGGGCCTCTTCCCCGTCGGAAAAAACAGGAAACACCCGGGCAATGGTACGGCGGGTGGTTTCCGGAATCTGCACGTTTCGCCGGGCCATCTCCTCCGCCACAGCGAGCATCACGTTTTTCCACGGCTCCAGATACACCCCCGCCTGCCGTTGGGAGCAGCCGCCCTTCAGCACCAGCGCATCGGAAAAATCCCCGCCACGCAAAAAGGATTGCAGCAGATAGCTCTTGCCGCTGCCCGCCTCACCGTAAAACAGCAGGGAGGAAACCTCGTACCCCTCCTGAAACAGCCGATATCGCTCCTGCATTTTCCGCACCAATGCGGCGCGGCTGGCGGTCATCTCCGGGCCGGGGCGGCTGGGTGCGTCCTCCGTGGTGCGGTTCCACTGGTTCACAATTTCATAGTACAGCGCGGCCGTCTCGTGCAGCGGCGTGATGCCCAGCTCCTCCGCCAGCTTGTCCTTCAACCGCTGGTAGAGGTTCGCCGCCTTATAATACCGCCCCTCCTGCTGGTAAATCTCCATCAAGAACATCACCATTTTCTCATCCAGTCCATCCCGGCCGAGATATTCAAGGCTCAGCCGTTCCGCCCTTCCAAGATCGCCCGCCGCCCGGGCCTGTGCCGCGCCGTCGGCTAAATCGCTGAGGGTGCGCGCGGCCATCTGCTCCCGCACCTGATCCACCCACGCGTTGAAGCTGGGCGCGTTTTTCACAGTGAAGCCCCGTAAAAACCGCTCCTTGTCAATGGCCTCGCCCTCGCCGCATCGGTCCAGATCGGAAACCAATTCCCGCTCCGTGTTCAGCCGCACTTCCGTTTTCTGCGTAGTCAGAATCAGGTCGGCCCCCAAGATCTTGCGCAGGGTATAGATAGTGTGGCGCAGGTTTTTATAGCCCACCTCTTCCGTGCAATCCTCCCACAAAAGCTCCACCAGCTCCTGCCTTGTGGCGCTTTTGCGGCAGATCAGATAGTAAAACAGCGCGTCCACCCGCTTGAAGGGGAAGGAAACCTCCACCCCGTCCAGCTTCACACAGGGAATATCAAACATCTGCACTTCAATTTTCGGCATTGGCCCGTCCCTTCCCTTCAAAAAGCCACACTGCGGCTTTGTTTTTCATGCTTATTATACACGGCTTTGCCCCGCTGCGCCAGCTATATCTGCATCCATGGGATAACGAACAGGGGCAGGCCGCCACGGCCTGCCCCCAGTTGCACGCAAGCGTCGCGTATCTCCGCGCCGCTGTTTGTCAGTCCGTCCGTCCGAAAAAGGCGCGCACCTCGCCCACCTGATACAGCGAGCCAAAGGCGCAGACAATATCCTCCGGGCCTTTCCCGTCCATCGCCATGGCCATGCCGCTTTTCACATCGCCGCCGCTTCGGGCGGGAAGCCCGGTCAACTCCGCAATCCTCGCACAAAGCGCCCCGGATGGGAGCGCCCGCTCACTCTCCGGCGTCACGGCAATAAATTCCTTTGCAAACGGTGCCACGGTGCGAATCATATCGTCGTAATCCTTGTCCGCCATCACGCCCATCACCATGGTCAGCTTCCGTCCCGGCAGATAGGCTGAAAGGCCACCGGCCAGCTCCCGCACTCCGTCGGGATTGTGGGCTCCGTCCACCAGCACCAACGGATTTTTTTGCAGAATTTCAAATCGGCCCGGCCAGGTGACCGCCAAAAGCCCCTCCCGCACGGCAGACTCCGGAATGGTGTATCCCCGCCGCTCCCGCAGCACATCCACGGTGTCCAGCACCACGGCAGCGTTTTGATATTGATAGTTTCCAATCAACCGCAGGCGGAGGGCCTTCCGGTCCCCGTAATCGAAGGTCTGCCCGTCCAGATCGTGGGCAAGCAGCATTTGAGCTGTGGAATCGGTCACCCGCAAAGCGCAGCCCCGCTGGGCGCAGACACCGCGCACCACAGTCTCCACCTCTTCTGTCTGCCCGGAGAGCACAACCTCCGCGCCCGGTTTGATGATGCCCGCCTTCTCCCCGGCAATTTTCGTCAGGGTGTCTCCCAGCACATCAGTATGCTCCAGCGCAATGTGGGTAATCACCGCAACGTCCGGCGCGTCGATGACGTTGGTGGAATCCAGACGTCCTCCAAGACCCACCTCAAGAACCACCACGTCGCAGTTCTTCTGCTGAAAATACAGCAGAGCCATGGCAGTAATCCGCTCAAATTCCGTGGGCTGATCCGGCATCCCGTCCACCAGCGGCTTCACCTGTCGGGCAAGGTCAGTCAACTCCTCATCGGAGATGTCCGCTCCGTTCACCTTCATCCGCTCATTGATGCGAAAAAGATGGGGTGAGGTATACAGCCCGGTGGTATAGCCCGCCCGTGTCAAAATCTCTGAAAGCATGGCACATACGGAGCCCTTTCCATTGGTCCCCGCCACATGAATGAACTTCAGTCGCTTTTGGGGATTGCCCAGCAGTTCCATCAGTTCTTCAATGCGCTCCAGCCCCAGACGGCTTCCCTGCCAGGATGTGGCGTGGATAAATTCCAGCGCCTGCGAAAGATTCATACGGTTGCCTTCTTTCCAAAGTGTCCCAGTACCTTTGTCATCAGGCCGATGGTCACCACCTGTGCCGCAATCATCACAGCGGTGGAGATGGTCCGGGTGAGGAACAGAGGGCCGTAGGGCGAACCGTACAGCACGGAAATCCACAGTGTATTCAAAAGCAGGCTCAGCACCAGTTGGTTCACAGCCACCGCGCCGCCGATGCGGGCCATGGTCTGCCGCTTGTGCAGGAACACGCCCCACACCAGCCCCATCAAGGCGGCGGTGAGGGTAAATCCGGGGAAATAAGGCCCGATGGGGAACATAATGGCCCCCAGGAAATCGCTCAGACCGGCTACAACCGCCGCAGGCACAGGACCGTACAGAACCGCCGCCACCACCACGGGCACAAATCCAAGGCCGATTTTAAAGTTCCACGCAGGAATGGAGCAGAACCGGGAGAGGATGATTTCGATGGCAACCAGCATACCAAGGGTCACCAGCATGGATGTTTTTTGCTTTTTCATATTAAATTCCTCCTTTATGTGAGAAAAACGGCCCAACCAAGCAGTTTCTTGGTTCCGGCAGTTGCCACGTGGGAGGAAGTATTTCCTTCTTTGTGGCAGCGGATGCGGGTTCAGCAACGCGGGGCGTGGGCCCCTTCGTCCAACGGCGACTCCCATCCGTCGGCACTTAACGCGCTGGCCCTACTCTGTCGTCGGAGCAGGCTCCAATTCCCTCGCTTCGGCCTGCGGCCAAAGCTCGTTCATTTTGCCGCTCCTCCTCTTCCCAGAAAATGCTCCGCATTTTCTGGGGCTTGGGAACGGGGTACGCGGAGCAGGCTCCAACTCCCTCGCTTCGGCCTGCGGCCAAAGCTCGTTCATTTTGCCGCTCCTCCTCTTCCCAGAAAATGCTCCGCATTTTCTGGGGCTTGGGAACGGGGTACGCGGAGCAGGCTCCAATTCCCTCGCTTCGGCCTGCGGCCAAAGCTCGTTCATTTTGCCGCTCCTCCTCTTCCCAGAAAATGCTCCGCATTTTCTGGGGCTTGGGAACGGGGGTACGCGGAGCAGGCTCCAACTCCCTCGCTTCGGCCTGCGGCCAAAGCTCGTTCATTTTGCCGCTCCTCCTCTTCCCGGAAAATGCTCCGCATTTTCTGGGGCTTGGGAACGGGGTACGCGGAGCGTCGGCTCCGAAATGATATCCGGGCCTCGCCCAAAAAATTAGATTTGCACAGGCTTTTTATGGTGCGCAGACCAAAGCAGCCAAGCAAAACCAAGACCGCCCAAAAGATTTCCGATTGTCACCGGCAATAGATTTCCCAACAGGAAGTTTCCCCAGGTCAGGGCCGAGATATCCAGACCGGACGCCGCCACAACCGCTCCGGCACCGGGCAGGGTCAGCGCCAGCAGACCTGCGGGGATGTAATACATATTGGCTACACAGTGCTCAAATCCGCAGATCACAAAGCAGCAGACAGGGCCAAACACGCCCACAGCCCGGCCCACCGAATCCTCGGCGCACAGGGCCATCATGACGGCGGCGCACACCAGTATGTTGCACAAAATGCCAAGTCCCAGCGCTTCGGTAAACGAAAACGAGCATTTTGCAGCAGCGGTGGAAATCATTTTCAGCACCAGCCCGTCAGACATATGCGGGCCGCTGAACGTCCGCAATGCCCACGCCAGCAGCACCGACCCGACAAAGTTGCCGAGGTACACCAGCACAAGGTTTCGGACCATCCCGCCCACACGAATCCGCCGCTCCCGAATGGAAATCAGCATCAGGCAGTTTCCGGTAAACAGCTCCGCCCCGGTCATCAACACCATAATCAGCCCCAGCGGAAACAAAACGCCGCTGATAAGCTTTGCAATGGATGCACTTTCAACGGAATAGCTGGCTGCGGCAGTCACCGCGCTGCCGATTCCAATGGCAAAGCCCGCCAATATTCCTGCCAGCAGCAGCTTTTTTACGCCGGACGCAGCCTTTTTTTCACCAATCTCGGTATACTTTTCCAAAAATTCAGCGGGATTCAGCATAGCTCGTCCCCTTTCGCTCCCGCACACGAATCGGGAAGCTTTTTCTAAAATGCCCTGTAAAAGAGGGCGCGTGCCCCGGCGGAGCCGATTGGCTCCGCCGGGAGATGCAGTTTAAAACAGGCCGGAAATTCTCCCCTGCGCGTCCACGTCAATCCGGTCGGCAGAGGGAACCTTGGGCAGGCCGGGCATGGTCATGATATCGCCGGTCTTTGCCACCAGGAAGCCCGCACCGGCGTTCACCTTCAGGTCCCGCACGGTGATCTTGAAGCCACGGGGCGCACCCAGCTTCCCAGCATCGTCGGAGAAGGAGAACTGGGTCTTTGCCATGCAGATGGGCAGCTTGTCAAAGCCCAGCTCGGTGAGCTGCTGCATCTGCTTTTTCGCGGCGGGAGCAAGCACCACGCCGTCGGCGCGATAGACCTTGGTGGCGATGGCGTTGAGCTTCTCCTCAATGCCCGCCTCCGCGTCATAGACAAACTGGAAGTTGTTGGGCTGATCGCACAGGCGCATGACCTCCTGCGCAAGGGCTTCGCCGCCCTCGCCGCCCTTGGCCCACACCTCGCTGAGGGCCACGTTGACGCCAAGCTCGCGGCACTTGTCTTCCACCATTTTCAGCTCTGCGGCAGTATCGGTGGGGAAAGCGTTGATGGCCACCACGCAGGGAAGGCCGTACACCTTCGTCACGTTCTCCACGTGCTGAAGGAGGTTGGGCAGGCCCTTTTCCAGCGCCTCCAGGTTTTCATTGTTCAGGTCGGCCTTGGCAACACCGCCGTGATACTTCAGGGCGCGGACGGTGGCCACCACCACAACCGCGTCGGGATGGAATCCGCCTGCGCGGCACTTGATGTCAAGGAACTTCTCTGCGCCAAGGTCGGCGGCAAAGCCCGCCTCGGTGACGGTGTATTCGCTGAGCTTCATGGCCGTCTCCGTAGCCTGAATGGAGTTGCAGCCATGGGCAATATTAGCAAAGGGTCCGCCGTGGATCAGCGCGGGGGTGTGCTCCAGCGTCTGGACCAGATTGGGCTTAATGGCGTCCTTCAACAGGGCAGCCATGGCACCCTCGGCATGGAGGTCGTGGGCCGTGACGGGCTTCTCATCCCGGGTATAGGCCACCACCATCTTGGCAAGTCTCGCCTTCATATCCTCAAGGTCCTGCGCAAGGCACAGCACGGCCATGATCTCGGAGGCCACGGTAATCTCAAACCCGTCCTCGCGGGGCACGCCGCTGGCCTTGCCGCCAAGGCCGCAGATGATGTGGCGCAGCTGGCGGTCGTTCATGTCCACCGCACGCTTCCAAACAATTCTGCGCACGTCGATATCCAGCACGTTGCCCTGCTGAATGTGGTTGTCCAGCAGCGCTGCCATCAGGTTATTGGCTGCACCGATGGCGTGGAAATCGCCGGTGAAGTGGAGGTTGATATCCTCCATGGGCACCACCTGGGCATAGCCGCCGCCGGCCGCGCCGCCCTTGACGCCGAACACGGGGCCAAGGCTGGGTTCCCGCAGGCAGACCACGGTCTTCTTGCCGAGCCGGTTCAGTGCGTCGGCAAGGCCCACGGAGGTGGTGGTTTTACCCTCGCCCGCGGGGGTGGGGCTGATTGCCGTCACCAGCACCAGCTTCGCCTTGCGGGGCAGGTCCTTCAAAGCGTGGATATCCAGCTTCGCCTTGTAATGGCCATAGGGCTCCAGCGTCTCCTGCCCAACGCCCAGCTTCGCGGCCACCTCTTGGATGGGAAGCATGGCTGTGGACTGGGCAATTTCAATGTCAGTCTTAAATTCCATGGGTCATTTCCTCCTTAATCATTTGTCTTAGATCATCTCGGCAATTTCGCAAATCAGGAATGCGGATGCTGACGTGCATCGCAGCAGCGGCTCCACGTTCTCCGCCAGTGCCGCCTCGCCCGCGGCAAAGTGAACGCCTGTCCCCTCCGCCGAAAGCTCACCGTCCCCCTCCGCGCAGTAAATCAGAAACACGCTCTTTGCCGCCGCCTCCACCGTTTGGCTCAGGCGGCTCACACCGCCCTCGCCCATGCGCAGGCAAACCATCTGTCCGGCGCAGCGCCCCTTGCGGAGCATCAGGTTGAAGTCCGTGCAGGTACCCTCTGAGCGGGTCGGTGCGCCGCCGTCGAACCGGTGAACGCTGCCGGGGTTCAGCTCCAGCGCGTCTTCTCCATGGGTCAGGCGGATGGTCCCCCGCAGGGTGGACAAAAACCGCTCGTAGTCCGGAAGGGGCGTGAAGTCGGAAGTCTCCAGCTCCACTGTTGCGGAGCTGACGCGCCACAGAAAGTCCCGCTCCGCATAGACCGCCCCGGCGGGGGCAATGGCAATCTGCGTGGTAATTCCTCCGCTCCAGCGAGAGGCAGCATATTCCTCGGAGGCGATGCGCCGAATTGTAGCGTTCATTATATCACACTTTCCGACTGAATCCATCGGTTTTTTATAATTTAAAGTGAATTAAGAACCTTTTCGTAAATGGAGTCCGCCAAGGGCAGCGCCTTTGCCAAAAGGGCCTCGCCCTGCGCGCGGTAACGGTCGGCAAATTCCTGATCCTTCATCCCGGCGATATTGATGAGCACGTTCAGCCACGCGCCCTGAATGGCAGCCTTCAGGCTCAGGGCCGCACAGCCCAGATCGCTGGCGGCGCTGGCGTTGGACTTGCCAACCACCTGATCGGTCAGCTCCAGAGCGGCATAAGACAGCTCCATCATCTCAAAGGGCGTCTCTGTGCAGCCCTTGAGGGCGGTGAGCATTGCGCCGGAGCGGGCGGTTTTTTCCTCATCAGAATCCTTGGGCATGGCGAAGACGGCGGACACGGCATTGAATGCCTCGGTGTCCCGGTCAATCACGTCCACAAACTTTGCCTTCAGCGCCTGCGCCTGATCGGCAACACCGGCGGTCAGCTCCTGATACTCTTCATACTTCTTCTTTCCCTGGGTCAGGGAGCAGACCATGGCGGTCAGGGCCGCGCCCATGGCGCCCTCCAGTGCGGAGGCAGCTCCACCGCCGGGGGCGGGCGCGTTGGAGGCCGTCAGGTCTACAAAACCCGAAAGGGTCTGGTCAACAAGCTTCATGTCCGCCTCCTTATTCCATGTCGATCAGGTGGTATTCCATCACCTGATTGCGGCAGTTGAAATTCTCAATCTTGAGGTAGAACTCGGCGCAGTCGATCAGGGCCTTGGCGGGGGTCAGGCCCACCACCTCAGTGCCGAGAATGCGCACGCCATACCGGTCGGCCAAGGCGCGAATCATCTCGTAGGTATAGTACAGAGGGGTTCCCTCATAGTTCACCATGTTCATGGAAACCTGCGCGATGTTCCGGTCCTCCAGCAGAAGGCCGATGGCCTTGCAGTGCTTGAAGCCGCCGGAGGAGCCACGAATTGCCTTGGCAATCTCCTTGGCAACCTCCACATTGTCGGTGTCCAGATTCACGTTGAAGGCAACCAGAGGCATCCGTGCACCGATGGCAATAATGCCCGCGGTGGGGTGAATCTTCCGCTCACCGTAATCGGGAGCCCACTCGGGCAAAAGCAGCTTCTCGGGCATTCCCTCGAACTGGCCCTTGCGGACCTTGGCAAGGTTCACCCGGTCGGGAGAGGAAGCGGAATCCTCATACAGGAAGCTGGGGACCTTCAGCTCGTCCCAGATGCGCTGAGCGACGTGCTTGCTGATTTCAATGCACTCCTCCACGGTGATGTCCATGGTGGGGACAAAGGGAATGACATCGGTGGCACCCATGCGGGGATGCGCGCCCTCGTGCTTGGTGAGGTCAATTGTCTCGGTGGCTTTTTTGCACAGCTGGAAGGCGGCCTCTTCAATGCCCTCGGGAGAGCCCACCAGCGTGAACACGCAGCGGTTGTGGGTGCCGTCGGACTGAACGTCCATCACCGTACAGCCGGGAATGGAGTTCGCCACGTCCACCAGTCCCTGAAACACCGGCTCGTCCTTTTCCTTGCTGACGCTGAAATTGGGAATGCACTCTACAAGCTTTGACATATCAATTTCCTCCATAAAAATATTAATGCCTTAGGATCAATCAGGTATCCGAAATTTATCCGCGGGAGCATGGTCCTGAGCGGCGGTCCAGCGGCGGTCCCGCAGCGCCGCACCTGAAACTATTCGCAGTATAGCACGGCCTCATCCAAAACGCGTCTAATTTTATAATTTTCAAAAAAATCAGCAGTGCATTTCACGCATTCCAAGCTCCAGAGCCGTTTTAAAACCTAAAAACATCAGCATTTTTGCGGGATTCCTTCATCACGCCGTCCACCGTCTAATTTCCGTTTTCTTTTCGCGCCAAACTTCGAAAAATCAGGCAATTCCCTTTTTGGCGCTGCCATGGGCGAAGGACTTTGGGCAGTCTTTTCCGGGCAAAGGGGCGCAAACGGCGAAAGATGCCCCGCTGAAAAAATTTTGTAAAGGCCAGTGGGTGTCACAAACTGGAAGTTTTTTCGCATGCCAGTGGATACTGCCGCAAAATGACCTTTGTGGGGGGTCAGGAACCGAATTGCACATATATGTGTAAAAAGGCCCGCCGAATGTGCATTCGGCGGACCTCCTTACAGTATGGAGCAGCTTTTCGGAGAAAAAGCTTCTCAGTGTGGCCTTAGCCCATCAAATAGCCGTACCGGCTGAACACCGTGAGAATTACGCACTCGATATCCTTGGGCAGGGTGTTCTCCCCATCCAGATCGGCCTCGGAAACCGCTCCGTTCAGCCGAACCAGAACCTTACGCCCACCGAGGGGCAGGAACCCTGCGTTGCCCTCCGTTTCATCAAAGTCCTCCTTGCTGTGGAACAGGGTAAACTTATCGCGATAGGGCGCGGAGTCGTAGGGGCAGAACACGGCGCAGTTGCCGCACTCGTTGCACATACGGTCCACGTGGAGAATCTCCCGCCGCCCGTCGGGCATCTCTATGGAAACGTTGGCCCGGTTGGGGCATACGTCGGCGCAGCTTTCGCACACCACGTTGCAGCTCAGGCAGCGCTCTCCCTCGCACTTGGCGGATTCGCACAGGATGCCGCGCTTGGCCACCGCCTCCTCCCGGGAGGACTGTGCGTTTGCA
This sequence comes from Oscillibacter sp. GMB15532, assembly GCF_041020825.1. NCBI lineage: Bacteria > Bacillati > Bacillota > Clostridia > Eubacteriales > Oscillospiraceae > Oscillibacter > Oscillibacter sp. GMB15532. Next base: position 238,611 of record NZ_JBEVTO010000001.1, read on the forward strand.
GGGAAGTTCACAGAGGTACGGAAGGTTTTCAGCACCTGATTGGCAAAGCCCTGCGCGTCCGCGATGCACTCCACCACCGTGGCGGGGCCGCGGCGCACGTCGCCGCCGCAGAATACGCCCTCCAGATTGGTAATAAAGGCAGGACAGCCAATGTTATCCAGTTTAATGCCGTTGTCCGTGAGGAATTGGGTATCCACCTGCTCGCCCACGGCGGAAACCACCGTGTCGCAGTTGATTTCCACGGTTTCCCCCGTCTCCACCGGCACACGCCGGCCGGAGGCGTCCGGCTCACCCAGCTTCATCCGCTTGCACAGCAGCGTTCCGTCTTTCTGCTCAAAGGGGCTCACCAGCTCCAAAAAGCGCACACCGTCGGCAATGGCAAGGTTCAGCTCCTCCGCGTCGGCGGGCATATATTTCTTTGTCCGGCGATAAACCAGCGTGGAGGACTTAGCGCCCGCCCGCAGAGCCACGCGGGCCGCGTCCATGGCGGTGTTTCCGCCGCCGACCACGACCACATGGCCCAGAGATACTTCCTTCCCGTCCTTCAGGTCCTTCATCCAGCCGATGACGGGAGCCACGTTGCCGGGGATATTCAAATTGCCGGGCTTCCAAGCGCCCACGGCGAAATAGATATGGGTATAGCCCTGTGCCTTCAGCTCCTCCACAGAGGGAGCGGGCGCGCCGCAGCGGACCTCGGCACCCATTTTCAACACCAGATCCACGTCCTTCTGAATGGCCTCGTCACTGATGCGGAAGCCGGGGATGACCTGACGCACCACGCCGCCAAGGGTGTCCGCCTTTTCAAAAATAGTGCAGGGGATTCCAGCCCGACCAAGGAAGAACGCCGCCGACAAGCCGGAGGGGCCGCCGCCCACGATGGCGGCCTTCACCCCGTTATTGGCGGGAACGGGGGCCTTGAGCGTGCGCATCACCTCGTCATAGCCCTTTTCCGCCGCCACCAGCTTGGTGGCGCGAATCTGCACGGAGTCCTCGTAGAAATTCCGAGTGCACTTGTCCATGCAGTGATGGGTACAGATGGTGCCGGTGATGAAAGGCAGGGGGTTTTTCTCGATAATCAGGCGCAATGCGTCCGCATACCGGCCCTGATGGCACAGCTCGATATACTCCGGAATATCCTGCCGGATGGGGCAGCCGCCCTCGCAGGGGGCGGTGAAGCAGCTCAGCAGAGGCACCTTTTCATACAGCTTCCGCCGGGGCAGGGGCTTAACCGGCTTGACATGGTACTTATCCCGCCGCGCCTCCAGCGACAATGCCTCGATGCCCTCCACGTCCACGGAAATAAATGGCTCGTAGCGAAGCGTATCGAGCTTCTCTGCAATCTGCTTAAAGCGCTGATAGCCGCCGGGCTTTAACTCTGTGGTGGCCATGGTGATGGGCCAGATGCCGCAGGCAAACAGCTTGTCAATGTTGAAGAAGTCCGCGCCACCAGCATAGGACAGGCGCAGCCGCCCGCCAAATTCCTTGGCAATACGAGCCGCCATGATAGTGGTCAGCGGGAAGAGAGACTTGCCCGCCATATACATTTCCTCGGAGGGCAGCTCCTTGCGCGTCACGTCCACAGGGAAGGTGTTGGACAGCTTCAATCCGAATTCCAGACTGTGCTTTCCTGCCAGCGCCATCAGTCGGTGGAACATGGGCACCGCGTCGGCATACTGCAAATCCTCCTGAAAATGATGCTCGTCAAAGGAGATATAGTCGTACCCCATGGAATCCAGCACGGTGCGGGCCGTCTCATAGCCCAGAATGGTGGGGTTGCACTTCACGAAGGTGTGAAGATGCTTTTCCTCAATCAGGTAGCTGGCGATTCGCTCAATCTCGTCCGGCGGGCAGCCGTGGAGCGTGGAGACGGTGACGCTGCGGGAAACCCGGGGAGAGATGGAGGCGATAAAGTCCTCCTCCGCAGGGAACATCTGCCGCAAAACGGCGATGCACTCTTTAAAAATGGGGGTTTCGGACGCGTCGATCATTCCGTTGAGGAAATCGTCGATCTTCTTGCCCTTGATGCCCTCCAGGTCATAGCCCACGGACATGTTGAACACGAACCCATCCGGGTCGCCCAGCCCGTACAGCCGGGCCATCATTTTACAGGCGCACCAGGCTTTTACGTATTCCTCAAACGCCTGAGAAACGTACAGCTCTGTGGACCACTCGCAGTTATAGCACTCGTCCTCCGCCAGAATGCAGGGCTTGTTGACGCAGGCGGCCAGCTCCGCGCCGTCCATTTTCTGAACGGTTTTCAGCTCGAAGAACCGGGCGCCGGTGTAGTATCCGGCGATGATGTTCTGCGCAAGCTGGGTGGCGGGGCCTGCCGCCGGGCCAAAGGGGGTTTCAAGCTTCTCACCAAAAATAGGAAGGGTCTTGGTCCCGGCCAGATAGGGCCGGCGGGCGCCGAACACGGTTCCCTCCTGCTGGTGCTCCGAGACGGTCCATGCCATCAGTTCCCGAAACGGGATGGGGGTCATCAATTCGCTCATTTCCGTTTACCTCCGTTATATTCTTTCCTCATGCTTTAAAGGACGGAGCGGGCTGTTCCGCCGCCACGGCGGACGCCCCGTCCGTTCGTCTCAATACTCTCTGTGATTCAACCGGCCCCAAAGGCGCTTGGAGCTTTCCAGAATGCGGGCGTTGACCGCGTCCTCGTCGATCTCGGTCAAAACCCGGTCCTTCATCAGGACCTTGCCGTTGATCATGGTGGTCTTGCACTGGCGGCCCGTCATGCCGAAAAGCATATGCCCGTCGATGTTCTCGTCGGAGAAGGGGGTGTACGGCTTATAGTCCATGACAATTACGTCCGCCGCCGCGCCGGGGCGCAGAACGCCCAAGGGCGTTTCAAAGGAGCGGTTCGCAATTTTCGCATTGTTGCGGAAGAGCATGTCTGTGACCTCGCACCAGCCCACGTTTGGCAGGCACGCGTTGCTCCGCTGGGAGCACAGGGCCACCTTGATAGACTCCAGCATGTCGTTGGTATACGCGTCGGTGCCAAGGCCCACCAGAATGCCCTTTTTGCAAAGCTGCAAAATTGGAGAAATGCCAACGGCATTGCCCATATTGCTCTCGGGATTGTTGACGCACATGGTGTCGGTGGCCTTAATCAAATCCATTTCGGCGGTGTTTACGTGGATGCAGTGGCCAAGCAGGGTCTTCGGCCCCAGAATTTCGTGGTCCTGAAGCCGCTGGACGGGACGGCGGCCATAGTTTTGCAGGCTGTCGTACACGTCGTTCATACCCTCGGACACGTGGATATGGAAGCCCACACGCCCGTTGTTGGCGGTAGTCATCCGGTCAAAGGTCTTGTCGGAAATGGTGAACAGGGCATGCCCGCCGAACAGGGCCTTGAGCATATCGTCGGGGTTCTTCTCACAATAGTCGATAAAGTCCTCGTTCTCCTGCACGGATTGGATGGCCTTCTCCTCCCCGTCCCGGTCGGAAACCTCATAGCACAGGCAGGCCCGCATGCCCATCTCCTTTGTGACCTCCGCGATTCTCATGAGGGAACCAGGAATCTCGCAGAAGGATGCGTGGTGATCGAAAAAGGTTGTGACGCCCTGCTTGATGCAGTCGATGACCAGCGCTTGGGCGGAGGCTTTGGTGGCCTCCAGATCCAGATTGCGGTCGATGGCCCACCAAGTCCCCTCCAGCACTTCCAGGAAATTGGAGGGGTTGTTGCCATTGATGCTCAGTCCCCGGGCCAGTGCAGAATAAATGTGGGTATGGGCGTTAATCAGGCCGGGCATGATGACGCCGCCGCCTGCGTCCACAAACTCCGCCTGCGGATACTGGGCTTTCAGCTCCGCGGTCCCGCCCACGGCCACAATTTTGCCTCCGTCGGTGACAACTCCTCCGTCGGGATAGTAGCCAACACCCTCCGCGTCACGGGTGATGACCTTTCCGTTTGCCAATAGAATCATTTGAAAAGCCTCCTGTCTTCATTTATTATTATTCAATCTTCCCATTTTCTCTCGGTCTATAAAAAAGGAAAGCGCCCCAAACCACCGTCGGTTTGAAACGCCCCTCAGACAACAAGAAATGATAGGCGTCAGCCCGTGCGCAGAGCACTTCGTTCCAGCTATCATTTTTAATTGTGTCTATTGTATCGGACATACGCATAATTTGCAAGCAGGTGGGCTAAAAAAATTTTAGGTTTGGTTTTGTGGAAAACGACGGAGTAAAAATTCAAAAAACCACTTGAAATATTTTTGACATGATGTAATATAATAATGAAAACTATATTTAACCAAAGACGGACTGAGAGGTGTTATCTGTATGCGTGATTTCGTAGTAAAGGCACAGGACCGCGTCAGCTTTGCAACCCATGCCCTGGGGGCTGTCGGGGCCCTTGCGGGCTGCGTGGTGATGGCCCTGCGGGGCGTTGCGCTGGGCGTAAGCGCCAAAACCTTGTGGGCGGCGATGGTATTTTGCCTGTCGGCGCTGGCCCTGTACACCGCCAGCGCGGTTTATCATTACTATCCCGGCTGCGACACGACACCCGGGGCAAAGCGCTTTTTGCGCAAGATGGACCACAGCATGATCTATGTGCTGATTGCCGGAAGCTACACGCCCTTTGCCATGGTATTGCTGCCCCAGCCCACGGGCGTGCGGTTTTGTGTTGTGCTGTGGGCGGTGGCACTTTTGGGAATTATCATCAAGCTGGCATGGCTGAACGCGCCCCGGATTTTATCCACGGCGGTTTATCTTGTCATGGGCTGGGCAGTGCTGTTTGTTGCCAAGGACTTTGCGTCCGTGGGCCAGCCCTGCATGACGCTGGTGGCGCTGGGGGGCGTGTGCTATTCCGTAGGCGCGGTGTTTTACGCAATTAAAAGGCCCAACATTTCAGTGGAATGGACTTTCCACGAGCTGTTTCACCTGCTGATTCTCGCTGGAACGGCGTTCCACTTTGCGGCAATTTATTGCTTTGTGCTCTGAGCCTGTTTCTCTCTGTCCCGACGATTTTCAAGCAATTTTTCGGCTTCTCTTGCCAAATATTTTGCAGCGGGGTATACTGTTTTCCAGTTTATCTGGTGCAACCGCCCTTCGGTGAAGGGCCGAACGCTGCCCCTGCGCCGGGTAAACCGAGCCACATTGCCGATGGAAAAGCAGCTTTCCCGGCAGGATACGGGCGGCCGCCTTTTAGAATGACGGGAGGAGCAGGCGCATGGAAACTCTGGAACCCATAAAAATTGACGAAGCGGATGAAGCCGCCGGAACAGAGGCCGCAGAAGCGGGCAAGTCTGGGCGGCGCAAACGACGCTTTTGGTTTCGCCCCTTACGAACGGTGCGGCTGGTGCTTCTGGGCGTGGCGCTGTGCGCCATGGTTGGAGTTGCGGGCTTTCTTGCCGGGCGCTTCGGCGGCGGGTCCGCGGAAGTCACGGAGCTTGACGCAGTGGTGCTGGAAAACCGGCTGGAGGAAATCAGCGAGCTGGCCAGCGTCAGCTGGTCCTATACGAACATGGCGCAGTTTGAAAACAAAAACGTGTTTTATGGAATGACCCTGCCCTTCACCACCAAAAAGTTTATCCTTACCTACGACGGGGAAATCAAGGCGGGGGTGGATTTGCGCAAGGCCAAGGTGGATATTTCCGGCACAGAGGTACATATACGCCTGCCGCAGGCGGAAATTCTCTCCCACGAGATTGACGAGAACAGCGTGGAGGTCTTTGATGAAAAAGCCTCTATTTTTAATCCCTTTACCGTGGAGGATTTCACCGCTTTCCAGTCCGACCAGAAGGCCGCTATGGAGAAAAAGGCCCTGGACAAAGGGCTTTTGAAGGAAGGCCAGGAAAAGGCCGCCGACAGCGTGGCCCTTCTTCTGGGCGCGGCGCTGCCGGAGGGGTATACCCTCAAGGTTGACTGGAAAACGCAAATTTAATGCAAGCGCAGCCGCCCACCGGCGGCGCGAAGAAAAGGGCACGGGGAACTTCCCCGTGCCCTTCCAGCTTGCTCATGCGCCTCTACGCAGAGCCGGACGACAATTCGGCAGTCGCCGCTTTTAGCCTGTCCGCGCGCCCCTGCGCAGAGGGAGAGCGGTCGCTCCCTCTGCCTCATTTTATAAATTCCCCCAGCACTTGCAGCAGTTCCTCCCGCCGCACGGGCTTTGAAAGATGGGCGTTCATCCCGGCGGCCCGGGTTTCCCGCCGGTCATGTTCAAAGGCGTTGGCAGTCATGGCAATGATGGGAATGCTTTGCGCGTCGCCCCGTCCCGAGGCACGGATGGCCTTTGCAGCGTCGATTCCGTTCATCACCGGCATGCGAATATCCATCAGAATTGCATCGTAATAGCCCTCCGCCCCGGCAATATAGCGCTCCAGCGCCAACTGTCCGTTTTCCGCGTGGTCCACCAGCAATCCCCGCATGGAGAGCATCCGCTTCGCAATCTCTGTGTTGACAGGGTGGTCCTCCACCAGCAAAACACGCTTTCCTGCAAGGGCCGTCCCGGGTCCTCGCTGGGCGGACGCATCCTCCGACGCCTCCGGCGGATGTCCCTTATGCATGGTGATCCGCACGGTAAACTCGCTGCCCCGTCCCAGCTCGCTTTTGACGGTGACGGTGCCGCCCATCTCCTCCACCAGATTTTTCACGATGGCAAGGCCCAACCCCGTGCCGAGCTGGGGATTCTGATAGCCGTTGCTCTCCTGCTCAAAGGGCTCGAACACCCGGCTGAGAAACTCCGGGCTCATGCCGCAGCCCTGATCCCGGAAAACAATGGTGCTGAATATTTTATCGTCTCCGCAGGGAGCATGTCGTACCGTGCAGAAAATCTCCGAGCCGGGCCTTGAAAACTTCACGGCATTGCTCAGGATATTGATGTACACCTGCTGGATGCGCAGACGGTCCACCACCACATATGGCGTGATGCCGCTTGCATCCAGATGAAAGCGAACGCCCTTTTCCTCCATGCGTGGCAAAATCAGCGCACGGATATCCCCCAGCAGCGCCCCCGTATTCACAGTTTCCGGGTGCAGCTCAATGTGGCCCGACTCAATCCGGCTCATGTCCAGAACGTCGTTAATCAGCCCCAGCAGGTATTCGCCGGACACCTGAATTTTATCCAACATTCCCATCGCCTCGGAATCCAGCACCTTTTCCTGCGCCAGCTGGGTCAGTCCCAAAATGGCGTTCATGGGCGTACGAATTTCGTGGCTCATGCGGGAAAGAAACTCGCTTTTCGCCTGATTGGCCCGGCGGGCCTCCTCCAGCGCGGCGCGCAGCACCTCGCTGCGGCGGCGCTCCCTGGCAAAGGCGTCGGTAGCGTCCGCCATGGTGCAGCAGATGATATTGCTCTCCCTGTCCAGCCAGACAAAGGAATAGCGCAGCCGCCGGATTTCTCCGGCGCTGCTGCGGCAGTCGGCATAGACGGTATATTCCACGCTGCGGTTGAGCCGGGCCCGGATTTCCTTGAAATGCAGGCGCTCCAGCGTCTCCTCCAGATCGTCCCCGGCAAAGGAGTCCCGGACCACGCCAAGCAGCGCCGCCTCCGCCCCGAGAATCTCCCGAATGGAATGGTCCCTGTCCTGCGACGCAAAAATTCGGGCGGTGTCGGTATTCAGGTCAACGCGCAGAATCATCAGGTATTCCCGGCGGATGACGGTATCCATAATCTGCTCCATGGACTTTTGATCGTCGATGTCAAAGGAGTAAATGTTGGCCTCCACGTCGTTGGTCACGGGATTTTCCGTGATGTCCACCCTTACCGTCAGCCAACGGCAGGTGCTCCCGATCCGGCAGTTGCGCTCGAAGGTCAGCGTGGTGGTCCCCTTGGCATACGCATCCAGCAGGGCCGCGCGGTTGAACCGCCGTCCAAATTCCTCACACTGCTCCGGCACGGCGGTACGCTTTTTCATCGCCGCAAACAGGGCGTCCGCGGTTCCGTCCAGCCCCTCTAAAAAGTCTGGATACAAAGCGGGCCCCACCTTGCAGGTATTTCTCGTCAGATTCAGGCGGGCCGAAATCACCGCGTTGGACACCAGCGCCCGCATGCGCTGATTCTGCCGCTCATACCGCTCGATCTCCCGGTGAAGCTGGGTGCACACCACGCCGGTGCATAGCACCCGCGTCCGGCTCCCTTCCGCGTCGTACAGGGAGGTCATTTTAATCTTAATCCACCGGATATCCCCGCTCACCGTGCGCTCCCGCACCTCGCAGGAGGCAAAGGGCGCACCCTGATCAATGGCGTCGATTTCCTTTTGCAGTCTGGGAATGTCCTCCTCCAGCGTGATATTCTGCTCAAACCAGGACTGGGGATAGTTCTCCAGCACGCTGGGCACGCCAAACAACTCGCAGGCACGCTTACTGGTGCGCAGCGTGTGGAGCGTGGGGTCGTATATCCAGGAATCCACGTCGGCATGGTCCATGGCCGCCTGAAGCATGCGCTCGTTTTCCTCCAGATTCTCCTGAAGGCGTTTCAGCTCGTCCACGTCACTGAATACGCCGTAGTAGGTCCGCCCGTCGCCCTCCCGGGGAGCTGGGGACGCTTTCAGCGCAATCCAGAAATAATTCCCGTCCTGCCGCAGGATACGGAAGGTCGCCTGAATGGGTTCCCCACCCTGCCGGCAGCGGGCAAGCTGTTCTCGAAGGATCGCCCGGTCGTCGGGATGGACATTCAGCATTGGATTGACAATTTCACCCTCCTCCGGCTCCGAATAGCCCAGCATCTGATAAAAACCGGCGTTTAAATGAAGCGTTTCAAAGCAGGTCTCTTCGTCCACCCGGAAGGAGCAGATGCCGCCGGGCACCAAATCCATCATCTTTTGAAGCTGCCCTTCCCGCTCCCGCGCTTCCCGAATCAGGGAGCGTCTCCGACGGTTGTCCCACAGCAAAAAGGCAAGCCCCGCTGCCAGCAGCGCAACAAGCCCCATGACCACCAGCGCGTGGGGATGCCGGACAGCGGCCCGAAAAAAAGGCTCGTCCGCCGCCCGGGCGGCGGGAACAAAGAAAAAAAGCAGCACGGCAGGGAGCGATAAGCCTATCGCCCTCTCCCCTGCCGCGCCGCGCTTTTTCTGTCTGCGTCCCATAGCTTCTCCGCCTTTCCAAGGTCCGGCCTTCCGGCTCCCGGAGGTTCTCTCTTTTCCGGACCCTTGCAGCGTTTATTTTTGAAGGCCTGCCTCCACCTGAAGATAATAGTCCACAATCATGTTCACCGACGGCTCAATGCCGATGGCGCTGGAGAGCACCAGATCAAAGCACTTTCGGTCGCCCCACTTTTCACCGGTGAAGTGAAAATAGTAGTTGGCGCGGTTTTTGTCGGTTTTCAGCATCAGCGCCTCCGCCGCCTTCTGGTCCAGCTCATGCCGCTCCATCACCCGCCGGATACGGCTGCGCATGGGTGCCTGCACGAAGACGTTTACATGAGGGCCCTTTTCCTGAAGCACATAATCCGCACAGCGGCCCACAATCACCGCGCCGCCCTGTGCCGCAATGTCCCGAATGACCTCGGACTGGGACAAAAACAGCTGATCCGCGGGAGGTAGCAGGTTCACGCTGCCCGACCGCATCCCCATAGAGAAGTTGGCCCCGGAAAAGGAATACAGAAAGCTGCTGACGGACTGCTCGTCAAGCCCCGCCAGATACTCCGGGCTGAGGCCGGACTTTTCCGCCGCCAGCACAATCAGCTCCTTGTCGTAATAGGGCAGCCCCAGCTTTTGGGCCGCCAGCTTCCCAATTTCCCGGCCACCGCTGCCAAATTCCCGTCCGATGGTCATTACCATTTTATGTTCCATATCCTTGCTCCTTCCGGCAGGGAACTCAAATCTTCCCCTGCGCCGTTTCCTCTTTTGTCTCCTGTATAATATCACGGATTCCGGGAAAAAAACAATCATTTTCACCGTAGGGCACGGAAAAAACCGAGACGCCCTCTGCGGAGGGGGCCACGGCCAGCGTCTGCCAGAACCAGAAAAGCTCTGTCTCCGAGAGGTAGAAATGGTCTGGGTTAAAGCTGCGGCGCAAAAGCCGCCGCCATCCCTCCCGATACCGGGCCGCTCCGGCCCGCTCCCGCCGCTCCATCTCCGTCTCCGCTTCCCGCAGCAGCGCTTTTCGCCAGGGGTATTTTTTTGAAAAGCAGGCGGAGAGAGGAATCGGCGCACCGGTGAGCAAATCCCATGTGTCCCCGTGCCGCCTCCGCTCCATCCGCCCACCGCACCGCTCCACGGATTCGGTGTACAGGCTCAGCACGCCGCCGCCGTTGCAGGTGACGCAGTAGGTGAGCCGGGCAAAGTCTTGGGGGATGGGCGCGCTGTTCTCCATGGCCAGGCGGCAGGCCTCCGCCGACTGGGGGAAAAGCCAGCGCTCACAATAGCGCAGATAGGCACGGGCATAGAGCTGATAGTACCGCGCAAGCCTGCGGTCCGAACGTTCCCCCTCCCCCACGGGCCGGGGAAGGGACAGTTCCGCAGTGAGCACGGGGATTCCGTCCACCGTCCACTCCCGCTGGGCAACAAACGGTTCCAGCTTTATCTGATCGCGCATGGCAGCCTCCTTCACACGTTCAAGACGGCGAACGCTCCCCGCCGGCCGAAATGATTCATGCTCCAGCGTATGCCGCCGGACACTGCGGGGTGCCCCCCGCCGCCCGGCTCCAAAAGCCCGAAATTAGATTCGGACCGGAATTAAAAAAATCAACATCTCCCCCCTTTACTTTCATGCTGTAAAATAGTAAAATGAGCAATCAGAAGCGCGGCAAAACGCCGCCTACGTTTGGAAAGGAGCCAGTCATGGTCAAGATTGGAAAAAAAGAGAAAAATGGAGAGCTGTATAAGGCAATTCTCCTGCTGAAAAATGAAGAGGAGTGCTACAACTTTTTTCAGGACCTGTGCACCGTTTCGGAGCTGCGGTCCATGGAACAGCGCTTTGAGGTAGCCACATTGCTGCACGAGGGGCTGATTTATAACGATATTCTGGAGCGCACCGGAGCATCCAGCGCCACCATCAGCCGGGTAAACCGGTCGTTGAGCTACGGCGCGGGCGGATACGAAGTGATTTTCGATCGCCAGAAAAAGAAATGAGCCGCTATCAGTCCCTGGCCGGGGCCTATGATGCGCTGATCGCCGACGGAGCGCACCGAAAGCGGGCGGCCTATCTTCACCGCCTGCTGCAAAAGGAGCCACAGCGCGTTGAAACGGTGCTGGACCTCGGCTGCGGCACCGGCACAGTCACTTGTCTTCTGGCAGCTTTAGGCTATCGGATGATCGGAGCCGACCTGTCGGAGGAAATGCTGACAGAGGCCGCCCGCAAGGCGGAGGCCCTGCCCGAGGACCGGCGGCCCCTGCTGATTTGCCAGTCCATGAACCACCTGCGTCTCGCGGAGCCGGTGGACGCCGCCGTTTCCACTTTGGACGCGCTGAACTACGTGACGGGCGACGCCGCCATGCGGGAGACGCTGCGCAGGGTGTTTAAATGGCTGCGCCCCGGCGGACTGTTTGTGTTCGACGTGAACACGCCTTACAAGCTGCGGCGGATGGACGGAGAGGTGTATACAGACGAGTCGGAGGATTCCTTCTGTGTCTGGCGCACAGCTTTTTCTGAAAAAACTAAGGTCTGCACCTATGGCGTAGACCTTTTTTCACTGCGCCCCGACGGGGCCTGGGACCGCGCGTGGGAGGAGCACCGGGAGCGGGCATGGGAAGAGGACGAGCTGCGTCTTCTCTTGGAAGCGGCGGGCTTCCGGGATATTCATGTCACAGGCGACCTGCGCCAATCCGCCCCCCGCCCGGACGAGGATCGGGTGATTTTCCGCTGCCGTAAGCCCGAGGGCAGCCAAAAGCAACCACAAACGCGAAAAAGGAGCAACGCATGAGCGACAAAATCGTAAGAGCAATCTCGGCGGACGGCTATATCAAGGCCTCCGCCATCTCCAGCCGAAGCTTGACCGAGCGGGCACGGAACATCCACCGCACCCTCCCCGTGGCCACCGCCGCGCTGGGCCGCACTCTGGCGGCGGCCTCCATGATGGGCAACGCCCTGAAAGAGGACGGCGCCAGCGTGTCCCTGCAATTCCGGGGCGGCGGCCCGCTGGGCCTTGTGATGGCCGTGTCGGACAACGAGGGCAACGTCCGGGGCACGGTGGACAACCCCGCTGTGGACCTCCCCCTTCGCCCCGATGGGAAACTGGACGTGGGCGGAGCTGTTGGCAGTGAGGGAACCCTCACCGTCATCCGGGATTTGAATATGAAGGAGCCGTATGTGGGCAGCGTGGGCCTGATGGGCGGTGAGATCGCCGAGGACCTGGCGGCCTATTTCGTCGAATCCGAGCAGGTTCCCTCGGCTTGTGGTCTGGGTGTGCTGGTAGACCGGGATCAGAGCGTGCGCGCTGCGGGCGGCTATCTCGTCCAATTGCTGCCCGGTGCAGGCGAGGATACCGTTGCCCGGGTGGAAAGCGGCCTGATGGCCGCCGGAGCCGTTACAGCGCTTCTGGAGAAATATCCGGAACCTGCGGATCTGCTGCGGGCAGCGCTGCCGGAATTTGAGCTGCAAATTCTGGAGGAGCGCCCCGTGGAGTACCGCTGCACCTGCTCCCGGAGGCGAATGGAGCGGGCGCTGATCTCCATGGGCGCCGCGGAGCTGCGCAGCCTGATCGACGATCAGGGCGGCGCAGAGCTGACCTGCCGGTTCTGTGACAGCGTTCAGATCTTTACAAAGGCAGAGCTGGAAACGCTGCTGGCCTCTGCAAAGCGCTGAAAATCCAAGCATTTTGTAATTGAAAAAAATCTTTTTAAAAATTTTGGGATTTTTAGTTGACAGATCGCGGACCTTTTTGTATAATAACTTTTGCCGTCTGACGAGAGCGAGCGGCATTCGGGAGCATAGCTCAGCTGGTTAGAGCACCTGCCTTACAAGCAGGGGGTCACTGGTTCGAGTCCAGTTGTTCCCACCACCTCAAGCTCTCAGCAAAAGGTCCATGGCCCGGTAGTTCAGTTGGTTAGAACGCTAGCCTGTCACGCTAGAGGTCGACGGTTCGAGCCCGTTCCGGGTCGCCATTTTCCCGCGGGAAGCGCCGCTTCCCGCATATGCCTTCGTAGCTCAGTTGGTAGAGCAGAGGACTGAAAATCCTCGTGTCATTGGTTCGATTCCGATCGAAGGCACCATTTGCGGGCATAGCTCATCTGGTAGAGCGCCACCTTGCCAAGGTGGAGGTAGCGAGTTCGAGCCTCGTTGCCCGCTCCAAAACTGAATGCCCACACAGGGGTGTGGGCATTTAGTTTTCCTATAACTTTTAAATTTTGCTGGACTTTTTCCGGCATTTCGTATATACTATTAAATATCATGGTGACATAGCCAAGTGGTAAGGCAAGGGTCTGCAAAACCCTTATTCCCCGGTTCAAATCCGGGTGTCACCTCCAGAAACGAATCTGAGACAAAGGTACAAAAGGTTGTGCCTTTGTCTCAAATTTGTATTTGAGACAAAACCGCGAAGAAACCGCCATAGTGATGGCGCATAGGACTGCACACGGATGCAGCCTCCCATCAAGTCCATGTGGGGCCGTGAGGAAGTATCATGATCAATCGGCGTTTCATCGCAGCTTCTTAGCCCCCCACCCCATAAGGGTGCTCGTGGCCCTGGAGGAAATATCTCCCCTGCCCTTTAGTAATGCTCCGCGTGATGCTTGGGCCACGCGGTGTACTGCTCATTGTCCATCGGTCCCGGAGAATCCGTTTAATGTAGTCCTGCGAGCCAAAGAGGAGTAGCGAAGGTCTGCCTGTGTGATGACCTTTGCCGGGATGTGCCCCTGTCGCCTGCTGCACTGCCAATCGGGCGATCTGATGGAGTATGTGGAGGACTAACAGTCTGTGGGTCACCCACAGGGTATAGCAGCTCACGCCTGACGGTGTTTTTCTTGTAAATTGAATATTCCGCATCAACGCACAATTAAGGCGGCCCCCGGGAACATGTTCCTGGGGCCGCCTTTGAGTTTGTAGTAAACTTTGTTTTCTGCAAAGCCGAAATGACTGTGAACACTCTCACGGATGCAGGTCGCGCAGCCGAAGAAGAACTGGCGCTGTTCGCAATGCCTGGTAACTATCACTCTAATTGCAGACGCTCAACTAACGAGTTAAGATTATCAATCGTTTTCCGATCTAGAAAGTGCTCGATTTTTTCAACCTGCTCCAATTCATTATCAGAGCAATTAAGCAGGCATAAAAATCGATGAATTACTTCATGCCGATAAAGAAGATATCCCCCTGTTTCACGTCCCTTGTCGGTTAAAGAAATATCACCATATTTTTCAGCATGGATATACCCTGCATTATTCAGCTGCTGAAGCATTTTGCTCGCCGATGAGGGCCTAACATGCAATTGATACGACAAATCTCGAACCTTTACATGATTGTCACTTTGCATAATGCGGCAAATCATTTCAAGATAATCTTCCATTGCCGTGGTCAGCTCCAGTTGTGTGTTGAGCTGATAGCCTTTTAATGTGTAAAACCCGCTCGCTTTATCCATGTTGCTTTACGCCATCCCTTCGTATCTTGCTGTAACACATTACGCAGCAATAGAATAGTATAAGGCTGAAAGTTTCCTTATCCTAAATTATTCGAAGGGTGCGCATTATATGAATCAGCTTAGTACGCTCAACGTTTTAATCCCCGGTCAGCATGCTACCGTGCGTGAATTGCTTTCATCAGGCAGTATACGGCGTCGGTTACTTGATATTGGTTTAATTGAAAATACCGATGTGGAGTGCATTGGCCGAAGCCCTGGCGGAGACCCCACAGCCTTTTTAATTCGTGGCGCAGTCATTGCCATCCGATCAGAAGATTGTCGTAATATCTTAATTCAGTTACCTTGTTAGAAAGCGGTGAATAAAATGGGCCTGACCAACAGTTCGGTCGGTATTAAAGCAGTAGATTCCGGTTTGGAAATTAAAAGGCTCTCTCCCTCTGATAAAGTGATCGCCATTGCCGGTAATCCAAATGTGGGTAAAAGCACCGTGTTTAACGCATTAACCGGGATGAACCAGCATACCGGAAACTGGCCGGGAAAAACCGTAACGAATGCGCAGGGGTATTGCGCCACCAGCAAGCACGCTTATGTCATGGTGGATATACCCGGTACATATTCGTTAATGGCCCACTCTGCCGAGGAAGAAGTTGCGCGCAACTTTATCTGCTTCGGAGAACCGGATGCCGTGGTCGTCATCTGTGACGCCACCTGCCTAGAACGGAACCTAAACCTCGTTTTGCAGACGATTGAAATATCTTCAAAAGTGATTGTTTGCGTTAATTTAATGGATGAAGCCAAACGAAAAAATATCAAGATTGATTTGGCAAAGATCTCTGAACGCCTAGGCGTACCGGTGATTGGAACTGTTGCCCGAAAACGTAAAAGTCTTACAGCGCTTTTAAGTACGCTGGATGACATGATAGACGCAGAACATTGCCCGGCTCCACTCAGTGTTCGCTATTCAGACGAAATTGAGCAGGCCATTGACCTGATTGAGCCGATCGTCAGGCAAAAAACAAACGGAAAGCTGAATAGCCGATGGCTGAGTCTTAAACTGCTGGATCAGGATCAATCGCTTATCAGCGAGATAAATGCCTATCTTGGCAATGACTTTTTACTGGATGAGACACTAATCGCTGCCTTAGAGATCGCAAAACTTAAATTAACGCAGAGTGGTATCGGACCGGACCAGCTCAAAGATAAGGTGGTTTCTGCACTGGTGACCGCTGCGGAGAAAATTTGCCGCGATACTGTGATTTTCCAAAAAGAAAAATATGATGCGTTTGATCGCAAAATGGATCGCATTCTTACCAGTAGACAAACCGGGTACCCGATTATGATTCTGCTATTGGCTATGGTATTCTGGCTGACCATCAGCGGCGCAAATGTGCCATCACAATTGTTGGCTGACGGTTTATTCTGGGTACAGGATAGATTGACATCCCTTTTCCACTTTATGAACGCGCCGGACTGGTTGCACGGCGTACTGGTGCTTGGCGTTTATCGTGTTCTGGCGTGGGTCATTTCAGTGATGCTGCCTCCTATGGCCATCTTTTTTCCACTATTCACGCTGCTGGAGGATGCCGGTTACCTGCCGCGCGTTGCTTACAATCTTGATAAACCCTTTAAATGCTGCCGTGCTTGCGGCAAACAGTCACTGACTATGTGCATGGGATTTGGCTGTAACGCCGCCGGAATTATTGGGTGCAGAATCATCGATTCTCCGCGCGAAAGGCTATTGGCCATTTTGACAAATAACTTCGTTCCGTGTAACGGTCGATTTCCTACGTTGATCGCAATACTAACCATGTTCTTTGTCGGTGTACAAGGCGGAACGATCGCTTCTCTGTTCTCTGCCGTACTGCTGACGGTGGTTATACTGCTTGGCGTCCTGATTACGTTTGGCGTCACAAAACTACTTTCTGCAACGCTATTAAAAGGTGTACCATCTTCTTTTACGCTTGAACTTCCTCCTTATCGAAAGCCCCAGATTGGTAAGGTAATTGTTCGTTCTATTTTTGATCGCACATTATTTGTACTGGGAAGAGCCATCATTGTTGCCGCACCTGCAGGATTGGTCATATGGATGATGGCCAATATTATGGTAGGCGGCATCAGCATTCTAAATTACTGCACTGCATTTTTGGATCCTTTCGCACGTCTGATGGGACTGGACGGGGTAATATTGATCGCCTTTATATTGGGCTTTCCGGCCAATGAAATTGTCATTCCAATTATGATTATGGCTTATATGTCACAGGGAAGTCTTCTTGAACTGGATAGCCTTGCAGAAATGAAGCAGCTATTCGTTTTAAATGGCTGGACCTGGGTTACCGCTATCAGCACCATGCTTTTTTCTTTGATACACTGGCCCTGTTCAACAACTTTGTTAACCATAAAAAAAGAAACCGGCAGCTGGAAATGGACTGCGTTGGCTATGGGTATTCCCACGGTGATCGGTGTTGGCACCTGCATTTTATTTGCAAGCTTTGCAAAGCTGTTTCTTTAATAGAAAAGATGATGCACGAAGTGGCGCTTCGTGCATCATCTTTATTTTATCTAAAAAATGGGAAGCGATCTTTAAGAGATCAGGATAATGGCATTAGGGCCTTCCGCTCTCATTAAGAACAGAAGACCCCAAGAATGCCAAAGTGATGAAACTATTTGGAATTACACTTCAAGATAAATAATGCTCAGGTTTGCGGTTGCAAGAAGATCGAAAAAGAAAATTTGGTTGCCTGTGACGTTGTTGAGTGTAATGACAGCGGGCGTGGTTGTGATAGTAAGAAAATCTGAACCGGATATTTGCTCACTGTTAATGGTCGAAGAGGAGTTTGAGTGAACCACTCCGTTTACCTGTAAAGCAAGCGAGAATGTGGTTGCTATGGGGGAACCGCCTACCGCTGCCCACCAATTGACATAATAGCTACCCGGTTGTTGCAATGTGAGCTCTCCTGTACTAGCATTGAAAGTAACATAAGTGCCATTGCTGTCAATTAACTGGTTAAACGGAATAGGGTCACCGTCATCAATCATTTCTGTCTCCGTAATGATATATTGCACCTGAATACCTGACAGCTGGGCAGGTTGACCCGGGAGGCCTGCATCTCCGGTCGGCCCGGTGGGGCCTGCGTCTCCGGTCGGCCCGGTAGGACCTACATCGCCGGTCGGACCGGTGGGACCTACATCGCCAGTCAGGCCGGTAGGACCTACATCGCCAGTCGGCCCGGTAGGGCCTGCATCTCCGGTAGGACCGGTGGGACCTGCATCTCCGGTAGGCCCGGTAGGGCCTACATCGCCAGTCGGCCCGGTAGGGCCTGCATCTCCGGTCGGCCCGGTGGGACCTGCATCTCCGGTCGGCCCCGTAGGACCTGCATCCCCGGTCGGTCCCGTAGGACCTGCATCCCCGGTCGGCCCCGTAGGACCTGCATCTCCGGTCGGCCCGGTGGGGCCTGTATCTCCGGTCGGTCCGGTAGGGCCTGCATCTCCAGTCGGACCAGTGGGGCCAGCATCTCCGGTTGGCCCGGTAGGGCCTACATCGCCAGTCGGCCCGGTAGGACCTGCATCTCCAGTCGGACCAGTGGGGCCAGCATCTCCGGTCGGTCCGGTGGGGCCTGCATCCCCGGTCGGCCCGGTGGAGCCTGCATCCCCGGTCGGCCCGGTAGGGCCTACATCGCCAGTCGGACCGGTAGGGCCTACATCGCCAGTCGGACCGGTAGGGCCTACATCGCCAGTCGGACCGGTAGGGCCTACATCGCCAGTCGGACCGGTAGGGCCTACATCGCCAGTCGGCCCGGTAGGGCCTACATCGCCAGTCGGACCGGTAGGGCCTACATCGCCAGTCGGCCCGGTAGGGCCTACATCGCCAGTCGGACCGGTAGGGCCTACATCGCCAGTCGGACCGGTAGGGCCTACATCGCCAGTCGGCCCGGTAGGGCCTACATCGCCAGTCGGCCCGGTAGGGCCTACATCGCCAGTCGGCCCGGTAGGGCCTACATCGCCAGTCGGCCCGGTAGGGCCGGCAGGGGTAGTATCTTCAATTGTCACGATAGCAGAACCTTGCGTTACAGTGATATCAAGCGTAGAAGATTGGAAAATCAGGTTTTGTCCAACTCCCACGGTAGCAGACCCTACGGGACCCTGAACATTGAAGATCGTCTCTTCGGGTTCAAAAGTTCCGGTGGGGCCGGTGGGACCAGTTGGACCGATGAGGCCCGGTGCCCCGTCCCCGCCTGTTGCGCCAGTTGGGCCTGTTGGGCCTGTTGGACCAGTTGCACCGTTAGCACCAGTGGGGCCAGTCGGCCCGATGAGACCCGGTACCCCGTCCGCGCCGGTTGCGCCGGTGGGGCCAGTCGGCCCGATGAGACCCGGTGTCCCGTCCGCGCCGGTTGCGCCGGTGGGGCCGGTTGGACCAGTTGCACCGTTAGCACCGGTAGGACCGGTTGAACCAGCCGCACCGTTAGCACCAGTGGGGCCAGTCGGCCCGATGAGACCCGGTGCCCCATTCGCACCGGTTGCGCCGGTGGGGCCTGTTGAACCGTTAGCGCCGGTGGGCCCGGTCGGCCCGATGAGACCCGGTGCCCCATTCGCACCGGTTGCGCCAGTTGTACCGGTTGCACCGGTTGAACCTTGCGGACCTTGTGGACCCTGTGGACCTTGCGGGCCCTGTGGACCTTGCGGACCCTGTGGGCCCTGTGGACCTTGCGGACCTTGCGGGCCTTGCGGACCTTGCGGACCTTGCGGACCCTGTGAGCCTGTGGGACCTGTAATACAACATATTGGTTCGCAACAGGGTCCAGGACACGGTGGGTATGAATTACAACATTTGTTTTTAGACAGATCATTACATTGAATTCTATTCATTCTTGGAAAATCACTACTGTTATTGTCGTCATATTTCATGGGACTATCTCCCTTGCATTTATTGAGCAGAAAATACACCTTCGCTCTTTCAGTATATTTCCGAATTCATATAATTGTGCAATTGCTGTGCTGATACCTATATTCTTTAAGTGCCTCCGTCGCCCCATTATTATTTTAATGAATAGCCTTTATCCATGTTTGGAAGATAGGCGCTTTGGAGATAGATGTCAAAATTCATTTTTTTATATTCATGCCCCTTTATGATTTGCCCTTGCAAATGGCAAGGAAAAGCGGCGATCCAAAGAGTGTCTGATTGCACAGACCGCACACGTTTTTTGCAGAAAAAATCACAGGAGCCGGGCATTTGCCCGGCTCCTGTGTGCTGTTTACTGAATGATGCGGTTGTGGACGCTGCCATAATGGCGTCGTAGGCCCAATAACCGGAGGGATATTTGCGTAGCCCCTCAGTCAAAAATATCCATACCCTTAGCCGGTATAATTCCAAGCATTTCGTCGGTAACCTGACGAAGCGCGGCGATATCCGAGTTGATGATGCAGCTGTATATTTTATTATGGGTATCGTTTTCCCCCATAGGCGGAAGCCCCGCTTCTGCCCGACGATGAGCCCGGGTACTGAGCAGCTGGGTAATATGACTGCGAATCAACTGCTGTACCATGAAGTAAACGTCCTTATACAATCTGTTGTGGCTCATCTTCACCACTTTATAGTGAAAATTAAAATCCGCATCCACCACACGTTCCAGCGCCGTTGGATCATCCAAGTTTTTATTATAATCCGTTGCAAGGCTGTTATAATGCATCAGTGCGTCATGAAGCTCTTCTTTCTCTGCATCGGTGGCCGAACGGATTGCCAAACACATACACTCATATTCCAACAGATTGCGTAGTTGCTGCACATCACGATAGCGATCTGTACCCTCATAAAAAACAGATATCTCACTCAGCACGGGCCGGAGTGAAAAGTCACGCACAAAAGACCCTTCGCCCACGCGGGTTTCTATAATCCCTAAAGTGCTGAGCTTCTGCAAAGCCATACGTACGCTCAGGCGATTCACGCCGAAGGTATCGGCAAATTCGGCTTCCGAAGGGATCTTATCCCCTGTTTTCCAGATACCATCCGCAATGTCCTGTTTAATGGACGCGCAAACCTGATCGACTATGGATACCCGGCTGATTTTCATTTTTCGGTGAGGAACCCCGCCGAAGATTTCTGTTTCCATTCTGTTCACCTAACATCATTTAACATTGTTACTTTTTAGTATAACTCCTTTTTTATAAAATGTCACCCTAAATGTCATGATTCAAAAAATTAACGTACGGAAACAGATTGTTTTATAAATATTCAAATCATTATTAAGTCTAACCGGTTGGCCGCTTTTCTCAAACAGAAACAGCGCCTATTTTATCATCGGTATACGGTCCTTTTTGCCGGATTCGGCTTCAATGTTTTATGCAAATTATATAGGATTTTAAATGCAGCCGCCTTCCAATTGAAAGGCGGCTGCATTGCCAAACCAGAAAATCACGGGAGATTATGCTGTTACTTAATAATAACCTTCTTCGCCTTGGACATGTATTCCTCGCTCATTTCCTGACCGATTCCGGGCAACTCGGGAATTTCATAGAAACCATTCTGAGGCGCATAGTAGTATTTACCGGCGTTTTTAAACTTGGTCAGCAAATTCGCGTTGTGCTCCTCATGAATTACAAAGTTAGGGATGGTGGCTTCCACCTGAAGAGCAGCAGCGGTGGCAATAGGACCTCCGCAAACGTGGATCTGCACACCCACATCATAGACCTGCGCCATATCGCAGATCTTCTTTGTTTCGGTAATTCCGCCGGTATTGGCCAGATCAGGCTGAATTACGTCCAAGGTGCGGTCCTCGAAAAACTGCCGGAATCCCCAACGAGTATAGCTCCGTTCACCCGTGGCCAGAGGCAGCCCGCTGCGCTCCTTGATATGCTTGAAAAGCGAGGGATTGCACGGCATCGTGGGCTCCTCAAAGTACATAATGCGGTAGGGCTCCAGTGCCTTGCCCAAAATTGCGGAAGTATTGGCGTCCAACAAAGAATGTATCTCAATGATGATATCCAAATCATCGCCGCCAGCCTCGCGGGCCGCCGCAATCCGCTCTACGGAGCGCTTTAGGTCATGCTCACGATAGCAGCCCCGAATCTGATTCCCCTGCGTGGACATTACTTCGCCCATGGATTTCTTTTCATAGGGTGCAAAGACAGGATCAATCTTGACCGCATCATAGCCTTCGGCCATTGCGTCTTTCACTACGTCGTAGTAGTCCTTGGGATCAAACAGCAGCGTTAGGGAGTCGTCTTTTTCAATGAGTTTTCGCCAGCCGAACTGGAGCTGAGAAGCATAGGCGCGGAGCTTATTGTTGGTCTTTCCTCCCAGCAGCTTGTAGACAGGCATATTTAAGGCCTTGCCCTTAATGTCCCAGCAGGCGGTGTCGATGGCCGCCATGGCGGAAGTGACAACCACGCCGCCTCCCATGCCCCAGAAGGTGTGGCGATGCAGGTGTTCCCAAATTTTTTCCGTGTCAAAGGGATCCATGCCAATGACCAGCTTGGCAAAGTCCTGGCACTGCCCGAAAGCTGCCTCCGAGCAGTTTCCATAGGCCAAACCAGCCTCACCAAATCCATAGATGCCCTCATCTGTGTTCATCTTGATGGTAACAAAACCACCGAGAGCGCCGTCCCCAAGGTAACATTCTACACTTGTAATTTTCATAAATAGTTGCTCCTTTCTTTTACTATGGTTCTTTCAATGTGAAAAGTCTTTTCACACTTAGAAAGCAAATTATTTTACGGTGGAGGACTCCCCCTGATCTTCAGCCCACACAGAAGTGTGAATTTCGATATTGCCGCGCTTTGCCCTCCAAACTCCAACAATTGCCATTAACAAGAGCACCACTACGTTTGCGGTTGCCAATCCCGGAGTCATGGACAGGCAGGATTTCCAGAATACCACGATAAACCCGGCCAGCGACAAGAAGTTGATTGCAAAATACAGGCCGTTAGAAACGTGGAAACGAGATTTTTTCCATGCCTCCGGATACTTGGAAGGCATTTTGATTTGTGCCGTAAAGTTCAAAAATGCAAAGAATGAGGTGAATATCTGCACCATATTGGTAATCACTGTAATTGAAAGGCCAAAAACAATCGGAATAATTCCTATAAGATACATAAAAGTCAATATGTAAATACGCGAACCCTTGGAATTTTGTTTTCCAAAAGCAGATGGGAGCCAGCCGTCATCACATGACTGACCGATGGTAATGGCGTTATAGGCAAAGCTGGAGTTTAAAGTGGACAGCAACGCCATGATGGGGCCTCCAATAATGAAAAAGTAGAACAGCCAAGATGGGAAAATACGCTGTGCGGCAAAGACCAGTGTCGTAGACGCACCGTACTCACTCACGCTCATAACACCCACGCCAGCCATGGCCACCCCCACATATAAAATAATCAATGTGGGAACCGTCATCAGCATGGCTACGGGAATATCCCTTGTGGCATTCTTGGAGTCGCGGCCATAGGCAGTCGTCATATAATAACCCTGGCAAGAGTATACAAACAGCAGCAGTGCGCCTGTGAAACCACCGGAAATCTGCCCATCGGTAAAGGTAATCCCCCAACCGTTGATCAGGAAATTGGGGTCACTAAAATTAAAAATTGGTAATTTCATTTTGAAAATACCGACAATGGCAAAAAGAATCAATGCAGCAATGAGGAGCCATGTCATCAGCTTTTGCGCTTTAGCCATGACATCCACACCCAGCAGATTGACAACAAAAAAGAATGTCAGCAGCGATACTCCCACAATGGCCCGAGGAACCGTTCCTCCCAGAACGGGAATTATATCGCCCAGATAAGCGGATGCGGCAGCTCCAAACAAAGACAAGCCCAGACATTGCGTCAAATAAGAAAATGCGTAGATGCCGGAAACAGTGGGTCCTGCCAATTCACATAGCATGGAATAGTTACCGCCGCCCAGACGAAGTGTGGACGAGATAAAGACGAAAGGCAAGACCATGATAAATCCCATGATAATCGCCGCTAAATAGGCAAGCCACGCAGAATAGCCGGTCATTTTGATTGCGGGGACAATGAGCGTGATTACACCGGCCCCAATCACCTGGCCCACAGCTAATGCATAGAGTTCTACTTTTCCAAGAGTTCCGGGTTTTGGCGCTGGCTCTTTAATAATTTTAATAGCCATAGCAAACTCTCCTTAGTTCCTCTCCTGATTGTAATCAATACATCCTTGCAGAAACGTTTCCATTTAAAAGTCCTTTACAGGATCCCACATGCCGGAGCAGGCGCGCTGCCCTTTCACCGGCCAAAATTTACACCCCTTTCTCCCCTAGCATAATGCCCTTGAGAATTACTCCACAATTTTGTACAAAAGTGCTTTATCAATGGCTTCCTGCAAGAATTCGTTACCGATGCCGGGCAGATCGGGAACCGTGAAGTACCCGTTCTCAGGCTGAAGGTTATACTTTGTAAGACCCAAGCAGGTATCCATCCGATTACATGTGTGATGCTCATGTATCACAAAATTGGGAATCACGCACTCCAAATGCAACGCGGCATTGGTAGATAACGGACTGCCCGCCACATGAATCTGAATTCCCGCATCAAATGCGTGCGCCATATCGCAGATTTTTTTGACTTCACTGATTCCGCCGCAGTTTCCAATGTCGGGTTGTGCCAGCTGTAAAAGATTGCGCTTAAAGTAGTCGGCATATTGCCAGCGGGAAAAGAGACGTTCACCGTTGGCAATTGGTACACTCACATACTTTGCGATGTATTCCACCGTTTGAGTCGTGGGTGTATTCGGCTCTTCAAAGGCTAAAATACGATACTTCTCGGCCAGCTTCCCCAATTGCACAGCACCCAGCGCATCCGGATAAGAATGGTTTTCCATAATGATATCCACTCCATCGCCGGCGGCTTCCCTCGCTGCTTTCATCCGAGCCTCCACCATCTTGAGCTGCGCAGGAGTTAAGAAGCCGGTTGTATCCAAAAAGTTCAGGGGTTTGCCTTCTTCGTCCCGATCAAAAAAGTCAATTTTTACCGCATCAAACCCCTCTGCCATAGCCAGCTTCACATTATAGGCATAATCCTCAGGCTTCACGGCCCAAAGATGTTCGCTTACCCCTACCTGCCCCCAGCCAAACTGAAGCTGACTTGCATAGGTGCGAAGCTTATTGCGAACCTTGCCTCCCAACAGCTGGTAAACAGGGACATTAAAATGTTTGCCCTTAATATCCCACAATGCAACGTCAATGGCGGCAATGCCTGAGAATACCACGGGACCTCCGTTCTGCCCCCAGAACGTCTTTTTGTACATGGTTTCCCAAATAAGTTCCGTTTGCAGCGGATCCATACCGATGATCAACTCTGCCAGATCACAGACCATACCAAAAGCCGCAGAACCACCCACACCATAAGCCATACCGGCTTCGCCATCCCCACGAATACCAACATCAGTGTAGATGCGGCAGCCAATCGGGCTGTTCATCTTGCTGTTGGCCGTGGGCAATCGAAACACTTCCACCTTTGTAATTTTCATACTTCATCCCTCCGCATAAATTTATTTTAGTTATCCGTTTGTTCGGTTGTTCGCTATGTTGTAAACATATATCTAATTCTTTATAAAGTCAAGAGGATTGTTTATTTCTTGTATTAAATGTAAATTAACATAGTAATTTGTTGTGCATTTCGCTGATTTCAAAATTGTATATACGCTTTGTGAAAAAATATCATACCCGCCGAACGAAGATATAAAAAGGGCCTGCCTATTTTGCAGACCCTTATGTTTTAAATCGTTCAGTTTTTTGGTTGTAAGCTCTGTCAATCTTCGGGGACATAGTCTCCTTGTGAAAGATGTCGAAGCCATCCTGCGCATATTTTTACGAGCGGGACGGAAGAGCGGTGAGCCAAAGAGCACCGGCCTGCCGGGCCGTCTCACCGAGAAAGTCCCCCGTCTCTCTCCCCGCTGCGGCGGGTCCCCTCTGTCACCGGCAGCAGGCAGGAAATTGAAGGTTTTTGCAATGGCCTTATATCCCGCACGCTCCAGCTTCTCAACCGCCTTACGAATGGTGCGGACGGTAGGAACGGAGCAGTTGGTCAGAGCGGCGAGACTAATGATGCACTGACCAAATCGATTACGGTGGCTGTACAGGGAGGGTCCCTGTCAAAGGCTCTGTAAATGCGCAGTCGGCAGGATTTCCCGTTGGAAGTACAGCTTGCCCCGGATGCAAAGTGGAGGGGAACCAAATCGGTTCCCCTCCATTCGCGTCAGATTGAATTAGTTGCCCATAGTTCTATAAAGGAATGTGACGGCCTGTGCCCTGGTGCAGAGATCGCCGGGCACAAACTGGCCGTTGCTGCGGCCGGAGGCAATGCCTTGATTTATTGCCCAAGTCACCGCCTGCGCATAGTAGGCATCAGCACTCACATCTGAGAAGCCAGTCCCGGAAACCGCTGGACTTCCCTCCGCGCGCCAGAGGAACGTCACCACCTGTGCCCGATTGCTGAATGCATTCGGAGCGAATGTGGTCGCACTGAAGCCGCTGGTTATACCTTTTTCTACCGCCCAGAGGACCGCATGGTAGTAATAGGCGTCTTCACTGACATCCGTAAACGGATTTTCCATGGTGGCGGGGGTGGGAGAGCCATTGGCCCGCCAGAGGAATGTGACGATCTGCGCACGAGTGCAGCTCTGGCCCGGGGCGAAAGTATTTGCAGAGTTCCCGGCGGTAATCCCCTGCTCCACCGCCCACTGCACCGCATCATAGTAGTATGCGCCGCTGGAAACATCATTGAATGCGGCCGCCGTACGGTAGCCTACCATGTACTTGGAAAAATGAGGTGTGACAAAGGTCACCATGCCGGATGTCCTGTCGTAGGAGGTCTTGCATGCTGTCAGGCTGCCGCTGTCAGTCAGGTAGTAGACCGTCAGCGCCGCAGCCGTTTCACCGTCCTTCAGAGCATACGGAATGCTTACGGACGCGGCCCCGCCGCCCAAATCATGGATTGCGGCGGCATTGCCGTTGGCAATGGAAATGTCAAATACCCGGCTGTCGCCTGTTGCCTTTTGCTGATCCGTGTTCAACTCGGAAATTGGCACAGGCTTTACGGAGACGGTCACGTCTGTCCCGCCCTGACGGGCAACTGCCATCAGCGCATCCCTGTCCAGAGTCACATGCGCAACCCCGGAAGTAATCGTCAGCGCCGCATCCTTGTGGCCGGCGAGCGTTTCCAGTGCGTCTACCGGAATTGTAACAGACAGGCTGTCGGCTTTGGACGGGGTATTTACCTCTAGCTTCACCGCAGGCGCGGTGGAATTCTTCTGGGCCGCAGCCAAAGCACTGTTCACCGCACTGGTGACGGTTGCACTGCTTACCGTGACGTTGGCCGTTGTGCCGGAGACGGTGGGTGTTACAGTCACGGCAACGGTGGTTGTCTTTTCACTTGTAGTCGTATTTCCGGAGGGGGACTTAGAATCGCTGGAAGAGCCGCCACCGGAGGAACCTCCGCCGCCGTTTGAAGTTTTAGTCGTGGCTGCGGAAAGCGTAAGTCTGTCGCTTTGACCCACGGGGCTCATTGCATTGATCGTAATGGTGTATTCGCTTTGCTCGGAGAGCGCGTCAAATGTGGCGGAGGTTGCCGCTGCTTCCGAAGTCAGTGTTTTCAGCAGCGTCTTCCCCTGATAGAGCGAAATGACGTAACTGTCGGGCATCGGTCGGTTGTCCGTGTTTTCGGGTGCTGCCCATCGAACTTCCAAGCTGTTGGGCCCGGATTGAACCGTCGCCTTGGGCGCCTTGGGCACCTCCAGTTGGGCCTTGAAGGAGCCAAATTTCTGATCGGCAGTGATCGTCACCGTGGTGCCAATCAGCTTACCAGGAGCAATACCGGAAATCGACTGCGTTTCCGCTCCCGTGCTCCAAGCATAGCGATATTGCGTGCCTTCTTCTCCGCCCTTCACCTGTGCCGTCATCACATAGGTGCCGTCTTCGGATTTCTCAATGGAAATGACCGCTGCGCCGGTAAGAACCGTCCTCTCCGTAATCAAGAGATACTGCTCCCGAAGTGCATCATTGGCATTCGTCAGAGCTTCCAGCGTGGGTTCATAGCTGCTAAGAACCTGAATACCGGCGGTGATGGCTTCCTGCAGCGCCGCCCAATGCTCCTTTGCGCCATAATCCGCTTCGCTCAGCGCCTGCGCCTGATCAACCATCGCATCCAGCGCCAGCAGCGCCTGGAACACCTCATGCTCCTCAGCAATGTCGTCAATCAGCTCGTGATATTGCATCTCGCGGTTGTATTCGGTAACCACGGCTTTGTGGTCGATACGAAGGCCGTCCGCCTGCATCCCTGCCAAAAAGCGATCCAGCAGCGCATCAGACAAATTGCATATCAGCATGAACTCCGTGTCCACACCGCTGCCGGAATACGGTGTCTTATCCGCTTCATATCCATCCAGTCCCGCAAGATAGCCCACAGTCTGGTTCAATTCGGCATCCGAAACATCCAGCACCTCAATGCCCAAGCCGGACAAAATGCTTCTCAGCCGCATTCCACGGGAGGTATTCTCGCCCAAATTGTAAAGTGCAACCTTCGGCCCCGCCATGGTGGTACCCTCGCTGACAATTGGCGCGGAAACGGAGAAATAGTCAACTTCCTCTTCCGCCCATTCGGTATGCGGCAGACGGAGCTTGACGATCAGCCGATTTCCGGGAATGAGCGTCGTCCCCTCCCGCACCGGAATTTCCACCTTGCCCTTGGCAGTGTCGCCGGAACGGCTGCTGACTTGACCGACCACAGTCGCTTTCGGACTTTCCCACAGTTCATTCTCTTCAAATTCCCTGTCCGTGTAATTTGCGGGGAACTGATAGACAGTGGCTGTGCAATAGAAGTCGTCGCCCATGGTCAGATATTCGTCTGAATAGTCAATGGTAACCGGAATGGTCTGTGCATCGGAAGGGATTGCGGCGGCTTCAAACGCCGCATAGGGCGTTCCCCAGTTTGGCGAGGGCTGAACAGCCACGATATTTGACAATGTCTGCTGTCCGCCCGCCGTGATCACAAGCTGCAAATTGGTTCCGGCCGTTAAGCTTCCGGCTCCGAAATAAAGCGTGCGGTTGGCTGCGCTGATGGAGAGTGTTCCGTTGACCAGTGCCGTGGCGGTCTGGGGGTCCAGCACACTTCCGGTAAACTGATACAGCGTATAGGAAGCCGCGCCCACTGAGGTATCAAACGTCATGGCTGCACTCACGTGTGTCATTCCTGCGGTTACCTTGGTATCAAGAATTTTTGCGGTGGGTGCGGGAACCACAGCTTCCCCCAAAACAATCATCGGATCGGAAAAGTAATCCACCGAGGGGTTAACGCCACCGTTCCGCATTACAACAAGGATTTTTTTACCCGGCGTAGGCGCGGGAGAAAGTGCAAGTGTATTTTCTCCTTCCTCCAAACTGCCCAGCACGGCAAAATGCAGGCTTGTATAATTGTTGAGTTTGTCGCCTGCGTATGTTTCATTGGCACCCAGCTGAATGACCCGCAGAATCCCCGAAGACGGAATGTTTGCCAGCGATACCGCAATGCTCGTTGTATCCGCCGTAATTTCCGAATCCTGCAAGGTCACGCTTGGAGCCCCCGGCTGCGCCGCGGCCGCAACGGTAAACGCGCTGCTGGTAAAGGTATTATTGCCGTTCATGTACGTAATGACCAGGCACACCTGGTCCCCCGCCGCCAGCGCTGCGGAATTGATATCAAAGGCAATTTCCCCCGGGCTTTGACCGTACTTTGCTTGCAGGGGGGTGTCTGTATTCGCCACGCCGTTAACCAGTTTGCAGAGCTTGACCACATTCAGGTTTGTGACGCCGCTATTGCGCGCGGTCACCTGAAACACAGCCTGGGTGCTCTCCGGCGTCAGCTTGCCAACCAGAGAAACCGTCAAATCCTGCACGGCTTCCACCGTCACCGGCCGGGACTGTGCAGCAGCCGCTCCGCCATTGAGAATAAACGCCACCAGTTGCTTGCCGGCGGTCAGGGAAACTCCGGTATTGGGGATGATGGTATTTGCGCCTGTCACAGGACTTACTTTTGTGCCGTAAGCATCCCCGGAATCCGAAGCAAATTCCGTTACACTCGCCGGATAACTTTTCAGCAATAAAATCGAGCCGCCCGGCACAGCGCCGCCGACGGTGACGGAAACGCTTTCCGCATCACTTTCGACGGGCCCGCTGACCGCAACCGTCAACGTATCCTGATCGGGTGCGGCAGAAACCAGCACCGAGTCGTCGGGGCGGTTAAAGGCCGCCTCATAGTCGTTGCCCTTTGGCAAAAACAGCTCCTGATTCTGCGCCCAATAAACCACGGCGCGGACGCGATAGCCCTCACGCAGCGGCTCGTTGAGCTGAATTTCCTTTCCATTAAAGGCTTCAGTCGTCTGCAAATTGTTTTTCAAAGAGATTTGCTCTCCGCTTTCAAAGTCAAAGGTGTCTCCAGCGGGATACTGGGCCACCGCGCAAGTGATGCTGGTCTTCCCGTCCCGCACCGCCTGAAACAGACGCTCATCCCCGGTCAGGCTGATGTGCAGCGAGGTAGCCCCCGCGTAAAGTTCCGTCTCGTCAATTGTCACATCGGGATACGTATAATCTTCAAAACCCTTTCCGGAACCATCAACAACCTGCAGCACCTGAGAATTGATGGGACGATAATTGTCCTCTCCCACCGGCACGTTTAGACAGGCAATAATTTTATACCCCACAGTCAGGGGCAGATTATTTACGTTAAAGTCGCAGGTAACTTCATCGCCATCCTTTACCATGCCCGACCACAGGCTCTTGTTATAAGGCGCATCCGGACTAAAGGTGGTGTTGCCCGCATAGGCGTAGATTGTCAGGGCGCACTGCTGAACAGTCTCGTCCAGCAAGACATTAACATCCACGGAAGTCTCATCCTCCCGGAAGGGCTCCGTTCGCTCCGACCCATCTTTTTGCAGGCTGACCCGGCAATTTGCAAGGATGGCGCTGGGGTCTGTGACAACGGGACTTCCCCCAACAATGAGCGGCTCGGAAACGTAATCCACAGGACTGTCCCCGCTCCCATCCCGCAAAACGGCAACAATCTTTTTGCCCGCAACGGGAGATGCGGACAGCGTCAGCTCATTATCGCCGACCTTGATGGTGGTGATAAATCCCTGCGCCAGCATATATGCAGTATCAGTAAACAAATCAGATGTATATTGCGCGCTGCTATTTAACTGAAAAACACGCAAAAGTCCGGCTGTCGGAACTTGGGTTAAATTCACGGTTAAGGTGTTTGTCTGTGTGGTGATCTCCGTATCCTTGATGGAAACCACTGCCTGCGCCGCAAACGCCGGGGGTACTGCCAGCGAAAGCAGCATCACCAGCGCCAACAGCAAGCTTATTCCTTGCCTGTGCATCTTCTGGGCCATGAAATATCCTCCTTAAACTCTTGGGCGCATCGTCCCCTCAGTCGCAGTTAGGTAATACTAACCACGGAATTAAATTTATACAATAGTTTTCATAATTTGTCAATTGTCGAATGTACCAAGAGTGGAGAAGTCAATTATCGAGATTGGTGGGACAGGTAGTAGAATATATCCCCACCCTTGCCAGATAAGCCTCATTTCCGAGAAAGTCGTTGGAAAATATAATAAGAGCGTTCATGCCATCGGCATGAACGCTCTGGAAAGCGGAGTACGGGAGATAAACCGTGATAGGATGAGCTAAGCTCAAGATACTAAAACACGGGGCCCCATTAGCTTCGGGCCACCTTGGCCCTCAAACAATACTTATATAATCTTTATTACGAATCCTTTTCCAACTGTTTCGCGTCATTTTTTTCTGCATCAGATAAACAGACGATTGCACTGTCCAATCTGCGGTCTTGAATTTTCGTCACTTTTATCGTTAACCCATACTCTTCAAGCTCCGGTGTACTTCCGTCATTCGGGACCGTTCCCAGGATGCCAAAGACAAGGCCGCCAAAGGTATCGTGTTCCTCATCAGGAAGTAATACGCCTAATTGCCTGGCTACCTCATCTAGCGGTGCTGTTCCTTGAATACGCCATGTCTTTGAATCTATCCGCTCAATTAATGGCGCTTCCGGCGGTTCAGACATATCGTCATCAAGGTCACCTACCAATTGTTCCAGCAGGTCGTTCATAGTGACAATTCCGCTCATTCCGCCATATTCATCAACAACAACGGCAAAATGGTTTCTGGATTTTTTCATGTTACGGAACAAAACATCTGCCCGCACGGATTCCGGGACAAAATAGGCGCACTGCACCGCTTTTTCCATTGCATGCTCACGGGCCTTATTATTAAGCCTGAGGTAGTCTTTTGTATATAAAACACCGATAATATGGTCCGGATTATCTTCGCAAATAGGATAAATAGAGTGTCTGCTTTCGTTAATGGTGCGTTCCCACTGTTCATCCGTTTCTTCAACCCACAGCAGAGAAACCTCCGTGCGGTGCGTCATGATTTCCCCGGCAGAAATATCATCAAATTCAAAAATGTTTTGTATCATACTTTGCTCATCGGGCTGTATGGTGCCTTTTTGCTTACCTGCGTCTAAAATCATGCGAATTTCTTCTTCCGCATTTTCATCTTCCTCACTGTTCGGGTCAACGCCAAGCAGCCGCAGGAGTCCATTCGTGGATACGGTAAACAGCCAGACGGCCGGAGTAAATATCTTTGAAACTGCGTAGATAAGCCCTGACATACCCAGCGCGATTTGCTCTGCCTTTTTCATGGCAAGCCGCTTCGGAATCAATTCCCCAAGAAGCACGGTAAAGTAGGTTAGAAGGACTGTGATAATAGCCACAGATAGAATATTAACGACAGATAACGGGATGTTAATCCCCACGCTGATAAACCAAGCTACCAACCGGTCGGAAAAATTCTCCGTAGCAACGGCACTGCTCAAAAGGTTTACCAAAGTAATGCCGACCTGAATTGTAGCAAGAAAACCTGCGGGCTGCTCGGTAAGTTTAGTAAGCCGCATTGCCCGCTTATCTCCGGCAGCAGTAAGTTTCGCAAGTTTGTTATCATTCATCGTGATCACAGCAATTTCCGCACAAGCAAAAATTGCATTAAGACATATAAATACAAGTTGTAGCAAAAATAGCCATAACAAGGGATTGTCTTTCAAAATTATTACCTCCTGAAATACATTTAATGTATATCATCATATTTCTAGAATTTTAATTCGAGTAAGCACTTAACTAGGGAAAAATATAATATAAGTTTGTTCTTATAGCAGCAAAAAAACACACAGCAAAAAGGACAACATATAATTGCCCTCTGCTATGTGTATAAAAAATTGAAATATCTGTTTACGCCCTTTGAATAATACTAATTCAGTACTTCGACAATTCGGAGGTTCTGAATCAGGATCTGAAGATTCACTCACGTTAAGTACACCTACCCTTTTCTTATGTAATCATAGGATATTTTGAGGAATATGTCAAGCCTTGAAAAAAAACTTCGGGCCAATTTGGCCCGAAGTTCCTTTTTATCCGGAAGTCCGTCAAAAAGTATCGGAAGATTTGGTGCTGACATTGTTCTTGGTTCTGGCATTTCCCTTTCGGCCAGGGCGGGCAGGCCCCTCAGGCTCTTTACGGGGAATTCCTCCCCCGATGGTTCCTTGCAGGCACTTCGCACCGCGGCATGGATGGGGAACCTTTCACTACCACTTTGCGTAAGTCCAGCTCATTGATACAGCTTAATATACTCTTCGGTCAGTGCGCTCAGCCCCATCATGTTGTAAACCTCCACGGGATTAAACATCTTTTCGCGATCTTTCAGGGTATTTTCCTGCGCAAACAGATTGGCAAATAGATCATACATTGACTTTGCCGCCACAGCCATTGCCGAAACCGGGAAAAGTCCAATCTGGTAGCCCAGCGACTTGATCTGCTCAATAGGAAGATTTGCAGCCGCACCCTTTTCATTCATATTGACCAACAGCTTAATTTTTGCATTGGAGGCCACGTACTCCAGTTCTTCCGCGGACTTAAGCCCGTCCACATAGGCATAATCCGCACCGTACTCGCCGGCACTGTTGATTCTGCGGACCGCCTCGCTTAAGTCATTTTTTGCAATGTTTGCAATGGTGCGGAAAATTATCACAAAGTCCTTTGAGACGTTTTTTCTTACCGCCTGAATTTTAGGAATGGTCATCTCCCAGCTGAGCATTTCCTTGCTTGTAGTCGGAACGGACTGGGGCAAAATCTGATCATCCACCTGCATTCCCGCCACGCCTAGAGCTTCAAACATACGGGCTGTGTTTGCCACGTGAATCGCATTGCCAAACCCGTTATCCGCGTCGGAAATCAGCGGAATATCAACCGTTGACGTAATGCGCTGAATTGCATTCATAAACTCCGTCAAATTCAAAAACCCAATGTCAGGCCGACCCAAGCCCGCAATGGACAGTGCGCCGCCAGACAAAAAGAGGGCTTTCGCGCCGGTTTCTTCGGCCATTTTGGCGGACATACAATCATAAATTCCGGGGACAATCAAAAACTGGTTTTGATCGAGGATTTCACGCAATTTTTTTTTGTTATCCATTTTTATCTCCTATCGAAAATTAATAAAAAATGATACATGCGGCAGTTGTGATGATCCAGAAGATAACAGCCAGCGGAGCGCCCACCTTGGCATAGTCCTTAAACTCATATCCGCCGGCCTCCCAAACCAGCAGATTGGGGCCCGTGCCAAAGGGCGTGCAGAATGCGGCAGATGCCGCTACGGCAATCGCCATCACCACGCCTCTGGGGCCCATCCCCGCCGACTGCGCAACCAGAATTCCCATTGGCACCAGAATTGCGGTCAGAGAAGTGTTCATCAAAAACTGGGTGGTCACAATGGTCAGTCCCGTGACGGCGGCATAGACAAATACTGGAGAAGCTTCGGCTAAAACTGGAGAAAGCATATCAATAATAAACTGTGCGGCTCCAGTCTGAATCAGGGCAGTGCTCAGGGGAAAAATCCCCGCAACCAAAAACAGCGTGGTGGTGCTGAACGACTTGACCGCTTCATCAACCGTGATACAGCCAAACAATACGACTAGAATGGCCCCCAACGCCGCCGCCAGATGCATTGCCAACAGCCCACTCGCCATGCAGTAGATAATAAACACAAACACTGCAAAAACCAGAATCATTTTTTTGGGGCTTCTTTCGGCCAGCTCGGCTGCATTGCTATTTGAAATTTCTTTGGACGGAAGCAGCTTTTTTCCGATGGTTGCCATGTAAATCAATCCGACGATTGTAACAGGGATGCCAAACTTTGCAAATTCAAAAAAGGTAAATTCCGCAATTCCCGCATCAGCCAAAAGACCGTTGGCAACAATATGCGGCGTGGTTCCAATCAGTGTGATCGTCCCGCCCAGCGAAGCAAAAAAGGCGACCGACATCAGGACTTTTGAAAGTGGGACCTTGGCTTTTTGTGCTAATGAGCTGACGATTGGAATGAGACACCCGGTGGTTCCGGTATCGTTGAGAAATGCCGACAGGCTTGCCGCTACGATCCCCGAGCTTAAAATGATCCCCGTTTCGCTTTTCCCAACAATGCCAATCAGTTTTTCACCAATAAAATCGGCCAGCCCGGTCTTAAAAATAGCCGCGCCAATTACCAAAAGGCTCATAAAGAAGACCACAGTGGTGTTTGCAAAATCTGAAAATGCCGTTTTGGCGTCAAGAATTCCCAAAAGAGCCAGTGCCGTAGGTATGGCCGCGCCAATTAAAATCGGATGGATTGGCTTCCAAATTAAGAGGACGATTGCCGCAACAAAAACCACGCATGCAAGTATAGCCTGTGTTGTCATACTCTCTCTCCTTTTTATGTCTTTATTAAAGCTGCAGAAGTAGATCCACAATCCCTTGGGCCATAAACAGGACACCGGTTTTAATGCTATTTTCGTCAAATAAAATACCGGAATTGTGCAGCGGCAGCCTGGATTGTTCCTCCTGATTGGCTGTACCCAGTCGAATCAGCGCCCCGGGGACCTTTTCAAGATAAAAGGAAAAGTCCTCGCTTCCCATGGACGGAGTTTCAAGCCATCGCAAATTCTCGCTACCTATTGACTGCTTCCCCGATTGTTCAAGCACCTCGATTACCGGGGTATGGTTGATGACCGGACCACACACCTTTTGAAACGTCAGTTCTCCCGTGGCGCCAAAGCTGGCCGCCTGGTTTTCAACAATCAGCCTGAGCTTTTCCTCAATCCGACGGTCAGTTTCTACGCTGAGCGTTCTCACTGTGCCCTCGGCCCGGGCAGTGCTGGGGATGACATTCGATGCGGTTCCGGCAGTCAGCTTTCCAAATGTGATCACTGCGGAATCGACAGGTGCGATATTTCTTGCAATAATAGACTGAATGGCAGTCATGGTATAAGCAGAAACCAAAACCGGGTCAATGCTCCGGTGCGGGTGGGCGGCGTGACCGCCGCTTCCGGTGATTTCAAAGGAAACATTCGAACTGGATGCCATCATGGCGCCTTTTTTCAGACCAACGGTACCGGCAGGAAGATCGGGCCAGGTATGCATGGCAAGAATAAAATTGACCGGGGGATCTAAAAGGACACCTTTTGTTATGGCCCGCTTCGCGCCAGTAAAATTTTCCTCTCCGCCTTGAAAAATCAAACGGACATTGCCTTTCAGCCGGCTCTTATTTTGGCTCAGTACTTTTGCCGCGCCCAGTAAAACCGTTGTATGGATATCGTGGCCGCACGCGTGCATACAACCTGGATTTTGGGAGGTAAAATCCAGCCCGGTTTTTTCATCAAGCGGCAATGCGTCCATGTCCGCCCGATACGCAATGGTCTTCCCGGGCTGTCCGCCCCGGATCAATGCGGTGACCCCCACATTTTCAAAAATGTATTCCGGAGACAGCCCGCATTTTTCGAGAAACTCAAAAACAAGCCTGGATGTCGCAGTTTCGTGGTTGCTTAATTCGGGATTCTGATGAATTTGCCGCCTGATTGCAATCAGCTCGGGCAGCATCTCCCGGATGGAACGTTTAATATCCTGCATAACGCGTTTCACCTTCCTTTGTAGTTATCTACAAATTGATGCTAGCATATCAGGTTTTTTCAGTCAAAGACCGAAAAAGTAATGCACATTATAACATCTAGTGTTATAATGTGCCGGGGTGATGATATGGATGAAATAAAGTTTGATTATATAATGGAAATAGCACGGCAAAAAAGCATTTCAAAGGCGGCCAAAAATCTGTTTATCGCCCAGCCGTCACTCAGCCGCTATGTCATCAATCTTGAAAAGCAGCTCGGCGTAAAGCTTTTTGATCGTTCCCACGCGCCTTTGGAGCTGACCGAAGCCGGCATTCTGATGGTCCAATATATTGAGCAGTCAGAAGCATTAAAAGCAAAGTTTTTCAGCAAACTCGGGAAGCACAAGGAATCTACATGCACTGAAATAAAAATCGGTGTGGTTCCATGGCGTATCCCAGTATTTCTACCGAAAATTGTTCCGGAATTTATGGACAAGCACCACAATGTCAAGGTTGTCATAAAAGAGGGCGTCTCGCAGGATCTGGAAGCATTGGTGCTTGCAGATCAGATCGACGCCTGCGTTGTCAACGGTCCGCAGAACAATCAGTTACTGGAATATCGGGTGCTGAACTATGAAAAAATTGTACTGGTCGCTTCACGCAGTTCGGAGGTTGCCAAAAGCAGCTATGATTTTGTGAACAACAGATACTACTCCTCCATGATTGATCTGCGGTCCCTCAGAAACGAAGCATTTATTCTTTTGGTGGAAAAATATCGACTGGGCCTTCTCTCCCGAAAAATATTTAAATCGAGAGATGTTATGCCCTCCCGTATCACCTATGTTTCTAATATGAACACAGCACTAAGTATGTCAGCGGTTGGGCTTGGATTAACATTTATGCCCGAATCCGGTATTGAGCGTTCCCTCGATGGGGGTGAATCACCCCTCTATTTTTCCATCGGCGAACCAGAATTCGGCTTTCCACTGATCATCGCTTTTAAAAAGGGTAAGAAATTAAACCAACCCTTAATTGAATTTATTGATTTTGTGTGCAGCAATTATAATGACTACCGTCAGTGCTGATCATTTTTTAAAATAAATTCCAAGCAGCAGACACAAGTAAAAGTTCGAAGAAAACTATAATACTGAAGCTTGTGTCAATATCTGATGCCCTTCCGCTCCGTTGGGCAATATACCGCTCCGGTTCCCCTTTTCTTCTCGTTTCGTAGTGCGGTGGCAGGTACTTCATAAGAACCTATACCGCATAAATCCTACATATATGCAGAAGCTTCTTAAAAGCCGAACTATAAATTCGGCAGAGGGCGGGAGGCGGCATACACATGAGTAAGAAGCGGCGGGTTCTCCGA
Organism: Oscillibacter sp. GMB15532; assembly: GCF_041020825.1. NCBI lineage: Bacteria > Bacillati > Bacillota > Clostridia > Eubacteriales > Oscillospiraceae > Oscillibacter > Oscillibacter sp. GMB15532. The sequence continues at coordinate 276,397 of NZ_JBEVTO010000001.1, forward strand.
AAAGTGGGAGCAGGTCTTTTTGCCGCAGCCTTTTTATCTGTTTGGCTATGCGGATTCATCTTATATCAGCCCCCTCAAAAGGCTAATTACTGCGAAGTTAAAATTGTGGCGCATCGGGGCGACTCCTCCCGCTTTCCGGAAAATACAATGGCCGCCTTTCGGGGGGCGGCAGACGCAGGGGCAGACTATGTCGAGTTGGACGTACGTCAGACATCAGACGGAGTCTTAGTCGCCATGCATGACAGCAACCTTCTGCGCACTACCGGAGTGAATCGGGAAATCTGTGACGTTACCTATAATGAGCTTCGCAGTCTAAAAGTAAGGAGCGGCTTCGGGCCTTGGTCTATTCAGGAAGCAATTCCAACGCTTCAGGAGGTATTTCAGTTCCTGAAAAGCAGCAGTATGATGCTGAACATTGAACTCAAGCCATGTGAAGAAGACGGCTACGAAAAAGAAGTCGTCAATTTGATCTTGGAAACAAACATGCAGAACCGATGCCTGGTCGCCTCCAGCGACTGCGGGATTCTTCAGCGAGTGAAGAGCTACGCCCCCGAAATCAGAACAGCATACGTGGGCTGCAATTTTAAAAGCTGTATTCTAGAGCTGCGGTGTGCCGATGTTATCAGTCTGAACGCAAACTGTGTGGATGCAGAGGTGGTGCAGCTTTCTCATTCTGCGGGTAAACAGATCTATGTGTGGACCATCAATACAAAGCAGATTCTGGACAAGGTCATTGCTTTAGGGGTGGATGGCGTCATTACAGACAATCCGTCGTTGGCAATTCAGAGAACTTATTTTATTAAGAAGCAGCCTGCGGCTCAGGCGTCATAAGGACAACGTGTCCGGATGCTCTGCGCCTTGATGGGTTTTAAGGAACCTTGTCATTTCTTTGCGTATGATTCTCGTCGCTGACGCTGCTTGCAGCGGGGTACTTGAGGCACTCGCCTCATATATAGTTTTGCACCGCGCCATAAAAGATAAAAGGACGCGCCTTTCAAGCGATGAAAGGCGCGTCCTTTTAATTGAAATAGCAGCAGATTATCTGTTTTCTGAAGTCTTTAAAATTGTTGGCGGGTTTTGAAGTTCACTGATCGCTCCGCAAGTTGTTGCAACGATTGCCCGTCTCACTTCCGGGATTACCAGTTTGCGCTTCACTGCTGAATAGTGTGCGGAAAATCCATCCCTCCAATTGACAAGCCGCAGAGAGCGCGTCGCTTATTTTTTTCAGCGGGTATTGCGGAGCAGCCTGAATGATAAGGACCGGATGGTCGTTGTCAATATACATGTTCAAAAGAGTGGCTTTTTTGAACGATGCCAAGTCGGCGCCCTCCTGCACGCTTTTTCCCAGGACTGAATATGTGACATAGATACTTTGATAGCGGCAGTCACCATTGAACAGATGATAAATCTTTTCAAAAAACAAATCCGGCATCAACGTAAAAGTAAACAGGTATCGCCCACAGAGACTGTCATGCGCCTCCAGCAGCGTTCCGCCCTCCGAAAGCGCCATTTCTTTGAACTTGGGCATTTCATCAGTCCACAAACCGGCGGATCGCTGAGACCTGTCCTCAATCAGAAGCATGGAAGAATTTCCTTTGAGCAGGCATTTTATTGCATTGCCTACAATCCGGCGAAATTTCTCTTCGTTTTTCTCTTGCTCGGATACGTTTTTTTCGTAGAAAAACGTGGGAATCCCATAGTATCGAACAAATTCGGGTAGCGCTTCACTGATTCGGAAATCGCCCTGTGATAGCCAGAACTCATCTGGATTGGGCGAATTCTTCTTTTCCTTGCCGCGCCGTAAGAACATAGTTATTCTCCAATTCTTGTAATATCAGTCACCCATTCGCTAGGGGAAGATCAGGTGTAAGAACCAGCCATGCCAAAAATCGGCCCCCGGCAATACCCCCAATCGCTCAAGAATCGTATTCGATGCTGTAATAGATACAGGCATCTAAATCGTAAATTTCTATCCGGAAATCTGTGTAGTCTCCGTTTGAAGTCTCTTCAGGACTGTTATCCCAGAAAAGCCACACGCCATTGGTGATCTGAACTACATATTCCAACTCCTTGATGTGTGACAAGGTCTGCTGTGCAAAATTGGAAAGCGGAGTTTCTTAAAATCCATCCTCCCGCAGCTTTTGCGCAAACTTCTCGGATTCCCCCGGTAGAATATAAGCCGTATCAGTTGCGGCGCCACCCGCGCGAAATCCACGGTCATCTGTTCTCGTGACTTGTGTTCCCTCAGGGTAAAAAGGGTGAATTTTTGAATCTTGAATTGTCAAGTCAAGTGCAACGATTTTTGAAAAAAGACTTCAAAGGGAGTTTTCCATCCTAAGCATTTGCGAGGTCTGTGATTGAGCTTTTTAATGAAGTCTGCAATTTGGTTTTCTGAAGAAAGTGCGATGTCAAAAGACTTGGGCAGATATTCTCGAAGCAGACCATTGGTATTTTCATTTGTGCCCCGTTGCCAGGGCGCATGGGGGGCTGGGAAGTAGAACTGCACTCCGTTTAATGCCTTCGTTACGCAACTATGCTTAGAAAACTCTTTTCCCCGGTCAGGCGTGATGGTTCTGCGTTTCTTCTTAGGCAAAGCGGATAACAAAGAGATCATCTTGTCTGCAACCAGAGCCGAATATCGCTTTGCTACCTTTCCGGCCAGCAGATACCGGCTGCACCGATCTGTGATGGTTACAAGACAGGCAGAGCCTGTTTTCCCAGCCACAGTATCCGCTTCCCAATGCCCAATAATTTGCCGATCGTCAGCTTCTTGGGGGCGCTCTTGAATGCGGTTGCTGATTGCAATTTTGCCTCTGGTTTCAACGGTTCCTTGGCGGCGTCTGGTTTTTCCCCGATGGCGTAGATTCCTAATTGCACCCCGATTTCCCTTGGAACGCCTTTGCTCCGGCGTATCAAACGCCCCGGAATAAATTGCCCGATAAATAGTAGCATAGCTGACTCTGAGTTGGTTGTTCTCGTGTACAAGGCGATTCGCTATTTGTTCCGGAGACCATTGCTCTTTAAGAAACAAACGCATCACAGTTTCCTTTAGCAGCATGTTTGAGAGTAGCCTCTGCCGCCTGCATTTCTTGCGGCGGTTATGGTAGCTCCTTTGTGCATCTATTGCGGAATACCTTTCATGGTGAAGCTGGTTACGGCGCAGCTCTCGAGATATCGTTGATGCGGAACGTCCGATTTCACCCGCTATCCTTCGTACACTTTTACCTTCTGTACGCAATACAAGTATCTTTTCTCGTTCCGATATGCTAAGATGATGGTAATGACTCATTGTCTTGGTATCCTCCCATAGTTGTCCTCACAAACACTATGGTATCGGATTCCCTGCTCTGAGTCATTATTTTTTACTGCTGCACTTACATTGTAAATTCAAGCTTTTGGATGGCCGCTTCAATTGCTCACCCATCGCTGAAAGAAATGCTGAAAAGGCCCGTCAGGTTCTACATGGCAATGCGCCGCTGTGGGCACAGGAAATACCTGCCCTTCCACAAACATCATACAGCCCCTGAACCTGTTTTACAAGGGCATTTCACCAGACAGAATCAATGGAGAGAAGTTGCACATTATTGTACAACTTCTCTCCATTGTCACGCCTTTTATCAAAAGGACTTTTAGGAGGCACGGCATGAGCAGAGAAGCGATTGGAGAAAACGGAGCCGTTTTGGGAAGCGGCGAGTATTGGAGTCGGGTAAACCGCTCCACCTTTTTCGGCGGACTGATGCAGCGGGCATCAGAGGCAAGCTATCAGGAAACACTGCGGGAAACCGGCAGTCGGGCAAGCGACATGGTGGAGGAAATCCACGAAGATTTGCAGGAGCATAAAAAGCGACTCTCTTCCATTGATTCCGGGGGTCGAAATACCCTTGCAAAACAGGTTCAAGGGCTGTATGATGTTTGCAGAATGGCAGATACTTCCTGCACCCACAGCGGCGAATGCATTACTATGCTGAATCTCTCGGGTCTTTTCAGCAATCCTTTCAGCGACGAGCGCGCAATTGAAGCCGCCATCCGCAAGGTAAAAAACAATCCGGATTTCTTTTCAAGTGAATGCATTGATCTCATTGAAAAGGCTGCGGACTGGGGCATCGCTTTTGCCGCCGGAAGCAGCGAGAAAAAGCGGGCATTTCTGGAAGACGTTGCGCAGGGAAAGGGCAAGGACTTTTTGCAGGAGGTTGCGGACGCCTATCAGGCTGGAAGCGATACGGCGGATATCCGGGGAAAGTGCGGACACTCCATCGGGAGCCGCGAATATCTGGACCGCATGGAGCGGGTTGTTTTTCGACAGGATGTCCCAACCATGTACAGCGCCCGCTGGGGAAGCCCGGACTATGACGGTCTGCTGAAAAGTTCGCTGGAATCCATTGCTCACCAGCTGGATCAGGACCTGGAGCGCAATGAGCGGGAGAACAATTACATCACCGATGATACCGCCAAAGAACTGAAGCTTGCCGTCGGCGAGTTGGAGCGCTGCGGTATCAGTACCGGCTCGGCCAGCGGCAAAATAGAAAAGCTGGCGTGGTTTGTGGGCGGCGACCCGGCGAAGATTCGGGAGCTGCAAAGTAAGCTAAACCAGTTGGGGATTGGCGAGCATCTCAATGAGGACGGCGTTTATGGAGGAAAAACGCTAGCTGCGTGGGAGAGATTTATTAAAAATTTGGAGCACGGAACGGTGCCGACACTTGCATGGATTGACCCGCTGCAAAATAACGCAGGAGGATTAATGATTGCAGGCAGTAACAACATGCCCAATAATTCGATTGCAGATGTAAAGACTGGCTATCGGTATCTTCGAATCGATACACCTCATATTAGCAAAAACGGAGTGCCGCATAAAGTTTTCTTTCGCGGGGAGCAACTGCCGATTGATTATAATCACCTCAATGTTGATTTTGGGAATCATCCCACTGCGCTTCAATCTTGGCTTAAAAACAGATATAATCATTTTCGGCTCAGTGATAGCGCTTACGACATGCTAAAAGATTTGAAAAGCGCCGGCAAGAAGGTTCGTGTTGCCGGAAAAGTATTGCTGGTGGCAGGGATTGCCCTGGATGCTTTGGAGTTAGGAACAACTATTGACGCGGACTTAAAGGATGCAGATCGGAAACTTGGCAAAACAACGCTTTCCACCGCCGTCGGTATCGGTGGAAGCTGGGCGGGCGCCGCGCTGGGGGCACAGCTGGGCGCGCTTGCGGGCGTGGCAACCGGTCCGGCCGCATTTATTGCGGTCCCAGTTTTAAGTCTTGCGGGCGGCATTGTCGGTGCTTTGGGCGGGGATGCCCTTGGGAGATACATCGTGGACATCACTTGTACGGAGGATTAGATATGGGACTGATTAAACTTTTATGGGACCTTTACTATTTCCCACGGCATCACGAATCTACGTTGCCGCCGGGCAACTGGCCGCCGGACGGTAGTCTGCATTTTATTGAATGTGGGACCGCCTCTTGGAAATCTATACCAGAAACGTATAGAAACTATGAATTTTCGTCAAACGAAGATGAGTATGATCGTAGAATTGGGGAACTCGGCATAGAGATTATGAAGCGTTTCTGTGTTTCCAGACGGGTTTTAACAAAAATAAGATCCGTCAGGGAGGTTTCTAAAAAAGAAAAATCTCCACCCGATCGCTTTCCTGTGCGGTATCAGCGGTTTTTGCAGCAAACTCAGCCGCAGACCCCTATCTATGCAGGACATGATAAGGAACTCTTCTTTTGCACCTATGGCTTTGATGGAACCGCGCTGGCTGCATTTAAGGAGCTTGATCGAACGGATGACTGCTTTTTTGATTATTACGTTTTTCCGGAAAGCGCCCTAATTTCAAGCGCGGAAGAAACCTCCAAAGCGGCTGCCGCTGGGGAGTACGACGTGTGGTTTAGTCTGAGCGAATGGGGGCCGTGTGCCCTATATGTAACGCTGAATCCCGAAACGGTTGACGTGGGCGAATTGCAGGAACTGATCGCAGAGGTTTGCGAGGAAAATGATATTTTGTTTCAGAATCCGAAAGGGTACGAAGGGTAGTTGTATGGCACGAAGACGGGATCATTCCATGCTCTATGGCGTGTTGGGTGGGTTTTGACTCTTTGTGTTGCTGCCGCTTTTAATCGCACTGTATTTTATATGGCCCAGCTATATGTATTCAAAATCCCACCCTTTTTCCCCGGAGGGGACGCAGGTCTCACAAACAGATGATCACGGATTTCCCGGGGATGGAATTGCAACCATTACAGCTCATATTTTACCGGAGGCATCTGAGGAGTTTGCTCAAAACTTAAGGAGGATGGATTCGTAGAAACGCCAATTTCCGAGTTTGTGCATATGCAGTTGCAGGGAGTCACAGAAGCAGCGGACGCCGCTCAGGTCACCAATGGTCTATGGTATTTTCAAGACGATACCCCTAATAAAGAATTTTCTGGAGGAGACTGTTTTAATTATACATTTGAAATTTACGATTTGGACGCCTATATCTATTACAGTATCGAATACGATTCCTGAGCGACTGCGCGCTGGCGGGCGCAACATTCGGTCCGGCCGCATTTATTGCGGTCCCCGTTTTAGGTCTTGTTGGCGGTATCGGCGGAGCCATAGTCCGGGACGCGCTTGGGCGGTATATCGTGGACATTACTTGTACGGAGGATTAAATTGAAATGAGCTTTATCAACGGCTTTTTTAAGCGAGCGCTTTCTGCGCAGTATGCCGTGCAAAATGAGCAGGCATCGTGCGACACAATGTACTTTCTGGAATGCACAGAAGAATCCTCAAAAAATATTTCAGGCACTTACATTCGCTACGAGTTTACACAGGATTTAGATGAATATGACGCCAGAATTGTAAGACTCAGCGCGGAAATTATGAAGCGATTTTGCGGTTTCAGACAAGTTTTAACAAAAATTCACTCAGACAGGGAGTTTTCAAAAAAAGAGGCACGCAATTCAAAACATTTGCTCTTTACCGTGCGGTATCGTGAGTTTTTGGAGGGCATGGATTCCCCGATCTCAATGTACGCGGGAAACGAAAGAACGCTGTTTCTTCTGACGGACGGCTTTGACGGGACCGCCCTCTGGGCAAATCAGAAAATCGATACAGAAAATCGCTGCTACTTTGATTTTTATATTTTGCCGGATACGCCCGCAATTTCAAGTGCGGAGGATGCCACCAAAGCGGTTGCCGCCGGAAATTACGATGTGTGGTTTCAGATCTGTGAAAATGGAGCTTCCGCTCTATATGTAACACTGAATCCCGAAACGGTTGACGCGGGTGAATTGCAGGAACTGATCGCAGCGGTTTGCGAAGAAAATAATATTTTGTTTCAGAATCCGAAAGGGTACGAAGGGTAGTTGTATGGCACGAAGACGGGATCATTCCATGCTCTATAGCGTGTTGGGTGGGTTTGGACTTTTTGTTTTGTTGCCGCTCTTAGTTGCACTGTGTTTCACATGGGTAAATTACATAAATTCAGAAGATCGCATTATTTTCCCGGCGGGAACGCAGGTCATAAGAACGAATGACTATGATGGATTTCCAGAAAATGGGACTGCCACCATCACGGCGCACATCTTGCCGGATAAATCCGAAGAGTTTGCACAACAGTTGCATAAGAACGGGTTTCAGGAATCACCGATCCCTGGAAATATACAATTGCAGTTGAGATATGTCTCCGAAGCAGAGGCCGCCGCACAGGTTATCAATGGCCTGTGGTATTTCAAAGATGAAACTCCGGAGGAATTTTAAGGCAGGTATTGTCACAACTATTTATTTGAAATTTACGATTTGGACGCCTGCATCTATTACAGTATCGAATACGATTCCTGAGCGACTGCGCGCTGGTGGGCGTGGCAACCGGTCCGGCCGCATTTATTGCGGTCCCCGTTTTAGGTCTTGTTGGCGGTATCGGCGGAGCCATAGGCGGGGACGCGCTTGGGCGGTATATCGTGGACATTACTTGTCCGGAGGATTAGATATGGGACTGATTAAACTTTTATGGGACCTTTACTATTTCCCACGGCATCACGAATCTACGTTGACGCCGGATGATTGGCCGCCGGACGGTAGTCTGCACTTTGTCAAGTGCACGGACGAAGCCCAGAAAACCGTTCCAAATACGCACATTCAATATGAATTTGGCGCTAACGTAGGCGAGGATGACCGCAGAATCGTAACGCTAAGTATGGAGATTATGAAACGCATCTGCGGTTCCGGACTGGTTTTGACAAAAATCGGCTCCAATAGGGAATTTTCAAAAAAAGAGAAGTTCCATCCCGAACGCTTTCCCGTGCGGTATCGTCGCTTTCTGGAGGATATAGGTTCTCCCGTTTCAATTTACGTAAGGAATGAAAAAACGCTGGAGCTTCTGGCAAGAGGCTTTGACGCAACTGCGTTTTGGATGAATCAGGAAATCAACACGGCAGACCCCAGTTTTTTTGATTTTTACGTATTGCCGGATACGCCCGCGATTTTAAGTGCGGAGGATGCCGCCAAAGCGGTTGCCGTCGGAAATTACGATGTGTGGTTTGACCTGAGCGAATGGGGTCCGTGCGCGCTTTATATAACGCTGAATCCCGAAACGGTTGACGTGGGTGAATTGCAGAAGCTGATCGCAGCGGTTTGCGAGGAAAATGATATTTTGTTTCAGAATCCACCAACAATTTTAAGGACTTTAGAAAACGATTAAGCTGCCGTGTTCAGACGGTAGCTTCGTGTTTTTTAATTCTTCCTGTGCGTATCAAAAAGGGCACGGGCCGTCAATTGACGGCCCGTGCCCTTTTCAATAATTCGCGGCTTCACACTTGCGGGGCTTATGCGGCCGCTGTCATACACCCTGTTCCGGACGTTTTTTCATCAGCTCGATGGCCTCTTTCCCCGTCATATGGTGAACGGTCATCTCCATTACGCAAAGGGGCTTCCACTCCCGGTCAATGGCCTCTTTAAGCCTTTGGGCGCTGTTTTCCGGAGCGTATTTGACAGCCAGCTTTTTGATGGCCTCCATCTTTTCAGCGTCATCCTCTAAAATCCGGAGCGCACCAAAGACAATCACGCTTCTAAAGTAGGAAGTGTATTCCTCCGGCACTACCTGGTCCCGGTCCACTACGCAAAAGGAGGCCTTTTCACACCGGCGGATCGCATCAATCTTGTGCCCTTCTTTTGCACCATGGAAATAGATTTTGGAGCAGTCATACACATAGCTCAGGGGAACAGCATAAGGATAACCGTCGTCCCCGGACAGGGCAAGAACGCCTGCCGTTCCCCGGTTCAGAACACCAACCGCGTCCTCCTCTGATAACAGCTGCCTCTTTCTGCGCATTTCACGAAACATAGCCGCGCTCCTTCCGAAACCTGCCGAAAAAGGTCTGGTATGCTTTTCTGGCAGACAATATTTTTTAAAGTATACGACGCCCAATGGGCAAAGTCAACATTTCCGTTCTTCATAGCCGGGCACATTCAATGGCCCGAGTCCGCAAATTTGACGCATCGGGCCGCACCGCAAATTTTCTTAGACAGCACGACAGGGGTATGATACAATATTAAATAGAAAGCATCCGCTTTTGAAACCGTTTTGGGAGGGAGCGCCATGAAAAAAATTATTCTGGCCCCCGATTCCTTTAAGGGGACCATGACTTCCCGGGAAGTCTGCGAAGAGCTGACCGCCGCCATTGGTGAAATTTTTCCGGAGACGGAGATTCTATCCCTTCCCGTGGCGGACGGGGGCGAGGGCAGCGTGGACGCATTTCTCACCGCCTGCGGCGGCGAGCGGGTGCGCACGGGCTGCATTGGCCCCAACGGGCAGCGCATTGAGGCGGAGTACGGCCTTTTGCCCGACGGGACGGCAGTGGTGGAGATGGCCGCAGCTGCGGGTCTTCCTCTGGCCGACCCCAAAAATCCGGAGTGCACCACCACCTTTGGCGTGGGGGAACTGCTGCGCCATGCGGCGATTCGGGGCGCGAGGAAAATCATTATGTGCCTTGGCGGCAGCGCCACCAACGACGGCGGCTGTGGAGCCGCGGCGGCCTGCGGCATCCGGTTTTTTGACGAAGAGGGAACTCTTTTTACACCCGTCGGGGGAACCCTGCGGGACATTGCCCGCATCGACCTGTTGGGACTTGACCCTGCTCTTGCCGCCCTTCCTATCGTAACCATGTGGGACATTGACAATCCCCTCTGCGGCCCGACGGGAGCGGCGGCGGTGTTTGGCCCCCAGAAAGGGGCGGATGCGGCCATGGTCCTGCGACTGGACGAGGGGCTTGCCCATCTTTCCGACCTGCTGCATCGGGACTGCGGCGCGGAGGTTCTCAGTCTCCCCGGCGCGGGAGCAGCGGGTGGAATGGGCGCGGGAATGACTGCGTTTTTTAAGAGCCGCCTGCAAATGGGCATCGAAACAGTGCTGGACACGGTGGACTTTGACAAAGCACTTGCCGGAGCGGACTTGGTCATCACCGGCGAGGGCTGCCTGGACCGTCAAAGCCTCTATGGAAAGGTGGCGGTGGGTGTGGCCCGGCGGGCCGCCCTTCGCGGTGTGCCGGTCATCGCTCTGGTAGGCGATGTTGGAGAGGGCGCGGAGGAGATCTACGCACTCGGCATTACGGCGGTTTTCTCCATCAACCGCGTGGCGGTGCCTTATGAGCAGGCGCGGCTTAGGAGCCGCCGGGACCTGCGCGCCGCGGCGGGAGATATTCTGCGGCTGTGCCGCACTCTTGAAATTTCAGAGCGGCTGTGATAATATTGATAAATCATTTACGGCAGACGGGCCGAAAATAACTTGACAGTTTTCAGGAAATCAGACATCACGAAAAGGAGCAAGCCCGCCCATGATTAAAATTACCACGGACAGCACCTGCGACCTGCCGGTCGCCCTGCTGGAGGAAAACAATATCACGGTGGTGCCGCTGGGCATTGTAAAAGGCGAGCGTGTCTACCGGGACGGCGTTGACATCCATCCGGCGGACATTGCCGCCCATGTGGACGCCGGCGGCGACATCACCACCACCAGTGCGGTAAACACGGCGGATTACCACGAGCTGTTCAGCAATCTGCTGAAGGAATACGACGCGGTCATCCATATCAATCTGGGCGCCGGTTTTTCCTCTTGTCATCAAAATGCCAGAATTGTGGCGGAGGAGCTGCGGGGCGTCTACGTGGTGGATTCCGCCAACCTGACGGTGGGCATCGGTGAGCTTACCCTGCGGGCGGCGCGGATGGCGCGGGAGGGCCGCCCTCCGGAGGAAATTGTTGCGGAACTGGAAAACCTGCGCGACCGGCTGGAGGTCAGCTTTGTACTGGACCGGCTGGATTATATGAAAAAAGGCGGGCGCTGCAATTCCGTAACCGCCATCGGGGCAAATCTTTTGAAGCTGCACCCCTGTGTGGAGGTCATTGACGGGAAAATGTCCGTCACAAAAAAATACCGGGGCTCCATTGAGCGGGTGGTAACGGAATACCTCCACGACCGGCTGGACGGACGGACGGACATTGACACGGAACGCGTCTGGCTGGTGGACACCTCTTTCGGCCCGGAGCTTGCGAACACGGCCCGGGAGATTCTGCGGGCAGACGGACGCTTTGGCACCATTTTAGAGGGCAAGGCGGGCTGCACGATTTTCTCCCACTGCGGACCAAACACGCTGGGCATCGCGTTTTTCCACAAAAAGAACACCGACTGAAAAACCCTGCCCCGGCGGACAAGCGTTCGCCGGGGCAGGGTTTTACTCCGGAGGCGAGAATTTCCGCCGGGGCCTTTCTTCCTGTGACCTTCTTCCATTTTCCGGGCTCATTTTTTACGTTCTTACTTCTCCGCGTTTTTTCCTAGATCCTTCCGGCGTGTTTGCTCCCCCGGGTTCTCTTCGCGCGTCCCTCTCCCACTCTGTGCCCTCTCCCTTGTCCGGCTAAAAACGACTGCGAATGCTTCTGGGCAAAAAAACACGCCCCTTCCGGGACGTCGAATCGTTATTAAAAAACACAACCCCCCATCTGTCCAACGCAGATGGGGGGTTACTTCTGACTGGGGTTCTCTGCCATGTTGCTACCTCTTACTTTCGTAGATTCACGTTTGGAAGGCCGGGATACTGAGACTTACGCTGCGGGATACCGGAAAAAGCTTTGGGATGACCGGGAAACAGGAAAAACTCTCGGTGGCAGCCAATCCATAAAACATCAGGTGCACGCAGATAGTTGCCTTGGACATTGCCAAAACCGAATCTCGTGATTCTCATTGAAATGAGTTATGTCTCGTCTTTGGTTCCCTCCGTGGGTTTACTGGAGTCTGCCGGAAATTCGCCAAGGCTTTGCCGGGTTGCCGGGAAAGTATTTATCTTTGCGGGGAAAGATCTATTCGCTGAAATCAGCCTGCACTTGCGGTGAAATTGCGGAATACTTCCAAACGCGGCGGTGAGAAATGAGACTGGATTTCGCTGAACCAGCTAGCCCATTGGACTCACTTCCTTCCGGTAATTATTAAATACCACATTAGCGCATAAAAGTCAAGTGGCTTTTGTGCGTTTCTACATTTTGTAATTATTTTATCACTGATTTTTGTGCAGTTTCACATCACGCTTACTCAGACTTTAAGCCCTCCACTGCATCATCCCCCAGTGTTCGGAAAAAGGCGGAGAGTGACAGGGTGGGCTCGGTGCGAAACACAGACAGCAGCGCCTCTATGTTATCCTCATTGTGCTCAATCTCCCGGCAGTAGAGCCGCAGGGCCTTATCAAGGGGCAGAAGGCTTGCCGCCCGATCCACCACCAAACCGCCCAGCAGGGCAAGCTGCACCCGCCCCAGCAAATCCCCGTCGTTGACGGCCTTGAGGGCATAGCGAAACAGAAAGTAGGCGACAATCCGTTCCAGCAGAGCTTCCGGGACCGCACCGGGAACGGCTTCCCTCCCCCGACACAACAGCGCCCGCCAATCATCTCCCAGAATTTCCAGACCGGACAGCATCTCCCACGCACGGGGAAAAATCCCCTCCCCGTCCATCTGACAAACGGGGGCAGGAGCCGACCACGCCCGGCAAAGGGCCGGGAGTGACGGGGCCTCGTCCTCGTCCAGCAAAATCTGGGCTTCCGCCGCCAAGGCCAGCAGCTCCGAAAGGCGGAAACCAATTTTGAGGGAACGGTCCTGTAAAACTTCAAAAAGCTTCTCCCGGACAACCAGCAGCGGATCCAGCCAAGGGTCCCCCGACTCGCCCTTCTCGTCCGTTTCCGTCCGAGGAAACATCAGCGGCGCGGAGGAAGAGAGCAGCAGGCGGCAGGCCTCCGGACAGGAAGCGACGAGATTTGTCTCCCGCAGCGGGCCGTAGTCCTCAATAAACCGGGGATGGCTGCGGCAGACCTCGCTGGTCCGCTCCGGTCCAAGCGCCCGGTGGATGGCGCACAGGCCGTCCGTATCCCAAAAGGGGCAGCGGCCCGTGTCCGTCAGGGCAAAATAGTCCTCTCCGTCCTCGGTTTGCAGGGCTGCCCGGAGCCGCTCTCCCAGCGGCTCCGGCAGGGTGCGGTAAAATTCGGCGGAAGCTTCGTCCACCACTACCTCCCAGCCCTGACAGCAGGAGTGGGGGCACGCGCCCGCAAGGCACTGAAATTGTTCCAGATAATCCGGCGCCCGCAATTGCATGCCGCCCGCTCCCTTATATTAAAGATTTAAGCTATCCACGGCGGCTTTCAACCGCTCCATGGCCTGCTCCAGCACAGAGCGTGGACAGGCGGCGTTTAAGCGCATGAAGCCGCTGAGGCTCCGTCCGAAGGAATCCCCGTCGTTCAGGCCCAGCCGCGCCTTTTGAATCATAAAGTCGTGCAGCTCCCGGTTGCTCAACCCCAGCGCACGGCAGTCCAGCCAGACGAGATAGGTAGCGTCCGGCACGGTGGGGCGAATCTGCGGTATATGCGCGGCGCAGTAGTCATGGATGTAGTCAAAATTGGCGGAAAGATACGGAAGAAGCTGGTCCAGCCATTCGTCCCCATGGGTAAACGCAGCCTCCATGGCCGTGAGGGAAAAGGCGTTGTTGCGGTGAATGTCCATGCGATGCCAGAAGCGGTCAAACACCTGCTTTTTGTGCCGGTTGGGGAACACCACCGTGCTGGCCTGCAGGCCTGCCAGATTGAAGGTCTTGGTACCGGAAATGCAGGTGATGACGTTTTCCGCAACGCTGGCCGCGACGGTGTGCTTTTTCCCGTGGAAAATCAAGTCGGAGTGAATCTCGTCGGACACCATGGGCACGCGGTATTTGTCGCACAGCTCTCCCATCCGCCGCAGCTCCTCCGCCGTCCAGACGATGCCCAGAGGATTGTGGGGGTTGCACAGAATAAAGAGGTCGCTCCGGCCCAGCTTTTCCTCAAAGTCGACCCAGTCCACGGTCCACTTGCCGTCCTTTTCCACAAGGGGATTTTCCACCACCGTGCGCTCCCACGCCTCGGTCATGTCGTAAAACTCGGAATACACCGGGGTCTGAATCAGGACGCTGCCCCCCTCCGGGGTGAACAGCCGCACACAGGCGGAAAGCGTCTGCACCACGCCAAGGCTGAAACTCATCAGGCTCTGGTCGATGTCCCAGCCGTTGCGCCGCTTCTGCCAGCCGCGGATGGCAGTAAAGTAGCTGTCGGGCCGGGCGGTATAGCCCCAGATGCCCTCCTCAGCCCGCGCCTTCAGCGCGTCGACGATGGGCTGGGCAGTGCGAAAGTCCATGTCCGCAATCCACAGGGGAATCACGTCCTCCGTGCCGAACTTTTTCAGCCGCTCGTCGTATTTGGCGGCACGGTTACCGGAGCGGTCGATGACAGTATCAAAATCGTATTTCATAAATAGCCTCACTTTCCAGAATTGCCTGTGGATTATTCGCCGTCGGGTTATCGCCTGCACAAAGCAACCCATTCCCGGCGTCGGTCCGCGCAGCGCAGAACGCGAATGACCTGTCCGCCATATTCTGCGGCTTTGCACGGCTTTAAAAACCTGCGGGACGTAAACCAAATCCGCTGCTTTGCCGCTATTTTACCACGCTTCCGCCCCCTGCGCAATCCCGGCTGTTCTCCCCCCGCCAAGGAATAAGTCACATCCTTTTTATGGTGCCAGCGGCAAAATTCCGCTTTTTTTCCTATTGACAAACCTGGCTGTGGCGTTTAAAATTACCTCAAATTAGTTCAATTTTTTTGACTAAATAAACTTAACTACATGAATTTAAGGAGATATTGACAATGGATTTTGAGAAGGTACGGGACGTAATCGTGGAAACACTGGCCTGCGAGGCCGAGCAGGTGACACTGGAGGCCACTCTGGCAGAGGACCTGGGCGCGGATTCCCTGGCCTCCGTGGAGCTGGTGATGGCGCTGGAGGAGGCCACAGGCGTGGCCATTGACGACGCGGAGCTTCCCAACCTGAAAACCGTGGGCGATATCGTGAAGTATCTGGAAGCTCACAAGGCCTGATTGCCGCACATCGACCGAAAGGGAACCGCTGCGGTTCCCTTTCGCGCTATAAAGGTTTTTTGTGCGCCCCTGTGGGCGTCAAAAGGCGCGCGTCCCCGGTGAACGCCCGGGACGCGAATAAAGGAAGGAGAATCATGACCAACTCCGAGATTTTTGAACTGATGGACCGCTTTGAAAAAAGCGGCATTTTGACCATGCGTGTCTGCGTTGGCGGCGACGAGCTGGAGCTGAGCCGGGCGGGTACGGCGGCAACGCCCGACGCTGCCGCCGCTCCTGCGTCTCCCGCCATGTCCGCCCCCAACCCGCAGGAGGGGCCGGTGATTCGGGCCCCGCTGGTGGGAACGTTTTATGCCGCCCCCGCCCCTGACCGGCCTCCCCTTGTCAATTCGGGTGACCGCGTGAGCAAGGGGCAGACCGTGTGTCTCATCGAAGCCATGAAAATGATGAGCGAGGTGACGGCCCCCTGCGACTGCGTGATTGAAGAGGCGCTGGTGAAAAACGGCGACCTGCTGGGCTTTGACGCGCCCATCTTCCGTTATCGGGAGGCGTAACCATGTTCAGGCGCATTTTGATTGCCAACCGGGGCGAAATTGCACTGCGGGTGCTGCGGGCCTGTCGGGAAATGGAGATTGAAACGGTGGCGGTGTATTCCACCGCCGACGCGGATGCACTCCACGTCCAGCTTGCCACCCGGAGCGTTTGCATCGGTCCGCCCAAGGCCGCCGACAGCTATCTCAATCAGGCGGCGCTTTTGACCGCCGCCAAGGCCACCGGCTGCGATGCGGTTCACCCCGGATATGGCTTTTTGTCGGAAAACGCCGACTTTGCCGACGCCTGCGCCGCTGCGGGGCTGAAATTCATCGGCCCCTCCGGTGATTCCATCCGCAAGGCGGGAAGCAAGGCCGCCGCCTGCGCGCTCATGTCCGCGGCGGGTGTTCCCACGGTTCCCGGCTCCGGCGGCCCGCTGGCCGATGTGGATGCCGCTCTGAAAGTCGCCGGACAGGTGGGCTATCCCGTGCTTCTGAAAGCCAGCGCCGGCGGCGGCGGGCGGGGCATCCGCAAGGTGGAAGCTCCCGAGGAGTTGCCCGCCGCGTTCCACGAGGCCGTGGCAGAGGCCATGGCCTGTTTTGGCGACGGAACCATGTATCTTGAAAAATTTGTGGTGAATCCCCGGCACATTGAGTTTCAGATTCTGGCGGACAGCCATGGAAACACGATTCACCTCTTCGACCGGGACTGCTCCATTCAGCGGCGGAACCAAAAGCTGATTGAGGAGGCTCCCGCCCGGTGTCTCACGCCGGAGCTGCGCCGGGAGATGGGCGAGGCGGCAGTTCGCGCCGCCCGGGCCGTGGGCTATGAAAACGCGGGGACAGTGGAATTCCTTCTGGCGGAGGATGGACGGTTTTACTTCTGCGAGATGAACACCCGCATTCAGGTAGAACACGGAATTACCGAGCTTGTCACCGGGGTGGACCTGGTGCGCCAGCAAATCCGCATCGCGGCCGGGCTTTCTCTGGGCTTTGCGCAGGAAGACGTGACGCTGAACGGCCACGCCATTGAGTGCCGGGTAAACGCAGAGGACCCCGCCGCCGATTTCCGCCCTTGCCCCGGTACGGCGGCTTTTGTCCACTTCCCCGGGGGAATGGGCGTGCGAATCGACTCGGGGCTTTACAGCGGCTACACCCTGCCTCCCTACTACGATTCTCTGGCGGCAAAGGTTTTGGTTCACGCCCCTACCCGGCTGGAGGCCATCCGCCGGATGCGCCGTTCGCTGGAGGAGCTGACCATCGAGGGCTTCGCCACCAACGCAGGGCTGAGCCATCTGATTTTGTACCATCCGGATTTTGTCCGGGGAACCTGTACCACCGCGTTTCTGGAAAATCATTTGCAGGAGCTGGTGGACTGGGACCGCAAAGCAGTGGAAAGTGAGGCGGCCAAATGACTTCGATTTTTGCCCAGCGGCGGCAAAAGCTGCTGGCGATGAAGGCCTTTCGGGACGGGCAAACCCACGCGCCCACAGCTGGGACGGTCTGCCCCGGCTGTGGCCAGACCGTGGGCGCAGGGACGCTTGCCCAAACGCAGTACGTCTGCCCCCAGTGTGGCTATCACATGCCTCTGGGGAGCTACTACCGGCTCAGCACGATTCTGGATGCCGGTTCCTTCCGGGAGCTGAACTCCCGCCTGACCTCCACGGACCCTCTGCATTTCCCCGACTATGCCGCAAAGCTGGAGGCCACCCGAAGAAAAACCGGACTAAACGAAGCGGTGGTCACCGCCTTGGGGTCCGTGGATGGTCAAAAATGCGTGATCGGGGTTTTGGACGGGCGGTTTTTTCTTGGCAGCATGAGCGCTGCCGTGGGAGAAAAAATCACCCGCGCCATTGAGTTTGCCGCAAAGAGCAAACTCCCCCTGATCCTCTTCTCCGCCAGCGGCGGCGCGAGAATGCAGGAGGGGATTCTCTCCCTAATGCAGATGGCAAAAACCAGCGCCGCTTTGGCCCGGTTTGATGAAAAGGGAGGTTTTTTCCTCTCGATTCTGACAAACCCCACCACCGGCGGCGTCACCGCCAGCTTTGCAAGCCTTGGCGACGTGATTCTGGCGGAGCCGGGAGCCCTCATCGGCTTTGCCGGTCCCCGGGTCATCGAGCAAACCATCGGGCAAACGCTGCCGGAGGGCTTTCAACGGGCGGAATTTCAACTGGAGCACGGCTTTGTAGACGCGGTGGTTCCCCGCAGTGAGCTGCGGAGCACGATTTCCCGCCTGCTGGCGCTCCATGGGAAAGGAGGCCGCAATGAGTGAGCCCATGACCGCCGCCGAGCGGGTGGCAATTGCCCGCCATCATCAGCGGCCCAACGCACAGGAGATTTTTGACTTTTTGTTTACGGACCTCTTTATCCAGCGGGGCGACCGCCTGGCAGGAGAGGACGAGAGCATTCTGGGCGGCATCGCCCGGTTTCATGGGCGGCCTGTCACGGTGATTGCCACCCGCAAGGGCCGCACGCTGGACGAAAACATCAAATACAATTTCGGGATGCCCTCCCCCGAGGGCTACCGCAAGGCGCTGCGCCTGATGCATCAGGCGCAGAAGTTTCGCCGCCCGATTTTCACGTTTATCGACACGCCGGGGGCCTACCCCGGCATGGAGGCGGAGGAGCGGGGACAGGGGGAGGCGATCGCACGAAATCTGATGGAGATGAGCCGCCTCACCGTGCCGATTTTTGTCACCGTCACCGGTGAGGGCAACAGTGGCGGCGCGCTGGCCTTGGGCGTTGGGGACCGGGTACTGATGCTGGAAAACGCGGTGTATTCCATTTTGTCCCCCGAGGGGTTTGCAACCATTCTGTGGAAGGATTCCTCCCGTCATGGGCAAGCCTGCGAACTGATGCGGCTCACCGCCCCGGACCTCAAGCGATTGGGGATTATTGATGAAATTATTCCCGAACCGGCAGGAGGCGCGCATCTGGCCCCGGACATTGCCCTGCGTGCGCTGGACGAGGCGCTTGTCCGGAACTTAAAGGCCGTCTCCCGCCAGAGCGGAGAGGCGCTGGCCGCGGGGCGGTATCGGAAATTCAGACAGATGGGGACACCCCCGAAGGAGGACCAATGAGCGGAATTAAAATTTGCGGCGCGGGACACTATGCCCCGCCGAAACTGGTCAGCAACGCCGACCTTGAGAAAATCGTGGACACCAACGACGAATGGATTACGTCCCGCACCGGCATCAAGACCCGCCACCACTGCGTTGAGGAAACCCATTCCGACATGTGCCGCCATGCGGCGCAGACGGCACTGGAACGTGCCGGAATCAAGCCGGAGGAGATTGGCGTGTGCATCGTGGCCACGTTTTCGTCCGACTTTCTCTCCCCCAACGCCGCAAGCCTGTTGCAGCGGGATCTGGGCCTTTTAAACGACACGGTCTGCTTTGACATCAACGCCGCGTGCAGCGGGTTCCTCTTTGCCATCCACACGGCGGAATGCCTGCTGGCGGCCTCGCCCCGGAAATACGGGCTGGTGCTGGGGGCGGAGATGCTCAGCCGCTTTATCAACTGGGAGGACCGGGGCACCTGCGTTCTCTTTGGCGACGCGGCGGGGGCAGCCGTGGTGGAATGGAACGAGGAATACGAATCCCTCGGCGCGGTGCTGCACTGCGAGGGCGACAGCGAAATGCTGGGCGTCACCGGTTCGGGCCATAAAGCCCCGCCTCAGATTTTCATGCAGGGCCAGCAGGTGTTTAAATTCGCGGTAAACGCCGTGCCCTCCTGCATGGATCAGGCATTGACGCGCAGCGGCAAAACGATTGACGACGTGGACTTTTTCGTGTTCCATCAGGCCAACACCCGCATCATTGATCTGGCGGTGAGAAAGTATCACATTCCGGAGGAAAAGTACTACAAAAACATCGAAAAGTACGGCAACACCTCCGCCGCCAGCATTCCCATGGTGCTCAGCGAGCTGACGGAGCTTGGCAAGGTGGGCCCCGGCAGCCGGGTGATGCTGGTGGGCTTTGGCGGCGGACGCGCGTGGGGCGCGGCGCTGGCGGAATTTAAATGAGAGGACGGACCCGCGCCTGCGGGGAAGCAACGTGATATGAGATTGAACGAGTTTCTGGGGACGGAGTTCCCCATTATTCAAGGCGGCATGGCCAACATCGCCACCGGCGAATTTGCCGCCGCCTGCGCCAACGCGGGCGCCCTTGGCATGATTGCCACCGGCGGCTGGGACGGCGAGCGTCTCCGTCAGGAGATTCGCCGGGCAAGAGAGCTGACAGACAAGCCCTTCGGCGTAAACCTGATGCTGATGAGCCCCCATGCCGACGACATCGCAAGGGTCATTCTGGAAGAGAACGTCCGGGTGGTGACCACCGGGGCGGGCAACCCCGGAAAATATATCCCCGCATGGAAGGAAGCGGGCATCAAGGTGATGCCCGTGGTTGCGGCGGCGGTACTGGCAAAGCGGCTGGAGCGCTACGGCGTGGACGCGTTCATTGCCGAAGGCACCGAGTCCGGCGGCCATGTGGGTGAAATGACCACCATGGCGCTGGTTCCGCAAGTCATCGACGCGGTAAACGTCCCCGTCATTGCCGCAGGCGGCATTGCCGACGGGCGGCAGCTGGCGGCGGCCTACGCACTGGGCGCCATCGGCGTTCAGGTGGGCACCTGCCTGCTTGCAAGCGAGGAGTGCCCCATTCACGACGGGTATAAGCAGGCAATTCTCAAGGCCAAGGACTCCGACACCGTGGTGACAGGCCGCAGCATCGGCGGGCCTGTCCGGGTTTTGAAAAACAAGATGGCCCGGACCTACCTGGAGCTTGAAAAGCGCAATGCCACGCTGGAGGAGCTGGAAACGGTGACGCTGGGCGGCCTGCGCCGGGCGGTGCTGGAGGGTGACGTGGAAAACGGCAGCGTGATGTCCGGTCAGGTGGCCGGAATGCTCCACGAAATCCGCCCTCTGCGGAAAATTTTTGAGGAGCTCGCAGCGGCAGGTGATGCTCGCATCAGGGAATTGGCGGCAAGCCTATGAAGCTGGGATTTTTATACGCCGGGCAGGGCGCCCAGCATCCCGGTATGGGGGCGGACCTATACGAAAAGTATCCGGCCTTTCGTTCCGCGCTGGACGGGGCCGACGTTGGCTTTGACTTAAAGGCCGTGTCCTTTGCGGACCCCGACGGTCTTTTGAACGAGACGCAATATACCCAGCCCTGCATGGTGGCCTTTGCCGTGGGACTGACGGACGTTCTGGCGGAAAAGGGCGTTGTCCCCTCCGCTGCCGCGGGCCTGTCCCTCGGCGAATATTCCGCACTGTACGCCGCAGGCGCGCTGGACGCGAAAACCGCCGTGGAGATGGTGGCCTTTCGCGGAAAGGCCATGACCGACGCGGCAAAGGGCGTGGACTCCGCCATGATGGCGGTGCTGGGGGCAGATCGGGAAACGGTGACCGCCGCCTGCAAGACCGCATCAAGCCTTGGCGTAGTGGAACCCTGCAACTTCAACTGCCCCGGGCAAATCGTCATCGGCGGTGAGCGGGCAGCGGTTGAAAAGGCAGCAGCTGTCGCCAAGGAGCTGGGCGCAAAGCGCTGCATGCCCCTGAACGTCAGCGGCCCGTTTCACACCTCCCTTTTAAAGCCCGCCGGAGACGCGCTGCGGGAGTACTTCAAAACCGTGGACTTTCAACAGCCGAACATTCCCGTCCTGCATAACTGTCTGGGCGGTGAAAACCAGGCCGGGGATTCCATCCCCGCCCTGCTGGGGCGGCAGGTCCAGTCCGCCGTGTACATGGAGGACTGCATCCGCGCCATGGCGGCGCTGGGGATGGACGCTGTGGTTGAAATCGGCCCTGGCAAAGCGCTGGCGGGCTTTGTGAAGAAAACACTGCCGGGCTTCCCCGTGTTCAGCGTGGAAACGGCGGAGGATGTTGAAAAGCTGCCGGAGTTTTTGAAAGAGGTGGAGCGCGGATGAATTTCACAGGTAAAACAGCCGTGGTCACCGGCGGAAGCCGGGGGCTGGGCCGGGCCGTGTGCCGCAAGCTTGCCGAGCATGGCGCCAACGTGGTTTTTTCCTATGCAGGAAACACCGCCGCCGCGCAGGAAGCGCTTGCAGAGCTTGAGCGCATGGGCGCAAATGTCCGTGCCGTGCAGGGAAACGTGGCAGACAGCGCAGCGGTGAAAGCCCTGATGGATACCGCCGTGAAGGAGTTCGGCAGACTGGATATCCTCGTAAACAATGCCGGCATCACCCGGGACGGACTGGTGATGCTGATGAAAGAAGAGGACTTCGACGCGGTGATCGACACAAACCTGAAAGGGACGTTTCTTTGCATGAAAGCCGCCAGCCGCATCATGCTCCGGCAGAAATACGGCCGCATCGTGAACCTCAGCTCCGTGGTGGGTCTGCACGGAAACGCCGGGCAGGTGAATTACGCCGCCAGCAAGGCGGGAGTCATCGGCATGACCAAGTCCCTTGCCAAGGAGCTGGCCTCCAAGGGCGTCACGGTAAACGCCGTGGCCCCCGGCTTCATCACCACCGACATGACCGACGGATTGCCCGAGGCGGCAAAGTCCTCCCTGCTGTCCACCATTCCCATGGCCCGTCTGGGCGCACCGGAGGACGTGGCTGAGGCCGTGGCCTTCCTTGCCGGGGATGGCGCCGGGTATATTACCGGGCAGGTTCTGGGCGTGGACGGCGGCATGGGCATGTAACACGGCGGGGGCCAAGGCTCCCATACGCATAAACGCAAAAGGAGACAGCTATGGATAAAAGACGAGTTGTGATTACCGGCCTTGGCGCCGTCACGCCCATCGGGCACTCCGCCCCCGAAACCTGGCAGGCGGTGCGAAACGGGGTGTGCGGCGTGGCCCCCATCGCCGCCTATGACGCATCCGGGCAGAAGGTCACGCTGGCCGCGGAGGTCAAGAACTACCAGCCGGACGATTTTCTGGATAAAAAAGAAGCGAAGCACATGGCCCGCTTCACCCAGTTCGCGGTTATTTCCGCCCGGGAGGCGCTGAAAGACGGCGGCTTCACCCTTGAAAATGCGGACCCTGACCGCTGCGGCGTGATTGTATCCAGCGGCATCGGCGCACTGCAAAACACCGAGGACGAACACAGCCGGTATCTGGAAAAAGGCATTGACCGGGTGTCCCCCTTCTATATCCCCATGACCATCTGCAACATGGCGGCGGGGCAAGTTGCCATTGACGCGGGCTTTCGGGGGATGTGTTCCTGCCCGGTGACGGCCTGTGCCGGCGGCACCAACGCCGTGGGCGACGCGTTCCACTACATCCGGGACGGGTACGCCGATGCGATGCTCTGCGGCGGCAGCGAGTCCGCAGTCACGCCGCTGGCCATCGGCGGCTTCACCACCATGAAAGCCCTGACCCAAAGCGCCGACCCCAGCCGCGCCTCCATCCCCTTTGACGCGGAGCGCAGCGGCTTTGTCATGGGCGAGGGAGCGGCAATTTTGCTGCTGGAGGAGCTGGACCACGCACTGGCCCGTGGCGCGAAGATTTACGCGGAGTTTGTGGGCTACGGCTCCACCTGCGACGCGTATCACATGACCGCTCCCCTGCCGGGCGGTGAGGGCGGCGCGAAAGCCATGGCTCTCGCCCTCTCCGACGCAGGAGCGCGGCCCGAGGACGTGGACTATATCAACGCCCACGGCACCTCCACTCCCCTAAACGACGCGGGCGAAACCGCGGCTATCAAAACTGTGTTCGGCGAGCACGCAAAAAAGCTTGCCGTCAGCTCCACCAAGTCTATGACCGGCCACATGCTGGGGGCGGCGGGCGCGGCGGAGGCCCTGTTCTCCGCGCTGGCGCTGAAAGAGGGGTATCTCCCCGCCACCATCAACTATCAAGTAAGCGATCCCGCCTGCGATCTGGACGTGGTGCCGAACGTGGGCCGCGATGCCGAATTGCGCTATGCCCTGTCTAACTCTCTGGGCTTTGGCGGGCACAACGGCAGCATTCTCTTAAAGAAATGGGAGGGCTGAGGCATGGGATTGCAGTATAACTCCGACGAAATCGCCCAGATTCTGCCCCACCGCTATCCCTTTGCCCTGGTGGACCGCATTGTGGACGGCGAGGAGGGTAAGTGGGCCAAGGGCATCAAGTGTGTCACGGTAAACGAGCCGTTTTTTCAGGGGCACTTTCCTCAAAAGCACGTGATGCCCGGCGTTCTGATGATCGAGGCCATGGCGCAGGTGGGGGGCGTTGCCGTGCTGGCTCTGCCGGAAAACCGGGGAAAAATCGCCCTGATGGGGGCGGTGAAAAACGCCCGCTTCAAGCGGCAGGTCACTCCCGGCGACGTGCTTGAAATCACCTGCACCCTGACAAAGCAGCGCGGTCCTGTGGGAATCGGTCAGGCGGAGGTCCGGGTGGACGGCGCGCTGGCGGCCACAGCGGAGCTGACCTTTGCCATCGGGCAGTGAAGACCGGATTTGAATACCAGTTGTAAAGCCCAACAGGGCACAAATTATAAAAAGGGTGGTTTTTGCCGTGCTGGATCAGCTTTTTTTTGAGGTGTACAGCAAATTTAAGCTGCATTTTTATCAGGAGATTTTGACCAGTTTTCAATCCCGGGAGGCCAGCCTGACCACCATAGAGACCTTTTGCATGGAGTCTATTCAGGCGCTGAAAAGTCCCACTATCAACGAGTTTGCATCGTTTCTGCACATCTCCCCCTCCAACGCCGCCTACAAGGTCAACAGTCTGGTGAAGAAAGGCTATGTGGACCGGGTGCAGTCTCCGGAGGACCGGCGGGAGTTTCACCTACGGGTAACGCAGAAATATGTTGATTACTACAACATCAGCTCCTCCTACGTGCGGGAGGTGACGGAGCGGATGCAGCGGCGCTTTCCCCCCCACGACTGCGCGAAGCTGGAGGAGATGCTGCGCATCATCAGCGGCGAGCTGATGCCGGAGGTTGTTCTGCCGGAGATTTCCGCCGCCGAATAAAGCATCAAAAAACCCGGGAGCGTCCATTAGGGCGCTCCCGGGTTTCATTTTGCTTAAGATCGTCTTACTTATTGTCCACCGAGGCCATATAGCAGGCCAGCTCCACCATTTTGGTGGAATAGCCGTACTCGTTGTCATACCAGGAGACAACCTTGACAAAGGTGTCTGTCAGGGCAATGCCCGCCTTGGCGTCGAAAATAGAGGTATGGGAATCCCCCAGGAAGTCCGAGGAGACAACCTCATCCTCGGTATAGCCCAAAACGCCCTTCAGCTCCCCTTCGGAGGCGGTCTTCATCGCCTTGCAGACCTCTTCATAGGTGGCGGGCTTTTCCAGATTGACGGTCAGATCCACCACAGACACATCCAGCGTGGGAACACGCATGGACATACCGGTAAGCTTGCCGTTCAGATCGGGAATCACCTTGCCCACGGCCTTTGCCGCACCGGTGGTGGAGGGAATGATGTTTCCGCAGCCCGCCCGGCCGCCGCGCCAATCCTTCAGAGAAGCGCCGTCCAGAATCTTCTGGGTGGGGGTGACGGAGTGTACGGTGGTCATCAGGCCGTCCTTGATGCCAAAGCTCTCGTGGAGCACCTTGGCAATGGGGGCCAGGCAGTTGGTGGTGCAGGATGCGTTGGACACGAACTGCATATCGGAGGTGTACTTTTTGTTGTTCACGCCCATGACGAACATAGGGGTGTCATCCTTGGAGGGTGCACCCATGATGACATGCTTCGCACCCGCGTCGATGTGGCCCTGACACTTTTCCTTGGTCAGGTGCTGCCCGGTGCACTCGCAGACATACTCCGCCCCTGCGTCGCCCCAGGGAATGCTGCCCACTTCCTTCTCCGCGTACACGGCAATGCGCTGCCCGTTGACAATCAGTGCGCCGTCCTCATAGGACACCTCGCCCTGAAACCGGCCATGGACCGTGTCGTAGCGCAGCATATAGGCCATATAGTCAGGGGTCATGAACGGATCGTTCACCGCCACAACCTCCACATCGTCCCGGGTCAGGGCGACGCGGAAAACCAGACGACCAATGCGGCCGAAGCCATTAATTCCAAGTTTAACCTTCATAAGGAAACGTCTCCTTTCAAATTCGGCCGCTGAAAACCGATTGCGCAACCGTTTTTGTTAATCGTTTACATTTGCATAGTATCACAACTCGCTTGCCTTTGCAACCGTCAAAACCGCAAGATTTTTTATTCTTACTTGTATAAATCCAATAATTTTTGAAAAATTTGCACAATTTTGCGTTTAAAATTGCCCGAAGGCCTTGACGTTGCAACGGAAGGAGCATATACTAGGCACTAATTAAAGGATTACGTAATGCCAACACAGCTTGCGCAAACCCCTCCAGTCCGCGAAACGCGGCGCTCTGGCTGTGGCGGCGCGACGTACCCGCGCTTAACCGTTCCCGTCTCGGGTATTGGAACAAGCGAATCTACGTGAGAAAGGAGCGGTTCTCCACGATGAAAGTGACCATCAGCGATGTGGCAAAGCTTGCCGGCGTATCCACAGCCACCGTCTCCCACACCATCAACAACACGCGCTATGTCTCGGAGGAGACGAGGGAAAAGGTTTACGCCGCTATCTCCCGTCTGGGCTACACGCCGGACGCCTCCGCCCGGAGCTTTCGCACCGGAAAGCGGAAAACCATCGGCTTTATCGTGCCGGACATCTCCAATAAATTTTTCGCCACCATGATTGAGTCTGTGGAAAATTATCTGGCCGCCGCCGGGTATCACCTGATTATTGCCAACACCAAGGAGGACATGGACCGAGAGGAACGGAACATCCGATTGCTTGCCGCCGGTCTTGTGGACGGGCTGCTCATCGCCAGCACCATGGATAACTTTTCGCGGCTGGACAGCCTGATTCCCGCGGGCTTTCCCGTGGTACTGGTGGACCGGGTGTTCAGCGAGAAAAAGTTTACCTCCGTGTGCGTTTCGAATTTCCAGCCCATCTACCGCAGCGTATGCCGTCTGGTGGGCAAAGGCGACCGGCGCATCGGCATCATCGGGGGCCTGCCCCGCCTGTCCTCCACACAGGAGCGCGTCTCCGCCTATCAGCAGGCCATTTCAGACTGCGGTCTGGAGGCGGAGGAGACGCTGATCCGCTACGGAGACTCCATGGAAAACAGCGCTCATGGCTGTCTTGACGAGCTTTTGGAGCAGCAGTGCGACGCCGTGATTGTCACCAACGGCCTGATGGCCTCGGAGTCCATCATCCACCTGCACCGCAAGGGCGTGCAGCTTGCCCGAGATATTGACCTTGTAAGCTTTGTGGATTATGAATCGGATTTTTACGAGCTTTACGCCAACCAGATCGACTCCATTGTCCAGCCTGTGGACGAGCTGGGCAACATCGCCGGGGAGGAGATTTTAAAGCGAGTGGAAGATCCGGACGCGCCGATTTTTGAAAAGGTGCTCACCTCGGCCTATCGCCCCTATGATGTACCAAAGTCCAAAAATGATGCGGACGGCTGAGGACTTCAAGCAGTATTTGTAAGCACAGCATCGAAATGAACGAAACGCGCCGCCGGAAATCCGGCGGCGCGCTTTTCAATTTGATACGGTCAAATGACTTACAGGGCGGCCTTGATATCCTCCGCGATCTGCCCGGCGGTGAGCCGGTATTCCCGCAGAACATCCTCCGCCTTGCCGGACTGGCCAAAACGGTCGTTGACGCCCAGCTTCTTGAACTTGCAGGCAACCTTTCCCATCAGCACATCCGCCACCGCGTCTCCCAGACCGCCAATGACACTGTGCTCCTCCACGGTAATCACCTTGCCGCACTTTTGAGCGTATTCCGTAACGCAGTCTGCGTCGATGGGTTTAATGGTGTGGACATTGATGACGCTGACGCGGATACCGTCAGCCTCCAGAAGCTTTGCGGCCTCCAGGCATTCAGACACCATCAGCCCGCAGGTAAAGATCGCCGCGTCGGGTCCCTCCCGCATGACGTTTGCCTTGCCGATTTCAAAGGGATAGTCCTCCTCAAACACCGGAGAGGCCAGCCGCGCCAGCCGGAGATACGCGGGCCCCTCCAGTTCGGCCAGCGCGAAGACGGCCTTTTTCGCTTCCTTCGCGTCGGCAGGGACGATCACCGTCATGCCGGGAATCACCCGCATCAGAGCCAAATCCTCAATGGCCTGATGGCTGCCGCCGTCCTCTCCCACGGAAACGCCCGCGTGGGTCATGCACAGCTTCACGTTGAAATGAGGATAGGCCACAGAGTTGCGCACCTGCTCATACGCCCGGCCCGCGCCGAACATGGCGAAGGTGGAGCAGAACGGAATCAGCCCCATGGTGGACATTCCCGCAGACACCGACACGAGATTGCTCTCGGCGATACCCATATTATAGTGACGGTCAGGGTAAGCCTTTTGAAATTTCGCGGTCTGGGTGGCGTTGGCCAAATCCGCGTCCAGAACCACTACCTTGTCGTTCTGCGCACCCAGCTCAATCAGGGCCTCGCCGTATGCGGCGCGGGTTGCGATTTTCTCTGCCATCTTACATTCCCTCCAGTTCCGCGAGGGCCGCGACCCGCTGCTCTTCATTGGGGGCTTTGCCGTGCCAGCCCACCTGATTTTCCATAAAGGACACGCCCTTGCCCTTCAGGGTATGCGCAAGAATGCACCGGGGCTTGCCGGGAACGGCAGGGCGGGCCAACGCCTCCACCACGGCGGCAATATCATTGCCATCGGCCAGCTCGATAAGGTCGAAGCCAAAGGCCCGCAGCTTTGCGGGCAAATCGCCAAGGCTCATGACCTCCTCGTTGGAACCGTCGATCTGAAGGCCGTTGTTGTCAAACAAAACAGTAAGATTATCCAGCTTATAATGGGCGGCGGACATAAATGCCTCCCACAGCTGGCCCTCCTGCGCCTCACCGTCGCCGCACATGGCAAAGACTCTGGTGTCTTTTTTCAGGTGCTTTGCGCCCAGCGCCATACCCACCGCGATGGACACACCCTGCCCCAAAGAGCCGGTGGACGCGTCCACTCCGGGAACCTTTTTCACGTCGGGATGCCCCTGAAGAATGGCATGGAGCTGGCGGAAGTTTTTAAATTCCTCCTTGGCAAAAAAGCCCAGCTCACCCAGCACCCCGTAGTAGCAAGGGGAGGCATGGCCCTTGCTCAGGACGAAGCGGTCCCGGTCCGGGTCGTGGGGATTCTTGGGGTCCACCCGCATCTGGGTGCAAAACGCGGCGCTCATCAGCTCCACCGCGGAGAGCGAGCCGCCGGGGTGGCCGCTGCCCGCGTCGGCGGTCATGTTGATGATGTCCCTCCGGACCGCGGCGCAGAATTTTTCCAGCTCTTGCGTCGTCATATTCTTCCTCCGTATTCCCAATGAATTTGGGTTGTATTCCTAAGCTTCTACGGTATCACAAGTGCCCCTGCGTGTCAAGAAAGAACCGGATTTCCAAGCCGGCGGCAACTTGTCCACTTCCCTGCGCCAAACCTTGCCCAAGGGGGCTTGCGGGCCGGGCCAAAGACCGCTATAATGAAAAAAACATCAGAAAGCGGGGAAGCAGGATGGAGACGAGACGCGAGCGAGACACCATGGGGGAAATTATGGTTCCGGCGGAGCGCCACTGGGGTGCCCAGACCCAACGTAGCCTTGAAAACTTCAAAATCGGCACGGAAAAAATGCCCCGTGAGATCATCGTTGCTTTTGCTTATTTAAAGGAAGCCTGCGCCAGGGCCAACGCGGGTTTTGGAAAGCTAACGGCAGAGCAGGCGGAGAATATCTCTGCCGTATGCGGTGAAATCCGCACCGGTCAGTGGGAGAGCGAATTTCCTCTGGCGGTGTGGCAGACCGGCTCGGGCACCCAGACCAACATGAACGTCAACGAGGTAATTTCCCATCTGGCGACGGAGCGGGGAACAGCGCTCCACCCCAATGACCATGTGAACGCCTCCCAGTCCAGCAACGACACCTTTCCCTCCGCCTTGCACATCGCGGCAGTACTTGCGGCAGAAGCGGGCGTACTCCCCGCCGCAAGGCGGCTGAGCGGGACCCTTGCCCGGCTGGAGCGGGAAAACGAGGACGTCATCAAAATTGGACGCACCCATTTGCAGGACGCCACGCCCCTTCGCTTCTCTCAGGAGATTTCCGGCTGGCGGGAGTTGGTGGACGCGCCCTGCCGGATGCTGGAAATGGCCCTTTTAGAGCTGCGCCGCCTTGCCATCGGCGGCACCGCCGTGGGCACGGGCCTGAACGCCCCCGAGGGATTCGACGCAAAAGTCTGCGCCTGTCTCACGGAGTTATGCGGCACGGAATTTGTCCCGGATGAAAACAAATTCCACGCCTTGACCTCTAAAGACGCGCTGGTGTTTGCCCATGGGGCGCTGAAGGCCCTTGCGGCAAATCTCATGAAGATTGCCAACGATGTTCGGTGGTATGCCTCCGGCCCCCGCTGCGGATTGGGGGAGCTTCATATCCCCGAAAACGAACCGGGCAGCTCCATCATGCCCGGAAAAGTAAACCCCACACAATGCGAGGCAGTGACGATGGTGGCGGTGCAGGTGATGGGAAACGACGCGGCGATCGGCTTTGCCGCGTCGCAGGGGAATTTCCAGCTAAACGTGTTTCTGCCGGCGTGCGCCCAGAATTTTTTGCAGTCCGCCCGTTTGCTGGCGGACGCGATGGACTCCTTCCGGGTCCACTGCATGGAGGGTCTCACCGCCGACCGGGAGCGGATGGAGCAAAATCTCCGGGGCTCTTTGATGCTTGTGACCTGCCTCACACCAAAAATCGGCTATGAAAAGGCGGCGGAGTGTGCGAAACAGGCTCTCCGGAACGGGACGACGCTGAAAGAAGCCGCGCTTTCTTTGGGACTGATGAGTGAGGCAGAGTTTGACGAGGCCGTGCGTCCTGAGAAGATGGTCTGAGCCGCTTCTTCTCCTTTCCTGTGGGGACTTTCCTCCAAGCGCCATCAGTATATTTTCATCTAAGATAGCAGCCGCTTTGCACCTCTATCCGGCGGTATTTCCATGAAAAGCCCCTCTCTTTTTTCCGGAAAAAGAGAGGGACTGAACATTATTACGCTCTTGCCGCATCGTCTATCCACACTGTACGCATACTGGGTGATAAACGGACTGCGCTACATAATTAATAGATTGCAATTGGTCCGTAAGGGCTGTCAATAATGTCGATTTGCGTTTCAAAAATGTCTGTCAGAAGCTCTGCATTCATAATTTCCGCCACCGTTCCAAACGCGGCAATTTTTCCATTCTTCATGGCACAAATTCTGTCTGAATACTTGGCGGCAAAATTGATGTCATGCATCACCGTCAAAATTGTTCTTCCGAATTCATCGGCGGCATGCCGCAAATGCTTCATCATCTGCACAGAACGGGCCACATCGAGATTATTGAGCGGCTCATCCAAAAGCACATATTCCGTTTCCTGACACAACACCATTGCCACATAGGCCCTTTGTCTTTGGCCGCCGGAAAGCTCATCCAAATACCGGTTTTCTAAATCCGTCAGGTCCAAAAAGTCGATATATTTGGAAATAATCAGCTCATCTTCTTTTGTCAGCCTGCCTTTGGAATACGGGAAACGTCCAAACCCGGCCAGCTGCCGAACCGTCAGTCTCGTTACAAAATGGTTTTCCTGCCGCAAAATCGTCAGGATTTTTGCAAGCTCCTCCGACTTGGATGTTGAAATGTCCATGGACGCCACTTGAATCTGGCCCTCGTCCATGTCCAAAAGCCGTCCAATCATCAAAAGCGCCGTGGATTTTCCCGCGCCATTGGGGCCGATGAGGGAGGTCAGCCCGGCTTTGGGGATCTGAATATTCAAAGGCCCTATTTTTACTTCATCCGAATATACTTTTCCCGCATTGAGAATATCGATCATAAGCTTCCCTTCCTTAACAGTACAATGAGAAATGTGATTCCCCCAAACAGCTCGATAATAATGGAGACGACCCCCTGAGCCCTGAACACATGATACATAAAAAAGTACGACCCCGTTAATATGAGAAAGCCGATCGCAAGAGACATTGGAAACATATATCTGTGGTCATAGGTTGGCGCCGCCTGATAGGTCATGGTGGCAACCAAAAAGCCATAAAAGGTCAGTGACCCCACCAGAGCGGTTGAAACCGACATCAGAACAGAAACCAATATCAGCGTATAAATTACCCCAAATTGATGGTTTAAACCCAACGAGGTACCGGCACTCCTGCCCAGCGACAATACATTTAGCTTTTTGGAATAAAGAAGAATCAGCAATGCGGTAATGCCTACAATTGGAATTGCAATGGGAAAGTAAGCGGCGTCTGCGTGATTGACAGAGCCAAACAGCTTTGCCTGCAAGACGTCAAATTCGGACGGCGCCAAGAGCCTTCTCATGAAAGAGGAGACAGCCTTCAGCCCGGTTCCCATAATGACCCCCACCAGCAGCATCAGCTGCAAATTTCCATATTTCCCGGAAAGCAGCCAGCCATAAAGGATCAGACACATCAAAATCATTGCTACAACCTGAAACAGAAAGGGTCCCACCCCGCTGAATTTCAGGAATGCGCTGGTGCCGAAGAAAAACATCGTGCCGGTATGAATCGTCGAGTATAAGGCTTCAAACCCCAAAAGCGAAGGGGTTATTATCCGATTATTGGTGCTTGACTGAAAGGCAACCGTCGCCAGACTTTGGCACACAGCCGCAATGATCATGGCTGTCAGCGCCACCATTCTTCTTTTCACCACCGGGATAAAAGAGGGGGCCCCCACCGGAACGGGATTGTTATAGACCAACAGTCCGTAGGAAGCAACTGCACCCAAAACAATCAATGTAATCAGCAAAATCCAATATCGCTTCTCTTCCCTTTGGGAGCGAAACGCTCTGGCTGACCTGCTTTTATCATCAGGCCCGGTTTTGGCCCTATTTTGTTGTGTATGATCTTTAAATTCCCTCATCTCTGCTTCCTCTGCTTTAATAAGATCACAATAAATACAACCGCGCCCACAGTTCCCAGTATCAGGGAAACAGGGACCTCAAACGGCATGATGATGGTCCGGGAAATAATATCGCAAAGGGTGATGGCGCCCATTCCCAGCACACATACCCACGGCAGGTTGCTCTTGAGATCATCGCCCCGGTACATCGAAACAATATTAGGTACAATCAGCCCCAAAAAGGGCAGATTCCCAATCACGGCGGCAACAACCCCGACAGCGGCGGAAATCAGGCAAGTGCCCAAAATGACAATCCGGTTATAATTGACGCCAAGACTTGTCGCCACATCCTCCCCCAATCCGGCCAGTGTCAGCCGGTCTGCATAGACAAAAATGATGATGTTTACAACCACAATCAGCCATAAGTATTCATACCGGCCAATCTGGACAGGCGCAAAAGAACCCACAAACCAGCTTTCGATGCTTTGCGTCATTTGAAATACGAGGCCGATAAACGTAGAAATTGCGGAAATAACCGCGCCAAGCATCATTCCGATGATGGGAACGATCAACGAGGAGCGCAGCTTCACTTTTCTTAAAAAGAGGAAGAAAATCATCGTGCCGATGAACGAAAAAAGAATCGCCCCCGCCATTCTTACCATCAGCGTCGGAGCAGGAACCGCCAAATAGACAAACACAAGCCCCAGCCCCGCCCATTCGATGGTGCCTGTTGTGGTCGGCTCAACCAGACGGTTTTGTGTAATCAGTTGCGTCACCAGTCCCGACATGGACATGGCCGCCCCCGTCAGCATCAGTGCCGCCGTCCGCGGGACACGGGTAATAAAAAACATATTCCACCCGTCCTCCCGGCCCTGTATATCGTAAACGCCCGTAAACAGGGACACAGCGCCCAAAGCAAGCACAGCGCACACTGCAAATATAAAGGGCTTTGACCATGGTTTCCTGTGGCTAAAAAGGGGGGGCTGAGAAATCTCAGCCCCTGTAATTCTATGTATCACGCGTTTCAACATTTTGAAATACACCCTTCATGCTATTTGGAAAAAGCACTTGCAATATTCTCAAACAGCTCCAGATAGGTCTGTATGGATTCATTTGTGTAAGTGTCATTCGGCGCGTAGATAATCTGATCCTTTGAGACGGCCGTTGTGTTTTTCAGGGCGGGAGACTGATTGATCACATCCTTGGCAGGCACGTTTTCCTCCTCGGAGGAAATCGCCGCATCACGGTCCAACACCATCATCCAATCGGGATTGCTTTGGGCAATCGCTTCTACGGAAATATCATCTCCCTTATGATCAGAAGAGGAACCGTCCACCTCCAATGCCGAGCTCCAGCCGAAAATATCATACATAGGGCCCCAAACACGCCCGGAAAGAGGCGCCGAGAATCCAATATCTCCACCGGAAACCACCACACTCATGATTTTGTCAGTTCCATTATAGGCAGCTTTGGCATCCTGAATGGCCTGATCAAAATCAGCGTTCAACTGTTGGGCCTCTTCATTTTTATCAAAAACCTTTCCCAACGCAATTGTGGAATTTTTAAGGCCATCCACCAGCGTCGCTCCAGATTTTCCGGCCTCCTCTGAAAGCTCAAAGTTGAGGTTGATCACAGCCGCATCGGGCACCAGCGCTTTTATATCTTCATAATAACCGGCAAATCTCTGGCCAACAATCACAAGCTCCGGATTAACCGCCGCAATGATCTCAAGGTTCGGCTCGCGGTGATCTCCGATATCCTGGACAGCGTCGTCCTGATAGTAGGGAGAATCCGCAGGCATAACGCCCTTTGGAACCGCTGCCAGCTCAATTCCCCAATCAGACAGGGTTTCAAACGATCGGTTATCCAAAGACACTACATTCTTCGGATTGACAGGAACGGTCACAGTGCCGTAAATATCCGTGATTTCCACCATGGCGGCCGCGGCTGGCTCATTTCCCTGCTGGCCTGCTTCGGGATTGGAAGTTTGATTGCCGGAGCTTGAGCAGCCCGTCAGCATCAAAGCAAACGCCGCAGTAACAACAATTAATTTTTTGAGACGAAATCTTTTCATGTGTATCCTCCTGAATTTGTGTTTTAATCGACAGGCAATCAATTGCCTTGCTTTTCATGGTCAGTTTAAAACGCTGGATAAGCTCTGTTTTAAAAACGCAGCAACCCCCTCCTCCCTTTTTGTTTGGAAGCACAATACAACGTTGACCGCCTTTAAGTTAGTTATATCTAACTATATGTAAAAAAATAAGAGGTCAACCATAGTTGATCTCTTATCCAATATACTTTCGTATATCCTCCGAGACGGGATATGCTGATGTATGGGCATTATTATATCTTGCCTGTGAGCAAATGTCAATATTTATCATCACGACCTCAAAAACATACCCATAAACCTAACAGGTTGGTTTCATATGCCATATGACAAAAATCCTTGCTGAGGCTCATTTCCCGGGGGCTTGCTTGAAACGCGACGGATGTTCGTCTTTGTAATTATCTCCCCACGCATGCATCGCATCCAGCACAGGCCTTAAGCTGTATCCAAGCTCTGTAAGGGTATATTCCACCCTCGGCGGGACCTCTGCATACGCCTTGCGGGAAAGCAGTCCCTCCTGTTCCATCTCCCGAAGATTGGCCGTTAAAACCTTTTGAGAGACAGCGCCGATGGCACAGCGCAGCTCCCCAAAGCGTTTTGTTCCATCCATCAGATCCCGAAGAATCAGAACTTTCCACTTATTCCCGATCAGTGTAATTGTAAGTTCCACGGGGCAAGCCGGAAGCTGTTCACACATTTATCTCATCTCCTATTAGTATCTTTTTGAAACCAGATAACCAAACGGTTCCTACTTTACATTTTGCACTAAGGTAAAGTATAATAAAAAAAATAAAAAAATCAAGCTCTTTAAGGAGGAACGTAATGAAAATCATGATCATTGGTGCTTCGGGTAAACAAGGCAGACAGCTTTTGTCAGAGGCGCAAAGAAGAAACCACGAGGTAACGGCAGTTGTCAGAGATAAGAATAAGCTGTCTGATGCCAATTGCAAGGTTCTTGAAAAGGACCTGTTTGAGTTGACCTATGATGACGTAAAGGAGCAGGATGTCATCATCAGCGCCTTCGGGACATGGACGCCGGAAACGCATATTCTGCATAAAAATTCCACGGTATTTCTAGCCGATCTGTTAAGCGGAAAGCACAACCACCTGCTGTTCGTCGGCGGAGCAGGCAGCCTGTTCACCGACGAAACCCACACGCAAAGGCTGATGGATGCCCCGGATTTTCCGGAATCCTATTATCCCACAGCTTCCAACATGGCCCTTGGGCTTGATGAAATCAAGAAACGCGATGATGTGAACTGGACCTATCTCAGCCCTTCCGCCGAGTTTGACGCAGAGGGCGAGCAGACCGGAAAATACCGGTCCGGCGGCGAGGTTGTCCTGTTCAATGCAAAAGGCGACAGCTACATCAGCTACGCGGATTACGCTGTGGCAATGCTTGACGAGGCCGAACAGGGCAAGCATATCAAGAAAAGGTTTACGGTTGTTTCCGCGTAAAACGGCATAAATAATCCAGCTCTTCTCCTCTAAAAAACATGCGCGGCTCTTAAGCAATAAAGGCCTTGACATCAAAATTTGAGTATGCTATGATGTTCAACGTTCATCGGAGGACTATCTGTGCAAATGAGAAACGGCACAGATTCAATGCCGGACAAGATGACTAACTTCGTTAGTTTCTTGTCCGGCATTTTTGTTTTCGGAACAATTGACACGATAAGGTGTGATGATAAAAAACGGTTATTTATACAGTGAGTAGCGCACTCTCACAAACTGGAGCGGTTTTTAGAAATCATCTTACAAAGAAAGAAGGGGAAACCACATGAAATTGATGTTTCGTTTTATCAAGCCCCATTGGAAGCTATGCGCAGTTACGATGCTGATGCTGATCATAGACGTTACAGGCGGATTGTATATTCCGACGCTGGCCGCCGAAATGATGAATCAGGGTGTTTTGGGCAGTTCTTTCGAAACGCTGCTCAATACAGGAATAAAAATGGCCATTGGCTCCTTGGTCGCCGGGTTATGCGCTGTGATCGGCGGCTATACCTGCGCAACGCTCACCGCGCGCATTGGCAAGGACATGCGGGTCGCTCTTTACGAAAGCTCGCTGAAGCTGTCCGTTCATGAGTTTCGCCAATTCGGCACGGCCTCTATCACCACACGGACTGTTTCAGACATCACCAATATTCAGACCGCCTTCATCAGCTTTATGCAGATGGTGGTGCCGGTTCCTGTGATTTGCGTGATCGCTTTGGCACTTTCCTTCCGGCTGGATACACAAATCGGTATCGTTTTGCTCATTGCGGTGTTCATCATTCTTTTACTGGCCTATTTCATTATTAAAAGCGCCTCTCCCCTGTTTAAGCGGCTGCAAAAGCTGCTGGATTCCATGAGCACCGTTTTGCTTGAAAACATTACGGGCGTGCGGGTGATTCGCGCGTTTAACAATGAACTCCGCGAGCAGGAACGGCTGAATGTCTCTTTTGCGACCTATGCCAACACTTCGATCAAAGCAAACCGCAAGTTTGCAAATCTGGACGGATTATCGTTTTTCTGCATCAATTTTGTCATTATTTCTGTGTTCTGGCTCAGCGGAGGAAGAATTGCCGCAGGACATTTTCAGATCGGAGATATTACCGCCGTCATCGAATACGCCTATCTGATTTTGTTCTTCATTATGATGGCGCAAATGGTCATCTTAACGCTTCCGCGCGCGTTGGAGTGCTGCAATCGCATCCAGAATGTGCTGGACTATTCACCGGAAATCTCCGACCCCGCGTCTGCGCAGCCGATTAACAACGAACACAGCCAAAGTGATGTACTGGTATTCCAAAACGTATCGTTCCAATTCCCCGATGCGGAAAAGGATACGTTAAGCAATTTGAACTTTACATGCCGCCGGGGTGAAACAACGGCGATTATCGGCGGAACCGGCAGCGGAAAGTCCACCATCGCCTCTATGATTCTGCGGTTTCACGATGTAACGGAGGGCGCGATTTTGCTCAGCGGTCGTGACATCCGCGGGATGCGCCAGGAGGATTTACGCAATCAGTTGGCTTATGTGCAGCAAAAGGCAATGCTTTTTTCAGGAACGATTGCCGAAAACCTTCGTTATGGAAAGCCTGATGCAACAGAGGAGGAACTGCTGCACGCCGCCAGGGTTGCACAGATTGATGCGCTGATTCGCTCTCTGCCCGATGGGTTAAACGCCTTTGTTGCTCAGGGAGGTACCAACTTCTCCGGTGGGCAGCGGCAGCGTCTTTCCATTGCGCGGGCGCTGGTCAAAAAGCCGGAGCTTTATCTCTTCGACGACAGCTTCTCCGCTCTGGATTTTAAAACCGACGCCGCCCTGCGCAAGGCCCTGACACCGGAGACAAAGGACGCGGCCGTATTGATCATCGCGCAGCGCGTCAGCTCCATCCGCCACGCGCAGCAGATTATTGTACTGAACGAAGGGACCATTGCAGGCATCGGAACCCACGACCAATTAATGAAAAGCTGTTCGGTTTACCGTGAAATTTATGAATCTCAGACCAGGGAGGTGCAGAACGCATGACCAAACGCCAAGATAACGCCAAGTCCGCAGACTTATCCGGTTCAGATAGCGAGGCTTTGAAAGACACCGGAAGCACGCTGCTGCGCCTTGTCCGCAGGTTAAAGGGACAGCGTATCCGCCTTTCCATCATTACGGCCTCCATCCTGATTTACACCGTCCTGACGATTTGGGCTCCGCTTTACAGCGCACAGGTTGTCGACATGCTGTGGAGCAGCATTCAGGCAGCCAGGACGCAGGGCCTTCCGTTTGCCATTACATGGCATAATATGGGGTCTGCGCTGACCCACCTCACCGTTATGTACATAGGTATCTGGCTTTTTTACTATCTCCAGTCCTACCTGATGGCGGTCGTGGCCGAAACCCTGACCCTAACCCTTCGCAAGCAAATCAGCCGCAAGCTCAGTCATTTGCCCTTGCGGTTTTACGATCAGAACAAGGCGGGAGAAATTCTAAGCCGGGTAACCAGCGATCTGGATAAGGTATCCGAAACCCTCCAAACCGGGCTTTTAAAGCTGATTGTTGCAATTGGCACCGTCACCGGATCGCTGGTGGTCATGTTCTATTTCAGTGTCCCTCTGACCTGTATTTTCCTTGCAAGCGTTTTTCTCAGCCTGCTTGTCACCAAGGCGGCAGCAACCCAGAACCTGAAATACGCCTCCCTCCGGCAGGAGTCCATCGGGGAGCTTACCGGTATCGTGGAGGAGTATTATACAGGAAGAAACGTCATCAAGGCCTATAACCATGAGCAGGAGAGTTTGAATCAGGTTACTCTCGCCGCGGAAAAAAACCGCATCGTCTCCCAAAAGGCGGATTTCCTGACACATTGTATCAACCCCATCATCCGCCTGCTGACCCGCCTTTCCCATGTGGTCATTGCCGTGATTGCAGGCGGGGCCATCCTCAACGGAACCATGTCGGTCGGCGTGGTGCAGGCATTTTTTCAATATGTGAATCAGACGGCGGAGCCTTTGACCGAAGGCGCCTTCATGATCAATTCCCTCCAGTCCGCGCTGGCCTCCGTCAAGCGCACATTTGACTTTCTGGATAGCCCGGAGGAACGCCCGGACCCCCTGCATCCCGCAGAGCTGGAGCACGCAAACGGATTGGTTGCTTTTGAGCATGTCAGCTTTGGTTACGAAGAAAACCAGCCGTTAATGAAGGACATCAGCTTCCGTGCACAGCCCGGGCAGAAAATTGCCATTGTCGGGAGTACCGGCGCCGGAAAAACCACCCTTGTCAATCTGCTTATGCGGTTTTATGAGGTGAATGACGGAACCATCATGGTGGACGGCGTTGCTGCCTCGGAAATGACGCGCCGCGGTCTGCGCCGGAACTTTGGCATGGTCTTACAGGACACATGGCTGTTTGGCGGGACAATTGCGGAAAACATTGCCTACGGAAAGCCACAGGCCACGAGAGAAGAAATTGTGGCTGCGGCAAAGGCGGCGAAAATAGACTATCTGATTCGCACCATGCCCAAAGGGTATGATACGGTTCTGGACAACGACGCGGCCAACCTTTCCGTTGGGCAGCGGCAGCTTCTGACCATCGCCCGTGTGTTTTTATGTGATCCCCCCATTCTGATTCTGGATGAGGCCACCTCCAGCGTTGATACGCGGACAGAGATGGAGATCGGCCGGGCAATGAAGAAGCTGATGCAGGGGCGCACCAGCTTTGTCATCGCACACCGCCTTTCCACCATCCGGGATGCCGATAATATTCTTTATATGGAAAACGGCAATATTATTGAGCAGGGCAGTCATCACGCGCTGTTAAAGCAAAAAGGCGCCTATGCAAATCTATACGACAGCCAGTTCGCCTGAGCCTGTTGGTAAACACGTGTAAGCGCCACACAAACAAAATCCCGGAAGAAAAACAGCCGCTTGTTTTGCCCGTATCCGCATGATAAAATAAGTATAAAACCAGTATGATTTATGAGGAATATGGCGGATATGGACGAAAGAATTGAGAAAACAATCTCCAGCTTGCGGCGAAACAATATGGCCGGGTATTTTGTTCAGGACCGGGAGGAATTGCTTCGGCTGCTTGCAGAGCTGATTCAGCCGGGCGAAACCATCGGGTGCGGAGATTCCGCAACCTTGGAGGAAACAGGTGTATTTGATTTCATCCGAAATGGAAGATACACCTTTTACGACAAGCACCGCAACAGCTTAACCCCGACAGAAAAGCGCGCTATCTATCTACAAAACTTTGATGCCGACACCTTCCTGACCGGTACCAACGCCGTTACCATGGACGGGAAGCTGTTTAACATCGACGGAAACGGAAGCCGGGTGGCGCCCATGCTGTACGGTCCGAAGCAGGTAATCGCCGTTGTGGGTATCAATAAGCTCACAAATACTGTTCAGGATGCAATTGACCGCACACGGCAGGTTGCCGCTCCCATGGATGCGAAACGGCTTTGCAAGGATACGCCCTGCACAAAGCTTGGGCGGTGCATTGATTGCAGGCACGCCCAAAGAATCTGCAACGATTTCGTTTTGATTGCGGGGCAATTTGTGAAAGACAGAATCAAAGTGATCATTGTCAACCAGACATTGGGATATTGACCTATCTGTCAACCAAGTCATAGAAAACACTGGGAATCAAGGATTTCGAAGCTCGAAATCCTTGATTCCCAGTGTTTTATTGTTCATCCCACTCTTTTTCCACGCTGAGGCAAGCGTGTTGCTCCAGCCTCTCACTGCATGTCCACGAGGCTGAAAATTCAAGAAAGCCTATGCGTTGCGGGAGAAAATGGGTCTTTCCCCTATGTTACGCCATCAACGTGATCTTGCTCTCAAATTTCTGCTTCTCCGCATTCCAGCAAAACTCCGCTTTGCCGCCGTACTTCCCGGCGATGGTTTCTATGGACAACAGCCCATACCCCATCTGCCCACCCCTCTTGGAGGAAAGAAACCGCCCGCCACGCTGGCGGATAGTTCCGGCAGTGTTCCACACACGGATGTGCAGCGCATCTGCCCCCGTGCGGATCACGGCAACCCAAATGGCTCTTTGTCCGCTTTGCATCCGCTGGCATGCCTCCACAGCATTTTCCATGAGGTTGGCGTACAGGCAGCACAAATCGGAATCGGTCATGCCGGTATGGCCGGGGTCTGCCACGGCTTTCAGATCGCAGCGAATATCCAGCCGGATCTGGTTCTGCCTTGCCACTGTCTGGTAATGGCAGGTCAGCGTGTTGATGACGTCGATGGGGCAATACTCCGGCAGTTCCCCCTCCGTGGAGGTAGTTCGGTATTCTTTGATGTACTCCTCCAGCCTGTCGTACTGGCGACTGCTCACATACTGATCTATGAGGGTAAGATGATGGCGCAGATCGTGACGCATGGTTTTGACCTGCGTCATCTCCTGCCTGAGCACCTCCAAATGGGAGAGCTGGCTTTGGTACAGCCGCTCCATGCTGCCTGCCCGCTCGGCCATCACAGCGCTTTCCCGGTACCGGGTGGCCACTTCCTGCCCGGTCACCCCACCGATGCAAAGCACAAGGGTGAAGCTTGCAAGCTCGATAAACCAGCCCGTGAGAATGGGTTCATGCACTGGCAGGAGCCGGTCCGCCAGGAGGGCGCAGACGAAAATCACCACGCCGTAAAGCAGGGGCGTAATGCGCACCACGCCCTTTCGGATGGCATACCAGACTGCGGCGGCAATCAATCCTGCCGTCATCCATTCGTAAGCCGAAATCAGCCATGAATAGGCCAGCAGCAGGTTCAGATTGCCAATCGGCAGCAGCAAATGCACCAGTACGGAGGCGGCACACAGGAGTCCTCCGAAGCCCACAAAGGGAAGCCCCCACTTTTTTGGCAGGCCGCTTACCCCCATGGCTACCAGCATCGCAACGCCGAGCATGGCACAGAAGGAAACATTTTCAAGGGCATAGCGGAGCCGTCCGCCGGTAAACAGGGTACCGGTAATCGGATAGCTCACATAGCCCACAAAGAACAGGCACAAAAGTCCGAACAGCAGCGCCAGCGAGCTTTTGCGGCCCAGCAGGCCCACCATCACCGACAGCAGGCCGACGGTGAGCGCCACAGCGCACACAATGCTTCTAAATACAAGTCTTGTGCTCAGGAGCCCGGACACCGCGTCCGGCTGACCAAACGCGGGAGGATACACCATGCCGCTGTACAGATGGGAGAAATCGGATACCGCAAGCAAAATTTCAATGCTGCCGCCTGCTTCCATGCTGACGGTGCGGTTTCCGGTTTCCGCCCGGTATCCGTCCCTCTCCGGTTCCCCCATCTGCATGACCTGCTCGCCGTTAATATATAGGCGGTAGGCGGAAAAGATTTCGGGCAGCTCCAGCAGGTAGGTGTCCGTCTGCGCCGGTAATCTGATCGTCAGCCGATAGCTGGCACTGCCATGAGGCGAGCCGCCATTCCATGCTTCAAAGCCACCGAAGCGGCCAATAAACAGATACTGGTCCGGGGCAGGCGGCGTATCGTCAAAGTCCGCAGGCGTAAGCAGCCGGTTGGCGTAATACTCCCATCCGTCCACGAGGAAAACGACAGGATGCTGTGCAAGCGCTTCCCCATCCAGCGTGAGAATGCCGTCCTTTGCTTTGGGCCCTGCCGCCGTGTATTTATTGTCGTACTGGTATACCGTCAGAAACACAGCAGAAGCCAGCGCAAAAATCACCGCCACTTTCAGTGCCAGCCGAATACGGTGATCTACTGCATCATGGTTTCCCACGCCGCCACCTCCCGTGTCTGCCAAACCGGAGCACCAGCAGTGCGCCGGAGCACACGCTCGCTGCGCTGAGAAAGAAAAGAATCAGTGCTGTTGCCGAAAATCCTGGCTCCGGTGCTGACTGCTCCAGGTCAAGAGGAATTGCAGCGTTTTCTGTGGCAGGCGCTTCTTCCTCCTTTGCCGGGATGTTTTCCCCTTCAGGCCTTGCCGGCGCGGGCTGTGTTTGCGCGGCTTCACTTTGTTCCTCAGCCGGAACTGTTTGTGCAGGAGCTGCGGCTGTCGGATTTTCTGCAGAAACAGTCTCTGTCTCCGTATCCGGCGGAGCCGCGACGGTGGGAATATCCGTGTCGGTATGCGCATCTGATTCGTCGGTTATCAAGCCGCTGACTTCCGCGGCATTTTCATCGTGACCGCCTGATGCTTCATCGGTTTCCGACGGATTGTCATTGCC
Organism: Oscillibacter sp. GMB15532; assembly: GCF_041020825.1. Classification (NCBI taxonomy): domain Bacteria; kingdom Bacillati; phylum Bacillota; class Clostridia; order Eubacteriales; family Oscillospiraceae; genus Oscillibacter; species Oscillibacter sp. GMB15532. The sequence continues at coordinate 319,953 of NZ_JBEVTO010000001.1, forward strand.
GCCGTCAGACTGACCGCTGTCTCCGTCATCCGGCTCCTCACCGGTTCCGGGCACATTGCCGCTGCCGCCGTTGTCGCCGTCGGGAGGATTGACGCCGCCCCGGTCGGTTCCCGTGCGGTCGCCGCCGTTTCCTCCGATAAAGACGCCATCCCTTTCATCTAAGATGGCAATGTTGGATTCACCCACGCCGATATTCTCAACCTGAAACCATACAGCATGCGCCAGTGTATCATAGAAAAATTTCACTGCACTGCCATTCCACAGGATATCCTGCGCGTGCGTGGCATCCTGCCACGTTTCGCCCTCGTCGTCTGAGCGCCACAGGATCACATTTTCCTCCATGGAGTCATAGTCCTGCCAGAAATTCAGAACCGCATACCGTGCGCCGTCTTCCAGCTCCCGCACGGCAATTTGGCTGATACAGGGCAGAGCGGGGTCCCGCACCTCCACCGTTATCGTAATGGACACATCATCAAATATCCCCAGACCATACAGGTCCGGGTCGACGGTACCGGACACCAGCGTTATTCCTAAATTTTCGGTGTCAATTTCGTAACTTTCATCCCAGTAGACGGGAAATGGCCGGATGATTACGCGGCCTTCTTTGTCCATGAGGAAAATATTCGGGCTGTTCAGCATTGCAAGGGGGTCAAACAGGAAGCTGTGCTGCTCCAGCGGCAGATACAGCCGGGAGAAGGACTCCTCCATGGCGCGGCGGCTGACGCTTTGCACCCCGGCGGGTGCGGGAGAAGCGGCGCAGGAATCCAGAAGCAGGTCGTTTCCCGCCGCCACGCTGGCTCCGTCGCCCTGGGCGGTCAGCTTGCAGTAGAAAAGGTCCGCTCCGTTTGGCGCGTATACGGCGATGCTGTTGTCACCGGAAACCTCCACCTTGTAGCACCATGCCTCCATAGGAACATCCAGCCAAAGCCCGACAGCCCCTTCGCCATAAGAGCGAAGCACGCCCTGCCAGAGCAGACTGTCCATGCCAAAGTCTTTATCATCGGCATTTGATATACGTAGCGCCGTGCCGCCCCTGCCATCCCGGCCAGTGGCCGTCACATTCATCTGCAACAGGGTACTGTTCCAACTGGGTGCATAAGGATAGCCGCCGTCTCCCCGCTTCACATTCACCACCGGTACATTGATGCCCTCTCCGGTAATGAAAACATTGTAGGTTGGCAGCATGCCGCCGTCAAACACAAGGCCAAACATGCCGGTATCAATGGTAATTTTTCCGTTGATTCCGTATATTCCCATATCCTGCGTAATGGTCACGTGGTCGGACAGAGTTACCGTTCCGCCTGTCTCCTGATGCTGTTGGATCCATTCCGCCAGATCCTCTTCCTTGGAAACGGCACCTGTTTCCAAGGGTGCATCAGGCAATTCCGGCGCAGCATTGCTCTGGCTCCGGAGGGAATTGCCGGGTTCTTCCCATTTCTCCGGATTCTCCCGCTCCGGTTCGGCTGGCGCTTCCGGCTCGATGGGCCGCTCCGGTTCTGCTTCCGGCTCGGTAGGATTCTCCGCCCCCGGATCGGCAGGGGAATCCGCCTCTTTTGCACCCGGCTCACCTTGCTGGTCAGAAGCCTGCAAAGCAGGCTCCTCAGTTGGAACCGCAAGGGCATAAACGCTCTGACAGAGCATCAGGCAAGCCGCCAGCGCCACGGGCAAGGCCCGTCCTTTCCACCATCTCATGGCGACACCTTAAACAGACGGTCGGATAAAAAATCGGCATAGGCGTCCCGCAGCTCGGTCCTCCCCCGCTGGCGCAGGGGGACGAGGCTGCCGTCACGCATCCGAAAATCATCCTGCCCGATGGCCTCCACATGGTTCAGGTTTACGATGTAAGAACGGTGGCAGCGCAGGAACGTACCTGTTACCATCTTTTCCAATTCATCGAGGGGCAAAGCGGCTTTGATCGTTCCTGCGGCCGTATGGATCAAAACCTCTTTGCCGTACACCTCCATAAACAGGATTTGATTGAGCGGAACTTTTCGTTTCATGCGATTGGACACCACCTCAATAAACCGTCCGTTTTTCAGAAAAACCTCTCGGCATCTGACAAAGGCACGGTCAATCTCCTCACGCTTAATCGGCTTCACTACATAGTCGTTTGTCCCAATAGAAAAGGAATCCAGGGCGTGATCTTTGCTCGTGGTAATAAACACCAGAGAAAAATCACGGTCTATCTCCCGGAGCCTTTGGGCAGTCTCCAGCCCGTTCATTCCGCCCATGTAAATATCCAGAAATACAACGTCGAAAGGATCGGCTGCAAAAGCCTGTGCAAGCGCTTCTCCGCTGAAAAAGGTATAAAGCTCACCGGCAAAGTCGTTTTTCTCAAAATGCTCGCGCAGCAGTGCACAAACCAGCTCTGCATCGTGAACACTGTCGTCGCAAATAGCAACTCTCATCCCCTCACCTACCGACCATTATTTTTTTAATTATACCATTCCTCTGAAAGGGAGACAAGAATTTTAGGCATAAAGATGTAATTCGCGCAGTTTGCCCTCCGTTCAGGCCATATCTATATAAAGGCATTGCAAAAATTGCTACAATATATTCTGCCAAACCAGCAAACAAAGTGGTGCGTTTTTGTGTTTTGGCGCTGAAAGGCACGACCCCCTCGGGAAAAGCAATCCATGGGGATATCCGTGCGCAAATGAGTAACGATGTGCAGGAGGAGTATGGTATGAAAGCCGGCAAACGCTTGATAAGCTTACTATTGCTTATCGCAATCATTTTTACAGGGATTCCTACATATGCATTCGCGCAGGAAGCGAATGCACCCGAATCAGTCACACAGATTTCTGAAAAGAGCCCCGCCGAGTTGCCCTTTACCGATGTCAATGAGGGTGACTGGTATTACGACGCCATTGAATACGCTTATCAAAACGGGATATTCAGCGGCACCTCCGAGGATTCCTTTAACCCGAACGGTGGAATGACCCGCGCCATGTTCGTCACCGTGCTGGGACGCTTCGCAGGAATTGACCCAGCCGCGTATTCCGGCGCCGCCGCCGTGTTTAAGGATGTTGTGGCAGACGCCTATTACGCGCCCTATGTGGCATGGGCCGCAGAAAAGGAGATTACCCTCGGCGCGAGGGATCAATACTTTGATTTATACAGCCTTGTCACCCGCCAGCAAATGGCAGTATTTGCAGAAAGATTCTTTAAGGCATACTCCATTTCCTATTCCGAAGACACCGACAATCAAAAAACGCCCTCCGACCTTTCCACTGTTTCGTCCTTTGCAAGGGACGCCGTGCTCAATCTCTATCGGGCAGGTATCTTCCAGGGAGATGCGAATGGAAATTTCAATCCCAGGTCAACGGCAACCCGCGCTGCCGCGGCAACGGTGCTGAAACGCATTGATACCAACCTGGACTGCCTGGGCGTTGCAAGCCAGGAGAAGGAGAAAGAAAAAGAAGTCGCGCCGAAGCCCTCCGGCGGCAGCGGAGGTGGGGGTTCCGACTCAGGCGCGTCTTCATACAGCATCAGCTTTCAAACCGACGGCGGAAGAGCGCTTGATCCCATTAGGGTCGCCACAGGTCAGCGTGTCGCAAACCTGCCGACTCCAATTAAGGAGAACGCCGTGTTCGCAGGCTGGTACAAGGATGCGGACCTCTCAATCAGATTTGATGAAAATACCGCTGTCACCAGCAATTTAACGCTCTATGCAAAATATATCGCCGTAGACATCAACTACATGAACAACAGAGTGGAAATTTCCTCGGCCTACCAGATCGCTGAGGAAACCCCGGTTCAACCGAATTTTTCAATCAGATTAAACGCGTCAAATGCCGGGTTAACGGCAGCGGACGTGCGAAACCTGCTTCAATTTGCCTGCACCTCCGGTGTGGATGACCGCGGCATCACCGTCACAGGGCAAGGCGGCTCCTACGAGGTGTCCATGGACGGCGGCTTCAAGCCCGGCGCCAGCTATACGCTGACGCTGCCCAGCGACGGGCTTAGATTCGCGGGTAAGGACGAAACGGCCAGAGAATACTCCTTCAGCATTTACAGAGAAGAAAGCGATGATCTGTCCTTTAACGCTGGAATCATCTATATTCCCGCCGATAAAATCAGCAATATTCTCTGCAACGGCGCACCGGTCAATTCCCTTTCCGCCGCTGTGTACAACATCTCTGAGACAGGTGTTGAATCCCAAGACATTTCAGGGACCTTTACCTACGGCGGAAACGAAACTCTGACTTCCGGCAATGTGCTCTGCATATACAGCGGCCTAAGTCCGGAACTGGCGGATACCGCCGCCCGTGAGTCGCTGTACGACGATATTGCCTATGTCAAAGTCAAATCTGTAAGTGGCACGACAATATCCTATGAAAGCGCAGAAGCGGAAGATGTGCTGTTTATCTCTAAGACGGTTGCCATCCCAAAAAGCAGCGTCCTTGATTCTTTGGAAATGGACACTGATGTTTTTTCCTTCCGGATTAATCACCTTACTGTCGATAACACCTGGTCCATCGGCAGTGACAGTCCCGTATCCGGAACCATCGCAGAGGGCGACACCATTGCGCTCTACGACGCAGCCTCACTCATGCAGGCAACGCCGGAGGACGTTACCTTGGGTACGGTGACCGGGATTTCAGAAGGCAGCGCTATTTATACCATCACCTGCGCCACCACTTCGCTGGAGCAGTTGCAGCAGGGGATGAACTACTATCAGAATATTCCCATCAACACACAGGACCTTATAGACAGGGGAGCCATTAAACCCGACCTGCTTCAGCACGAGCTTCGCCAGCAGACGCTGCAAAGCGGAATCATTGACGAACTGGCCGGACAATATGCCCTCACGGTCCTTGAGGGAGATTTGCTGGCCGATCAGGTGGAAAACCTGCAAGGCATGACGGTTCTGATGAGCAACGGCACGCAGGCTTCCGCCCAGCAGCTTCAGAATATTCTCTACTCTCAAAGCGGCGAGGATAACAAAGATGATGAAAAGGTGGAGGTCGGAGACGTTTCTGTAATTGTCACTGTCAACTCCGATGAAGGTGTGCTGGGCAACGGCGCACTGGTGGCCAATGTTGAGGTTGGCTTTGATGTGACCATTAAAACGCAAGAGGAAGATTCCATCAAGCTGTCCTTTAGTATTACATTTATACAGGAAATCGGCCTGTCCGTGGCTGCAGACGCAGGAATTGAGTGGGGCTGGACATGGTGCGTTCCCTATCCTCAGGAGTGCTGGGTCAATGCCTCTCTGGACGTAAAAACCCGCAGCGCCGTGGAGCTGAAAGCTACGCTGGCGACAAAGTCCGGCGACAGCGACAATACCATTGATATCTCCGAGAAAATCAAGGCCGCACTTGGCGGCAATGAGGAAAATGACGCTCTCGAAAACGTCTCTGGCATCTACGCATATTATCAAGAGTTCATGGAGAATGATTTGGACTACATTCAAATCATTAAGAAGAGCCTGTTTCAGGTCAACATCTCTCTTGCATGGGGTCTTGTTCAGATTACGGTGGAGCCGTATTTTGTGGTTAGTGCCGCGGCAAACGCCGCAGTTACCTGCACGCTTTCCTATCAGGAGGGCACAAGATACAGCTTTACCGCGCGTATGAGCACCGCTTCTCTGACCTTTAACAAAACCCCCATTCTGGATAAGCGCTTTGACTTTTCCCTCTATCTGGTGGGAAAGCTGGGGCTGAGGGTTGGTATCGAACTGGAGTTGAAGGCCGGGCTGATTTCCACCAAGCTGAACAGCATGGGAATCTCCGCGCAAACCGGCTTATACATTGAGTGGTGCGGTTTCTTCAGTTATGAATACAGCCGCAATTTTTCCCAAGGTACTTCGACGTCGGTTGCGCAGGGGGCCATGTATGCCGAGCTTGGCGTTTACCTTGAAATCGGGGCAAGTTTTCAGGCGGGAAATGGCAAATGGCAAAAAAACTTTGGCCTCCTAAGTGAGACTTTCCCCCTGCTGACCACCAACAGCCGGGACTATGTATACGACTTCTCCTATGAACTGGGCGAGGCTGAAAAGCTGATTATTAATGACACGAAAAACAGCTTGCCGGACTATGCGTTTAAAATGATCACGCTGGATCTCAGTTCCGGTGAATCGACACTGGAGGACTATGACGCGGGCCGTTTCAGCATCGCGTTTACAAATCCTGCGTTTTCACTGAATAACGGGAAAATCGTCGTGAATACGCAGGAGGATTATCTGGAGGCGGATATGATCATCACATGGAAAGGCTCGCCGCTGGCATTTACCTCCGTTCCCATCAAGCGCAGTTTCCACGTTATTTACAACGACAACGAGAACCCCGTGGAAAAGGGCCTGCTAACGGTGAAGGTAAACAATCAGCCGGTTTGGAGCCAGCGCGTCGACTTCGGGACGCCAGTGGAAGATGCGCTTCCCACGCAGGCCGAAATTCTCAAGCTGATTGGCTATTCTGATTATGATAAAACTGTTGACAAGGGAACCCCCTCCGCGAGAACAGTCAACCTCCGTTACGACGGCACAGGCGGCTATAAAGGACTATATTCCGGCGTGGTTGACGGCTCCCGCGAATTTGACTATGAGCTGCCCCTGAGAGAATACACCGTCACGGTGAAAGACATTCAGCAGGCAAATGGCAGCACCACTACCCAGAATTTCACCACCCTATACGGCGGAAGCTTCGACCTCAGCGCTCTCGACTCCACCGGCACGGAAAATCCGGGAGATGCCTATCCATCCGGCACGGAAGCACCAGAAATTATCTATACAAAATTCTTCAATGTGGAAACTCAAAAAAATGGCGTGGCGGAGGGACAGCCGCTCTCCGGCCCCGTGCTTGACGCCCTTGCTGTTCAAATCCTGAGCAGCCAAAACTATACCTATCACGCCACCTATGCCGACAACTCGGCCAAGGTAATCTATCGGTTCCAGACCTTGGTCGGCTCGATTGAGGGCCGGACCGAAATCATCAAAAGAAACACTTCTCCCACATTTGGTTACCAGACGTATGTGGAAAGTCAAGTTGTGAACGTTCCAGAGCATGACGACCACTATGCCGTATACAGTGTCAGCGGTGATCCCTCCGCGCCTGTCACCGGAGAGCGCATCATCAATATCGCCTGCGCGCCACAGGGCGGCTATGAGCTGACTCTTTACCGCAACGGCGGAACCTATGTCAGCTATACTCCGCCCACAACCTATGATGTAGCCGGGACCAGACTGCCGGCCTATGGCGAAATTGAGAAAGAAAATTATGAATTTGCGGGGTGGTATGAAAACAGCGACTTCAGCGGAAATCCGGTGGCAACCGTCAGCGGGAATCTGGGTCCGAAAACCTATTACGCCCTGTGGATCGCCCCGGAGTATACCATTCAGTTTAACAGCGCGGGCGGCACAGGCACAATGGATGAAGTACCCGCAACCTTCGGAACCCAAACCACCCTCCCCAACTGCGGCTTTGCCTACGAGTCCTATAAGGAAACGGATAACCCGTTCCTAAGCTGGAACACCAAGGCAGACGGCACCGGCTTTGCTTATGCTGACTTGGCAGCGATTACAATTCCCGATGGGGTAAATTCCTCCGGTGTTCTGACGCTTTATGCGCAATGGGACGATTATAAGGTCACCTATGTCCCGGACAATCCGGCCGCTCCGACTTTCTCCGGGGAATTACCTCTGGGCACCGCACTAAAATACTGCGAGCAATATCCGGGGGCCATTACGCTAAATAGTGATGATTGGCGCATAGAGATTGACAGAACAATTGTCCTGCCGGACGGCGTAACCTTCTCAACAAACCGTCCCCAGCCCTACGGAAACAGCTATCTCGAACTCGTCGGTATGTCTGATGCACTGTTTTTCATAGAGGAGCGCAGTTCAGTCACGGTGAAAGATGTGATAATTCACAGCACTGCGTACAGTAACTGCTGCACTTTTGAAAATCGCGGCAGCCTGACACTGGAGGATGTTTATATCGACAATTTCATCAGCACCGACAAGCATGCAATTCGTAATTACGAGACGGGACGCATCGTTATGCAAAATTCGTCTGCTAGATCCGGAGACGGCCCCACCTTCGATCCAAGTCTCATTTTTAATGAAGGCATTCTGCTTATAGACAATGCATATTTTGGAGACAACAGCCCCGTTGAATCTGACCACCTAATTGTAAACCGGGGGCAGATGGTGCTTAATAATGTGATCTATCGCAATAATGGGTATCGTTCTCATTCCGGCGGAATATTCAACGAAGGCGGAGAGTTGTATGTGCTGAATACATCTTTTAATAGAAATGGTAGCTTACACGGGGCAATTGAAAGCAACGGCGGAGCATTGTATATTATTAATTCTATTTTTGGCAGCAACCGAAATGAGCAAGAGAACTTCAGTAATATCAGTGTCTCTGGCGAGAGCGGCAGTGCCTACCTTTACAATGCAATATACGGCATCGCAGATTCGTCGAGCCTAAACCGACTGACGATAGTGAACTCCGAGTCTTTTGAAGATGCCGCAATTGGTGAATTCAATACCATCCTCAAAGACCCAGCCCTCAGAAATCTTGCTGCCACAGTGCATTTGGACTATTCCGATCCTAAAAACATCAAAATTGGCCTTAGCTACGACGGAACGTTTACATCCATTCTGAACGGCGCGACAAGCGAAACCCCGGTGGTAAACAAATATCGGGGCGGTGATGACAGAGACTTGAGCGACAACAGAGTTGGAGCCGAATATCTGGAGATTCAGGAGAATTGACCGGCGAATAAAAAACTACACCAGCGCGTGAAACCGCAATCCGTTAGGCCCAAAACGGTTCAAAGAGCCCGCAGGTATAACCTGCGGGCTCTTCCCTTTCCTTGCAGCTTGGTTAATTGTTTCCTTTCGAGATTTCTCCTTGCCGGTTATCGACGCTTGCGCTGTGGCTCATTGAACGGAGCAACCCAAAGGCAATTAAAGCGGTTAGCCCTTCACTCAGGGAATGACACAGCCAAATGACTTCGCTGCCAAACATCATTGGCAAAAGCATAATCAAGATTGGCGGGCACACGATACTGCGCGCCAGAGAAACGGCCAATGCTCTTTTCGTGCACTGTGTCGACTGCCAATAAGTAATCATCAAAATATTGTATCCTGCCAGGAAAAATCCGCAGAAATAGTAAAGGCTTTTGCTCTGCATGAAGTCAATCAACTGCATGTCTTCCGGATTGAAGATCGCGAAAAAGTGGCGGGAGAACAGCACGATCAACAGATAACACAGGATTCCAACGCCTAAAAATATCTTGGCTGCAAAACGCCGCATCTCCTGACTTCTTTCCGTTTCACCTGTGCCTGTAAGGTAGCTGAAAACAGGCTGCAAGCCCTCGGCCATTCCCAAAAAAATCGTGAGAATCATCAGCATCAGGTATCCAATCACGAGATAGGCTGCAAGGCCGATTTCTCCGTACCCATGCTTTACAATAGCAAAGTTATAAACAAATGTCACAATACCGACGGTAAACTCCATAATAAACGAGGGAAAGCCCAGCGTGAAGATGCGTTGGATATTGCAAAAGCGTATTTCCAGCTTAGCAAAGTGCAAGTTTCCCCTTTTCATCAAAAAATGCGGCAGCAGAATCAGCACGCTGAAAATGGGCCCCAGCGCCGTGGCCAGCGCCGCCCCGGCAATTCCCATATTCAGCGGGTACATGAACACATAATCCAGCACAATATTGGAAACCGAGCCGAATGCCAGCGCAAACATTGCAAGCTTCGGGCAGCCGTCGTTCCTCGCCAGCCCGCCCAGCAAAAAGCTGAACAAAAGGAACGGAGAAAAGGTGACAATGTACCACAGATAAGAAACTGCCTCGGCGTGTATCTGGGGTGTAGATCCCAGGAACGACGCAAGCGGGTGAAGAAAAAGGTTTCCCAGAATGGCCGTCAGAATTCCGATCCCCGCGGAGCAAAGGATTGCAGTATTAAAGGTCTGCACAGCTCTGCCGTTTTCATTCCGGGCAAGCTGCCCGGAAATCATAATTCCCGCACCGGATGCCACAGCCATTGAAAGGGCAATCAGGATTTCAATAAACGGCACGGATACTGCGGCGGCAGCCATAGCATCGCGGCCCAGCCGGTTGCCGATAAAAATGCCGTCCACAATTAAATAAACGGAGTTGAACAGCAACCCAATCATCTGGGGAATTGCGTACTTTACAAACAGTGTGTGCGTCTTTCCTTCATACATGGTGGAAGCCCTCCTTAAAAATAAAAAGAGGCCTGTGTTGTGTAACACAGGCCTACTACACAAAGTGAAATCCCGGCGGATTGCTTTTATTGATCTCTGCGCTTACATGGCTCTTTTGGGCAAAAAAATAAAACGCCCTGCTCTCCATTCCTTCTATGGCCTAACGGAATGGGAGTAAGACGCAAAACCCGGCGGTTATTTTTTATATAATAATACATTTCGCCTAAAAAGTCAAGACCGCATAGCCAGAAGCAATGAAAAGATCGAATGCTCAACACGTTGCCGCCGCGATCGGCGCGAGGCAGCAGGGCGTTTTAAAACACACAAAGTGAGGAGCCCCCTCATAAAAGGGGACTCCTCATTTTTGCATTTGCTCCTCTTTCTCCAGCAACGCATATGCGGCCTTTCGAGCTCTTGTCAGTGCCATGCGAATGCTGCTCGGTTTGATTCCAAGCTCCTGCGCCAATTCATCCATGGGCCTTTCAAGTATGTAGTACCCTTCCAGTATGTATCTGCTTCGTTCGTCCAGCTTGGACCAAACGCGGGACAGCTGCGCCAATTCTTCCTCTTTCACAAGGTAGCGTTCCGCCAAGTGATCGTCATTTCTAAAATCCGAAGTATCCATGTAATCCTCGTAAGACAATTCCTTTGGGCGTTTGCTGTCACGCAAATAATTCAGCGCGGTGTTATGGGCGGTGGAAATAAGATAGTTGACGCGCTGATCCCGACTTTGGCTTCGTAGCAACGGTATCTTATCGATGAGTCTCACCCATGTAATTTGATAAATTTCATCAACATCCCAGCAGTCTGTCGTAATTTTTCGAACAGTGCTGTATATAATCCGCTCGTAAGCCTTAACGAGGTCCGACATAAATGCGCGGTCGTCATCATCCTCAATGACCAGAATGCACTGCGGTATCATCAATGCTCCTTCTTATTGCAGCGGTTGATCGCTATATGGAATTCCATCTCGTCCATAATGAGAATCAAAGCATCTTTCCGAGCTGCATCTAATTGTTTTAATGTACAAATAAATTCACCGATTGTTTTTCTTTCTGCGATTATCTCCTTGAAAACATCCGGAGACAAATTGCTTTCACAGCGCCCAAGCAGATAATCGGTAGTCACATGGAAATAGTCAGCCAGATTTATCAGTTTCTCCAAGTCCGGGAAGTGAACACCCTTTTCATAATTTGAAATGGTGCCGATGGATACGTGAAGTTTATCTGCTAACTCACGCTGCGTCATTTTCCTGTCTTGACGCAGTTCAGCCAACAATTCCCCCAATTTAGCCATATCATTCGCTCCCATCAAATAAGTGTCTATATTATATGTTACCTGTGAAAAAATGGGATAAAATATTAAGATAACAATAATATTTTTTTACAGCTGTCTATGTGTTTTAGTATAACTAAAACACATAGACAGCTGTTTGTATCAAAATACTCCTACACCCTTTTTCACATGTTGCAAAATCTTAGCCCTGGCGTCTCCTTGTTTGTCTAACGGAGAAAAGGTTGTATAATGGAGGCGACTTACTGTGATGATATTTAACTTGCAAGAATCTTCCGATCAGGACTTTATAGACAAGTTCAGCCGGGACTATGAGCGACTTATGTTTTTTACCGTAAAAAAGTATACATCCAATTTATCTGATCAAGAGGATATCGTGCAGGACGCTTTACTAAAACTGATGAATAAAGTTTCCGTTATCCGTCCGTTGCCCTGTTACATTTTAGCCGGATATGTTGTCTCTACAATTAGAAATACAGCGATCAATTACTTGAAACGGCAGGGACGTGAGCAGGGTCGTTGCGGAAGTCTGGAGGATAAGCCTTTTGTTGGGGGCGAATCACCGTCGCTGGACGAACTGTTGATTCTTGCGGAGCAGCGTGAGGGCCTCTTGGAACGATGGAAGGATTTGCCCGAGAAGGACCGAGTTCTCTTGGAAGGAAAGTATATTTTGGACTACACGGATGAAGAATTGGCGGCGCGGCTAAACTGCAAGGCATGCAATATTCGGATGCGGTTGAGCAGAGCCCGCCGTAGAGCGATGAAATTATTGATTGAATGGGAAGAAGGCGCAGAATTATGACAAGACAGGAGCAATTGCGGGAGCGGTATGAAGACGCTCTCTTCGCGCTTATGATGGACCAGGTAGCAATCTCTGAGGGAAAAAAGGCGCTGGAAGAAAATGAGCGTTTGAAGAATGACCCCTCCGCAGAGGTACCGGAGGCTGTGTCCATGCGATGCCAACGGATGATTCGACAGCATTTTGCAACAAACACAGCCCGTAAAGCAGGAAAGTTTACGGCGAAAATTTTTGGCAAAATTGCAATGGCCGCCGGTATTGCGGCCATGCTTTTTACAAGCGCTTTCGCCGTATCAGAGACAGTGCGAATTAACACGCTCAATTTAGTCGTTGAGGTTTTTGAGGAAAACACGGATTTCTATTTTGCAAAGAGTTCGACTTCCGCTGATGATAGCCAAATTACAGCAGGCTGGCTGCCATCTGGTTATGTGCTGGAGGATCAGGGAAAGGACGAATTAGGACGTTGGTGTATCTTTAGGAAGTCGGAAAATGAATACATCTATGTGATGTATACCTCGGGAAATGGCTCTGTACTAAGTGCAGACACAGAAAGCGCAGAGACAGAAGGCGTGCAAATTAATGGGATACAAGCCACGCTTATAAAGAAGGACAGTGAATTACAGCTTGCGTGGGGAACAAAAGATCAAGCCGCGTTTATCCAAATCATTGGCACAGGGATAACAGGTGAAGACCTGATTCATATGGCAAATAAATTAAAATTTTAAAAATGATGTTGCATATTTTTAAATCTTGTGTCTCCTATTTGAGCAAATCCCCAAATATAAATTAGGAGGAAATTCAAATGAGAAAGAAATCAATTCGCGCAACGGTTTTCATGCTTTTACTCGTCAGCCTATTTTCAGCGAACCTAGTAAGCGCAGGGGCCACACAGATTGGGCTTATGTACACCGGCGTTTCAAGTTTAACCTCCGGCTTAACCATCTCTACCAGCGGCGCAGCAACCTGCGGTGGTAGAGCGAGTGTGCGGAGCGGGTATACGGTTGATCTAACCGTTGAACTGAAACAGGATGGCTCAACGATTAAGACCTGGACTTCATCGGGAACTAGTATTGTGAGTGCCGGCGGTACTTACTACGTCGCGTCAGGACACAGCTATGTAGTCACAACGACCGCCGCAGTCTACGACTCTAACGACCATCTGGTTGAAAATCCCGACAAGGATTCTCTGGTTACTTACTACTAAAATTCAAAAAAGAGGCGGGCACTCTTTTTTCACAGAGAGTACCCGCCTTTTTTATTTGTCGCAACGCGTCATAAATTAAGATGCGTTGCGATAAACAGCAGGAGGTCGTAGATTGAACTATTTTATAGAAATGACTGCTTTGTCCATAACATGGAAGCGGGCAGGTTCAGATTGCTTTGCAGGCAATCGCCGGGTTTTGCCTTAAAATCCTCAATGCGCATCGGTGATTGTCGTTGTATTGCCCAACACAAACCGCTTTCCGTTCATGATGATGGAATCAGATCAAATTTAGGAGGAAAGCATTATGCGAGAATTACCAATTACAACTCGTACTATACAAACGGAGGACAATCGCCGTCTTACGCTCCGATATATTCTTTTGGTGGAGGAAACGGCGGAGGGGCTGGAAAATTTCGGGGTAAAAATTACAGAAGCAGAGAACGAAACCAATGCTACCGCGCCCAATCTGACTATGAACACTCAGAAAATCTACGGCCTGATCGGGACGTTGGCGCGATGCACTGTCACGCCCACCGGACTCATGGACGTGCTGGCAGACTGGCTATGACGTCTTATGAACACCGCAATGTCAGCGAGAATTCTAGTTAGAAGAATATCCCACCAGAGCCGAGGCAGTGGGATGGGGAAGGACAGCAAGAATGTTGGAACGGCGCTGTTCCATCCTACGGCCTGACTTCAGGGAGGAACCCATCGCTTTTACAATTTGGGATGCGAACCGAGTGGTGGAAAATTCCCAAAACCACGCAAAAAGGGATTGCAGGCAAGCGGTTCGCATCCTATTTAGAATCCTAAAAAAATTATAAAAAAACCACGAAATCATACAATTTCGTGGTTTATCTGGTGGAGACGAAGAGGATCGAACTCTCGACCTTACGGATGCGAACCGTACGCTCTCCCAGCTGAGCTACGCCCCCAAATATTTCCTGCGCAAACCGACACCGCGTCTTTCCCGCAGACTTCTTCACTGCACTCCAGTTGATTAAGACGATTCCCCGCAGGGCGGGACGATACGCCGGAATCCTCCGGAGCCAGAGACAAATGATATTATAGCATGATTTTTGGAAATGTAAAGTGTAATTTTGCGAAAATTGGGTGTAAAACGCCGCGTGGAAAATTCCGGAACGTGAACAGTCGGTAAATTGCGCCGGGAAACGTGAAGAAACACTACCAAACCGAAAAAATATATGATATACTGCTATAATTGAGTTAAAAAGAGTTTTGGCCCGGACGGGGCAGCGGGAAGGAGGCGGACCCATTGAAAAACAAGCTGAGATGTATGACCGCAGTCTCGCTTTTATTGGTTCTCTGCCTCTTTTTGAGTGGCTGCGCCGGACTGAAGCCGGAAACTGCGGAGGACCTTTACAGCCTGCCCAGTCTTCCTGCCGAATACCGGGAGCTGGAGGCCAGCATCAACGCCCTGATTGAAGAGGGCGCGGAATATGCGGCCCCCACCTCCGGGTCTAACATCCAGCCGGTGCAGCTTGTGGATCTGGACGGAGACGGGCAAGAGGAAGCCCTTGCCTTTATGCGCAAGCCCAATGAGGAAAAGCCTCTGAAAATCTATATCTTCAGCGCCAGCAACGGAAGCTATCACCCCTCCGCCGTGATTGAGGGCAGCGGCAGCGCCATCTTCAGCATCGTATACAGCGATTTTGACGGAGATGGCTACACGGAGATGGCGGTGGGCTGGAAAACTGCCTCCGAGATGCAGGCGCTGACCATTTACGCCCTGCGTGGCGATCAGCCCGAGGAGCTGCTGCGCACCACCTATGTCAAATATGTCCTGACCGATCTGGATGCAGACGGCCGCAGTGAACTTGTAGCCTTCCGGGCGGACACGGAGGGCATGGGCGTTGCCGAGCGGTATGTCTGGCAGGACGGGACCATGGCGCTGAAATCCTCCTGTAAAATATCCGTTACCATGGCGGAGCTGAGCAATCTGGGCCGGGTAGTCTCCGGCGCCTTGCAGGACGGGACGCCGGCTCTGTTTGTGGTGGGTGTGTCGGATTCCACCACCGCCATCACCGATATTCTGATAGACCGTGACGGGGAGCTGGACAACATTGTGCTCTCCGACATTACCGGCATGTCCACCGAAATCGCCCGGTTCCTCTCCCTCTACCCCACGGATATCAACGGCGACAAAACCACTGAGGCGCCGGTTCCGGCGCTGATTGCCATGTCCGAGGGCGGACAGGGGTATTACCGCATCGAGTGGCGGGGCTACGATAGTTCAGGCGCCTCCACCCGGGTGGCGTCCACCTACCATGATGTGGAGGACGGCTGGTATCTGGTCCTGCCGGAGAGCTGGCTGAATCAGGTAACGGTCCGGAGGGACTCCGGTCCGGAGGAGGCCACCGTGACCTTCTCCTACCGCGACGACACCGGGACGCGGGAATTTTTGAAAATCAGCGCCGTCACCGGAAGCAGCCGGGAGATTAAGGCCGTGCGGGGCGGGCGGTTCATTCTCAGCCGCCGGGCCGAAACGGTTTACTCCGCGGAGCTGTTGACGGAGGCCAGCAACGCCTGGCCATTGAGCATGACGGAGGACGAGCTGCGCACAGCCTTCAGCCTGATCACCGGAGAATGGCTGGCGGGAGACAACTGAGAACACCGGGAAAGGACGGAGCACTCATGAAAAAAGTTCTGGTACTGGAAGACGAGTCCAGCATCCGCGATTTCATCGTCATTAATCTGCGCCGGGCGGGCTACGACGCCATCGAGGCGGAAACGGGCGAGGAAGCCATGGATCGTCTGCGGGAAAATCCGGACGTGACCGTGGCGCTTTTGGACATTATGCTGCCGGGAATCGACGGGTTTGAGGTCTGCCGCCGGATTCGGGCCACCAACACGAAAATCGGCATTATCATGCTCACCGCACGCACGCAGGAGATGGATAAGGTGACAGGCCTGATGACCGGGGCCGACGACTATGTGACAAAGCCCTTCTCCCCCGCCGAGCTTACCGCTCGGGTGGACGCCCTGTTCCGCAGGGCGGGAGGTGAGGACCCCGCTCCCGCGGGAGAGCTGAACCAGCCGCCCTTTCTGCTGAACACCCGAAACCGCACGCTGGAGAAAAACGGCAAGCGCATCAAGCTGACGCAGGTGGAGTATTCCATCGTGAAGATGTTTATGGAGAATCCCGGAAAGGCCCTGAGCCGGGAGGAGATTTTGGACACGGTCTGGGGCCGGGACTATTTCGCGGAGCTGAAAATCGTGGATGTGAACATCCGGCGGCTCCGTCTGAAAATTGAGGACGACGTGGCAAACCCCGCGTTTATCACCACCATCTGGGGCTACGGCTACAAGTGGGGCCTGTGACGCCGCGCGGAAGATAAAACGGAAAAAGAGGGCGGAGCACCATGCCGAAGACAGGCGGAAGTATGCGAAAAAAATATCTGCACATCGGCGGACTGCGCCAGCGGTGGATTCTCAACACCATTATGCCGGTACTTGCCCTGCTGGTGCTGATTGTGACGCTGTTTTCCGCCGGCGTTGCCAGCTATTATTACGGTGGGATGCAGCGGGGCCTGGAAATTCGGGCACAGGAAGCGGCGGACTCCTTCAACAGCTATTTTATGAACAGCTACGCCGAGTACTATCAGATGGCGGTGTACTCTACCGATTCCTTTGAGGACAAGGACCGTATTGAATTGCAGTTCATCAGTCCCAGCGGGCGGATTCAGGCCTCCAGCTATGGGCTTACCGTAGGAACCTCTCCCAAAACCGCCGACATTCCCGATGCGGTTTCCACAGGGGAAAAGGCCGTGTTTCAGGGCGAGGACCCCGCCACGGGAGAGCGCATCCTTTCCGTGTCCTATCCGCTGATGTTCAACAGCCGGGTCGTGGGCGTACTGCGGCTGGTGACAGCGCTGCGGGACGTGGACCGGCAGGTGCTTTTGTCCGTACTGGCAGTGTTTTTGATCGCGGCAGTCTGCATGTCTATGGTGGTGGTTTCAAATCTCCTGTTCATTAACCGGGTGGTAGAGCCGGTGGCGGTGGTTTCCGACGCGGCAAAGCGGATTTCTGCCGGAGGCTATGGGCTTCAAATTGAAAACAGGTACACCGACGAGCTGGGCGAACTGGTGAATAACATCAATGACATGTCTCTGAAAATCGGGCGAAACGAGAAAATGAAAACGGAGTTTATTTCCTCCGTATCCCACGAGCTGCGCACTCCCCTCACCGCCATCAACGGCTGGGGCGAGACAATTTTGGCGGACGCCTCCGGCGACCCCGCGCAGCTTCGCAAGGGCATCCGCATCATTTTGCGGGAGGCCCGTCGCCTGAGCACCATGGTGGAGGAGCTTTTGGAGTTCTCTAAAATGGAAGACGGGCGCTTTACCCTGCGGGTGGAAGCGGACGTGGATCTTCGCAGCGAATTTGAGGACGCAATTTTTACCTATCGTGAGCTGTTCCGTCAGGAGGACATTGAGCTGGACTACGACGCAGACGGCGAGGACCTCCCTCCCATCTCCGCAGACCCGGAGCGGCTGAAGCAGGTGTTTTGCAACGTGCTGGACAATGCCGCCAAGCACGGCGGCTCCGGCAAGCGGATTGCCGCCTCCGTGGCTCTTGAAAACGAATACGAGGTAGTCCGGGTCCGGGACTTTGGCCCCGGCATTCCAGAGGCGGAGCTGCCCTACGTGAAGCAGAAATTTTACAAAGGCTCCTCCAAAGCCCGGGGCAGCGGCATTGGCCTTGCGGTGTGCAATGAGATCGTCACCCTGCACAGCGGAAAGTTCGACATTGCCAACGCGCAGGGCGGCGGCACGGTGGTGTCAATCTTCCTGCCAATCGGAAACTGAAAAACCCGTCCTTGCCGTCCGCCGTCTTTTGCGGCGGGCGCGTGGACGTCTTTGCCGCCAGATCACGCGGGCGGCAAAAATATTGTAGAACAAACGTTGCATTTCCATAAATCTTGTGCTATTCTAAGTAACTAGAAAGGACCACACATGGCAGAAAACAACTCCTGCGCCTTCCGCACCAGCATCGGCGGACAGGCTTTGATCGAGGGCATTTTGATGCGCGGGCCTGAAAAGCAGGCCATTGTCGTGCGGGATCACGAAGGAAATTTGGTGGAAAAGGTGGAGGAGCTCCACCTCATCAAGGAGCGGCACCCGTTTTTGGGCTGGCCGCTGGTGCGGGGCACCGTGAACTTTTTGGACTCCATGGTCAAGGGTGTGAAGGCCCTGATG
Organism: Oscillibacter sp. GMB15532; assembly: GCF_041020825.1. Taxonomy (NCBI): domain Bacteria; kingdom Bacillati; phylum Bacillota; class Clostridia; order Eubacteriales; family Oscillospiraceae; genus Oscillibacter; species Oscillibacter sp. GMB15532. The sequence goes on from NZ_JBEVTO010000001.1 coordinate 338,655, forward strand.
TACTCCGCAGATTTTTACCCGGAGGACGAGGCGGCAAAGCCGTCCAAATTTGATCTGTGGCTGGAAAAGCATTTGTCCAGCAAAAAGCTGGAGGCTATGCTGGTGGCGGTGGCCACCGTGGTGGGTGTTGGAATGTCTCTCCTGCTGTTTCTGGTGCTGCCCACGTTTATCACCGGCGGGATTCTGCACTTTTTCCCCGGCTTCCCCCTGTGGGGGCGCAACGTGGTGGAAGGCGTTCTGAAAATTATTATCTTCATGATTTATCTGGTTGGCTGTTCAAAAATGAAGGATATCTACCGGGTATTTCAGTACCATGGCGCGGAGCACAAAACCATTTTCTGTTATGAAGCGGGCCTGCCCTTGACGGTGGAAAACGTCCGCATTCAGCCCCGGCACCATCCCCGCTGCGGCACAAGCTTTCTCTTTGTGGTGATTTTTGTGTCCATTCTCATTTCCTCCGCGGTGTTCGGTATCTGGCCAATCACCAATGTGTGGCTGCGGACACTGGTGCACCTGCTGCTTTTGCCGCTGGTGGTAGGCATTACCTATGAGTTTAACCGCTGGGTGGGCCGCAGCAGCTCCGGCCTTGCAAAGGCCCTGACTGCTCCGGGCATGTGGATGCAAAACTTCACCACCAACGAGCCGGAGGACTCTATGATTGAGTGCGCCATCCGCTCGCTGGAGCTGGTTTTGCCCAACGAAAAAGGGCAGGACGAATGGTAAGCACAGCTTTTTAAAAAGGATGAAGCAAACGTGACCAAGACCTATAACAATTTATACATGGACCTTCGTGCCGGTTTGAAAGCCGCCGGGGTGGAAATGGCCACGCTGGAGGCCCGGGAGCTGACGTGCTTTGCCACCGGCAAAAGCCGGGAAGAACTGGTGCGGGACGGGGCGCTGTACGCCTCGCCGGAGCTGGAGCAGCGGGCCCACGACCTGCTGGCCCGGCGGCTCGCGGGAGAACCGGTAGCATATCTTGTGGGCGAGTGGGAATTTTTTGGCCTGAGCCTGGACATCTCCCCCGCCGTACTGATTCCCCGGACGGACACGGAGGTGCTGGCCGCGCAGGCCATGGAGTTCTGCGGCGCGCTTTCTGAGTGCCGGGTGCTGGATTTGTGCGCCGGCAGCGGCTGCGTCGGCCTTGCCATCGGCTGCCGGGTCCCTCAGGCCCGGGTGGTGCTGGGCGAGCTGAGCGAGGCGGCGCTGAAAATCTGCCGCCAGAACGTGAGGCGCTGCGGCTTGTCCGGAAGAGCCGTCTCCATGCAAATAGACGCGCGGCAAAAGCCCTCCCCCGCTCTGGGGGAGTTTCACTGCATCGTGTCCAATCCCCCCTATATCCCCGCTGGGGACATTCCTTCGCTGGACGCGGCGGTGCGGGACTATGAACCCCATCTTGCGCTGGACGGCGGCGCGGACGGACTGGACTTTTACCGTGACATTGTAGAGCGGTGGCGGCAGGCGCTGGCCCCCGGCGGGCGGCTGTACTTTGAGGTGGGCATCGGGCAGGCGGACAGCGTTCTGCGCATCATGCGCACCGCGGGCTTTGGGGACATTCAGGTGGTGAAGGACACGAACGGCATTCCCCGGGTAGTGTTTGGAACGCTGTGCGCAGAGATTTAAGCCGTATCCGTAGCCGCCCCGTGCCAATGGGCGCCTGATTGAGCGCATGAAGAGAGTTTTTACAGCACCGTCCGAAAAATAAGGAGGAAGAAGACTATGGCAAAAGATAAAGCAGCCGCATCCTCGCTGCCGGATAAGAAGGCGGAAATCGCCTCGGACAAGGATCAGGCCATTAAAAGCGCCATCGCCCAGATTGAGAAGGCCTATGGTAAAGGCTCCATCATGCGGCTGGGCGACCGGTCCAATCTGGAGATTGACACCGTGCCCACCGGGTCGCTGGCGCTGGATCTGGCGCTGGGCGTGGGGGGACTGCCCCGGGGCCGCATTATTGAGATTTACGGGCCGGAATCCTCCGGCAAAACCACGCTGGCTCTCCATGTGGTGGCGCAGGCCCAGAAGAAGGGCGGCGAGGTGGCCTTTGTGGACGCAGAGCACGCGCTGGACCCCACCTATGCCCGCGCCCTTGGAGTTGACATTGAAAATATGCTGATTTCCCAGCCGGACACCGGCGAACAAGCGCTGGAAATCACCGAAGCGCTGGTGCGCTCCGGCGCCATTGACGTAGTGGTGGTGGACAGCGTGGCCGCGCTGGTCCCCCGTGCGGAAATCGAAGGCGACATGGGCGACAGCTACGTGGGCCTTCAGGCCAGGCTGATGAGTCAGGCCCTGCGCAAGCTCACCGGTGCCATCGGCAAAACCAACTGCATCGTCATCTTTATTAACCAGCTCCGGGAAAAGGTGGGCGTTACTTACGGAAATCCCGAGGTCACCACCGGTGGCCGGGCGCTGAAATTCTACTCCTCCATCCGCATCGACGTGCGCCGCATCGAGGCTCTGAAAAACGGCACAGAGTTGATCGGTAACCGTACCCGGGCCAAGGTGGTAAAGAACAAAATGGCCCCCCCGTTCCGGGAGGCGGAGTTCGACATCATGTACGGCGAGGGCATTTCCCGCAGCGGAGAACTGATTGATTTGGGAATCAAGCTGGACTTGGTGCAAAAGTCCGGGTCTTGGTTCTCCATGGGGGAAACCCGCATCGGTCAGGGCCGGGACACTGCCAAAAACTACCTTCGGGATAACCCGGAGGTGATGGAAAAGCTGGAAGCGGATATCCGCGCCAACTTTGACAAGCTGCTCACCGGCCAGTCCCGCGTGGCAGCCAAGGCGGCGGGCCGGGCCGTGGATGTGGACGCGGACGATTTCAACGATGAAACTTGACCGTTTAGAGCGGTCTAAGCACGTTTCCGGACGGGTTCTTGTGTTTCTGGAGGATGGGACGCTTCTGAAAGTCACGGAGCAGGAGCTGCTGGACTTTGGCCTGCGGGCCGGAGACGAGCTGGACGAGGAGACGCTGGAACGGCTGAAGTCCTCCGCCTCCGGCTCCGATGCAAAGGCCCGGGCAGCGGAGCTGATCGGGCGGCGGGCCATGTCCCGTCGGGATTTGGAGCGGAAGCTGACGGAAAAGGGCGCGTCACAGACGGAGGCACGCTACGCCGCCGAATGGCTGGAAGCCATCGGCGCGCTGGATGATGGGGAGTATGCCGCCCTTCTGGTGCGCCACTGTGCGGAAAAGGGCTACGGTCCCGCCCGCTACCGGGATGAGCTGTATAAACACGGCGTTCCCCGGGAGCTGTGGGAGGACGCGATGGCCTCGGCCCCAGACCCTGAGACACTTGTGGCGGCGTATTTGCAAGACCGCTTTCGCAAGGGTCCCCCGGACGAGCGGGAGCGGCGGCGGGCCGCCGACGCGCTGGCCCGCCGGGGCTTTGGCTGGAGCGACGTGAGAACCGGACTGTCCGCTTGGGCAGAACTCCCGGACGATTCCTGAGTATTCCTTTTAAAAAGGCATTGTCTGCGCCAAAACAGGCCGGAGTTGTTTTAAAAAACTTTACGAATGCAAAAGCTCTGTAAAAACAGGCAAGTCCGCATTGTAACAATCAGGCCGCGTCAAAACCATCAGGACACACTGGGCCGCGCTCTTGGCGCGGCCCGCAAATCGAAACCCATGCAATGGAGGAGCTATTTTGAAGTACAGTGTTGCGTTTATTTCCCTTGGCTGCGCAAAAAATCAGGTGAACTGCGAGCAAATGATGGCCACCGTCACCGCGGCGGGCCACACCGTTGCCGCCGCGCCGGAGGGCGCGGATGTGGCGGTGGTAAACACCTGCGGCTTTCTGGCCTCTGCCTGTGAGGAGGCCATTGACAACATTCTGGAGATGGGTGCGCTGAAAAAGGCGGGAAAGGTCCAAAAAATTCTCGTCACCGGCTGCATGGCCCAGCGGTATCAGGAGGATGTGCTGGGCGAACTGCCGGAGGTGGACGGCGTTCTGGGCACCGGAAGCTACGGCGACGTGGCCTTTGCTGTGGATGCCGTGATGGCCGGGGAGCGGCCCTGCCGCTTTGGCAGCATCCATACGGCGGAGCAGGAGGGAACCCGTGTTCTCTCCACTCCCGGCTGGTACGCGTATCTGCGGATTGCAGAGGGCTGCGACAACCGCTGCGCCTACTGCGTCATTCCCTCTTTGCGGGGAAAATACCGCAGCCGCCCCATGAAGCACCTTCTGGAGGAGGCCCGGGACCTGGCGGACCGGGGCGTGAAAGAGCTCATCGTCATTGCGCAGGACATCACCCGGTACGGCACGGACCTGACGGGAACGCACCAGCTCGCCCCCCTGCTGCGGGAGCTGTGCAAGCTGGACTTCCACTGGATTCGGCTTCATTACCTCTACCCCGATGAAATCGACGACGAGCTGATGGAGGTCATCGCTGCTGAGCCGAAAATTCTTAAGTATATTGACCTGCCCATCCAGCACTGCAACGACAGAATTTTAAAGGCCATGAACCGCAGGGACACCAAGGCAGCCATGCTGTCCCTGCTAAACAAGCTGCGGGCGCGCATCCCCGGACTGGTGCTGCGCACCAGCATCATCGCGGGACTGCCCCTGGAGGACGACGCGGCTTTTGAGGAGCTTTGCGAATTTCTGCGGGAGACGAAAATTGAGCGGGCGGGCGTGTTCCCCTTCTCTCCCGAGGAGGGAACTCCTGCCGCTAAAATGGACCATGTAGACGAGGCAGAGGCCCGCCGCCGGGCAGAACTGCTGGTGGATGTACAATCCGACGTGATCGACGGATACAACGAATCCGTCCTCGGCTCCGTGCGGGAGGTGCTGTGCGAGGGCTTTGACCCCCAAGCCCAGCGCTATTACGGGCGCAGCTATGCCGAGTCCCCGGATATTGACGGGCGCATCTGGTTTGACGCGGACGAGGCCCGTCCCGGAGAATTTGTAAACGTCCGCCTCACCGGCACCACGGACGGCGAGCTGACCGGAGAAAAGGAGTGAGCCACGGTGAATTTGCCGAATAAGCTGACCCTGCTGCGCATTTTGCTGATTCCGGTGTTTATGGGGGTGCTGTACTGGGGCTTTCCCGGCGCGAATTACGCGGCACTAGTGATTTTCATCCTGGCAAGCCTCACGGATTTGCTGGACGGCCACATCGCCCGGTCCAGAAACCTCGTCACGGACTTCGGCAAATTTGCGGACCCTCTGGCGGACAAAATGCTGGTCACAGCGGCCATGCTTTGGTTCGTGGAAATCGGGCAGATGCCCGCATGGGCGCTGCTGATTGTCATTTGCCGTGAATTTGCCGTCAGTGGGCTGAGAATGCTGGCGTCCGACGCGGGGCGGGTCATCGCCGCCGGCTGGTCCGGCAAGGTGAAAACCGCCGCCACCATGGTGTGTCTCGTGCTGATGTTTTTGCCCATCCCAAAGGTGCTGAACACCGCGTGCGTGTGGGTGATTGTTGTGACCACCCTGTATTCCGGCGTGGAGTATTTTACCAAGAATAAGGACGTATTTCGGTCCATGTGAGTAAAGGGTCGGGGGTTTCAACTTTGTTGAAACCCCCGACCCTTTTTGCGTTTCTACACAGAAGCTTCCGAAGCTGCCCCGTGGAAATGAGCCGTTTTAAAAGGAGCACGGGCGCACTTGCGCCCACTGGCACGCTTTTACGCCCCGGGTATGGGGGATGCAGCAACGGTAAAAGTGGAGGGCTTTTTATCTGGGACGGATAGTTCCTTTGCGCGACAGCGGGAGAACATAAACAGACTTTCCCAGGAGGAGGCAAACGGACCTTTATCAAGGAGATACCAGCCTCCATTCACCGGCGAGAACAAGAAAGCCCTGTCCCTCTGAAAATTTGCGACAGCACTTCCCCCGCCGAAAGAGTGGCAACTCCCTCCGGGTCGGTGATCACGCCCCCGTCAAGCGCCCAGCGGAACACGCCGCCGGAAAACGCCGTATAAACCTCCCACGGCTTTCTAACCGGCGCGTAGCGTGTGTACCACGCGGGGCAGCGCCGCATCACCATTTCTGCCAAAGCCAGCGCTTCGCAGCAGCCGGTATCACCGGGCGACAAGGCGCTGAGCTGAACGCCCCCTCCCGGGCAGCCCGCCCGGCTGTCGGAAGGCGTGGAGTGGGCCAGAAGAACGCTGCCGTCACCGCAGGTCCCCATGCACAGCCAGACGTGCCCCTTTATGCCGCAAATGTCCCCGGGACGAAGCGAATTTTCCTCCCCGATTTCTGTCAGACCGCCCCAGCCCCGGCGGGCAAAGTCCCCGGCCATGGCCGCAGAGGAGCACACATAACCGGGAAGGCTGTCCCGGTCATGGAGGGTGTTGTACACCGTCCAGCCCAAATAGCCGGAGCAGTCCAGCCCCGCGTAGTAATAGACGTTTTCACCCAATACAGGATAATAGTCCCGATAAAAATAGCACTTGTTCTGCGCCCTGAAAAACGCGCACCACTCGGGCGCAAGCCCGATGTGGACCGCCTGAGGGCCCGCGCCGGTATCCTCCCGGTTCCAGCCGCCGCCGTAGACATACAGCGCACCCCCCATGGGGGCTAAGGCAGTTGTCAGCAGATTTTTCAGCGTCCGCAGACCGGGGATTGCCCCGGAAGGGCATCCCGTTTTTTGTACATCGGAAAGCGGGGTTTTCATTCGGTTCTCCTCCTCCCCGGCGAGACAGTTTCGCCCGGCTGTTTGGATGTATGCGAAAAAAACCGCTTTCATGCCGCCCGGGAAGGAATGGAACATGTGCATAAACAGGCAAAATGCAGGGGGCTGCGGAATTTATTTCCGCAGCCCCCGATCTTCTCTCCGCCCGCAATGCCTGTGCAGGCCTGCACCATCACATCGAACCAGGCAGGCTTGCAGGTTCTTTCCAATCCGCCTACGGCCGGAGGGACTTTCTCTTGTCAGCCCTTCCAGAGGACGGCCTCTCCCGCCCGCAAAGACGCGGGCACATCGATGATCCGCTGATTGGCGCTGCCCCGGAAGCGCAGGGAGATGTCCTTCAGTGACTGCACAAACTCCCCATCCACCAACACATCGGTGAGCGCCAGTAGTTCGTCCGTTGCCTCGCAGCGGGCGCGGCTCTCCCCCGTCAGCTCTTCCCATGTGTAGCCGGAAAAGGCCCACACGGTTTTCCCGGGGCGCTCTGCCCGGACCCTGCGGATAAAGGGCAGCAGCGCGCGCTGGTTTTCCGGCTCAAAAGGCTCGCCCCCCAGCAGCGTCAGTCCCGCCACATAGGACGGCTCCAGCGCCCGGAGCACCAGCTCCTCCGTCTCTCCGGTAAAAAGCCTTCCGTATTGAAAATCCTGCGCCTCAGAGTTAAAGCAGCCGGGGCAGCCATGGGTACAGCCGGAAACGAACAGGCTGACCCGCACCCCTACGCCGTTGGCAATGTCGCAGGTTTTGATATTGGCATAATTCATGGCATCCCTCGAAAAGTCCCGCCGGAGAACCTCCGGCGGGCTTTTTTTCGTTGATTTACAGATGGAGCACCCGCTCCCGAATCTCTTGGGTCCGGCCCTGATTCCAGAACTGGGTCCCGATATAGCCGCAGGTCCGCCGGGCCACGTTCAGCTTGCTCTGGTCCCGGCTGCCGCACTTGGGGCACTCCCAAACCAGCTTGCCGTCGTCCTCCACAATGGAGATTTCCCCGTCGTAGCCGCAAGTCTGGCAATAGTCGCTCTTGGTGTTCAGCTCGGCGTACATAATGTGGTCGTAGATATACTCCATCACGCTCAACACCGCGGGGATGTTGTCCTGCATGTTGGGGACCTCCACATAGCTGATGGCTCCGCCGGGGGACAGCGCCTGGAACTGAGATTCAAACTCCAGCTTGTCAAACGCGTTGATCTCCTCGGACACATGGACGTGATAGCTGTTGGTGATATAGGCCTTGTCCGTCACGCCGGGAACGATGCCGAACCGCTTTTGCAAACACTTGGCAAACCGGTAGGTGGTGGATTCCAGCGGCGTTCCGTACAGGGAGAAGTCGATGTTCTCCTTTGCCTTCCACGCAGCGGTGGCTTCATTGAGCCGACGCATGATGGAAAGCGCAAAGGGCGTGGCTTCCGGGTCGGTGTGGGATCTCCCGGTCATGTACTTCACGCACTCGTAAAGCCCTGCGTAACCCAGAGACAGGGTGGAATACCCGCCGTAAAGCAGCTTGTCGATGGTTTCTCCCTTATTCAGTCGGGCCAACGCGCCGTACTGCCACAAAATGGGGGCCGCATCGGAGAGAGTGCCCTTGAGCCGCTTGTGGCGGCACATCAGCGCCCGGTAACAAAGCTCCAGTCTCTCAGAGAAAATCTCCTCAAACCGGGCCATGTCTCCATTAGAGGACAGGGCCACATCCACCAGATTGATGGTGACCACGCCCTGATTGAACCGACCGTAATACTTGGGGCTTCCCGTCTCGGGGTCCACATAGGGTGTGAGGAACGAACGGCAGCCCATGCAGGTATAGCAGTGCCCCTCTCCATTTTTATCAACCTTGTTCTGAAGCATGACCTTTTCGGAGATATAGTCCGGCACCATCCGCTTGGCGGTGCATCTGGCCGCCATCTCCGTCAGATAGTAATAGGGTGTTCCGGGGCGGACATTGTCCTCCTCCAGCACATAAATAAGCTTTGGAAATGCCGGGGTGATCCACACCCCCGCCTCGTTTTTCACGCCCTGATACCGCTGGGTCAGCGTTTCTTCGATAATCACCGACAAATCCCGCTTGGTCTGGGGATCGGACACCTCGCCCAGATACATGAACACCGTCACAAACGGGGCCTGCCCGTTGGTGGTCAGCAGCGTCACCACCTGATACTGGATGGTCTGCACTCCCCGGCGGATTTCCGCGCGAAGACGCTTTTCCACAATCCGGTTCAAAACCTCTCCCTCGGGGTGGCCGCCCATGGCGGCGGCCTCCGCCAGCACGTCACCCCGGATTTTCTCCCGGGAAACCTGCACGAAGGGAGCCAGATGGGCAAGGGAAATGGACTGCCCGCCATACTGGCTGGAGGCCACCTGGGCAATAATCTGGGTGGCGATGTTGCAGGCGGTGGAAAAGCTGTGGGGCTTTTCAATCAGCGTGCCGGAAATCACCGTACCGTTTTGCAGCATGTCCTCCAGATTCACAAGATCACAGTTGTGCATGTGCTGGGCGTAATAGTCCATGTCGTGGAAATGAATCACGCCCTCCTCGTGGGCCTGCACCACTTCCGTCGGCAGCAGCAGGCGCTTGGTGATGTCCTTGGACACCTCGCCCGCCATATAGTCCCGCTGGACGGAGTTCACCGTGGGATTTTTATTGGAGTTTTCCTGCATAACCTCCTCGTTGTTGCACTCGATGAGGCTGAGAATCTGATTGTCGGTGGTGTTGGCGGCCCGGGCCAGCGTCCGGGTATAACGATAACGGATATAGCGCTTCGCCGTTTCATAGGCACTGTGGCGCATCAGCTCTGTCTCCACCAGTTCCTGAATTTCCTCCACATTCAGCGTCCGGCCAACCTTCTCCGCAGTAGTCTCCACATTCAGCGCGATCTGCTGCACCTGTGCGTGGGACAGCTCCGGCGTCTGCCCGCCTGCAAAGTTCGACTTTTCCACCGCCGCTGCGATTTTTTCCCGGTCAAAGCCCGCTTCACTGCCGTTTCTTTTGATAATTTTCATGATGTTTCTGCCGCTCCCTTTTGTCGAAAAGCCAAAATAGTTCTTCCCAACTTACTTTTATGTCAACCAAACGGTTTTATAACAACCACATTATATAGTGTGTCATCCCATTTTGCAATACCCTATTTAGTATTTTCTTCGAAAATTTCCACAGTCTTCTGTTCCGTCTGCACTTCGGCAAAGCGGCGGTCTGCCCTGTGCTTGGCCCAGAGGTAGCAGAGCACATGGATTAAAAGGGTCACTATCCATGAGACGGGATAGGACCAGTAGACACACTCCGGCGTGTGATACGCCGGAATCTGAAAGACCGTGGCAACCCACACAAGACGCAGGACGCAGGCCCCCATCAGCGACACCATCATGGGCATCACGGAGTAGCCAATGCCCCGCAGAGCACCCACCATCGTGTCCATCATGCCGCAGATAAAATAGGTCCCGCAGATAATGCCAAGGCGCACAAAGCCAGCCTCCACCACCGCCGGGTCCCCGGAGTAGATTCCAAGCAACAGCCGGCCCCCCTGCCACGCGCCCACGCCCAGCACCAGTCCCGTGGCCGTTACACAGCCCAGCCCCGTCAGCAAAATGCGGTTGACCCGGTCCAGCCGTCCCGCACCCACGTTCTGGCTGGTAAAGGACAGCGTCGCCTGATACACCGCGTTCATCGCCACGTATACAAATCCCTCGATATTGCTGGAGGCAGCGCTGCCCGCCATGACAATCTCCCCCAGAGAGTTGACGGAGGACTGAATGACCACGTTGGACAGCGAAAAAATGATGCCCTGCACTCCGGCGGGCAGACCCACCCGCAAGATGCCCACAAGCTGCTCCTTGTGAAATCGCAGCGCCCGCAGGTCCAGATGAAAGCTCCCCGTCTCCCGCATCAGGCAGGAAACCACCAGCGCCGCGGAAATGCACTGGGACACCACGGTGGCAATCGCCACGCCCGCCACGTCCAAATGAAACACGATCACCAGCAGCAGGTTCAAAACCACATTCACCACGCCGGCCAGCAGCAGGTAATACAAGGGACGGCGGGTATCTCCCTTGGAGCGCAGAAGGCCCGCGCCGAAGTTATAGAGCATCAGGGCGGGCATCCCCAAAAAGTAGATCCGCAGATACAGCACCGCCAGATCCAAAACGGCGGGAGGCGTCTGCATCCAGACCAGCACCTGCCGCGCCATGGCGACGCCCACCACAATCAGCACCATACCGCTGCAAAATGCCAAAAGCATAGCCGTGTGGACCGCCCGATGGAGCTCCCGCTCCCGCTTTGCCCCGAAATATCGGGCCGCCAGCACGTTTGCGCCCACGGAAAGCCCGACAAACAAATTTGTCAGCAGATTGATCAGCGCCGCGTTGGACCCCACCGCCGCCATAGAATTATCCCCGGAAAACTGCCCTACCACAATCACGTCCGCCGCGTTGAACAGCAGTTGGAGTACGCCGGAGGCCATCAACGGCACGGCAAAGCGCAGCATTTTTTTCAAGATTGGCCCGCTGCACATATCAATTTCATAAGCCTTCGACTTTAACATAGGGTTTGCCGTCTCCTCATTTTCATGCTTTTGCATGGTGTTCCCGCAAAATTCGCGGCGGCAAAGGCTGCCGCCGCGAGTTGCAGTGATGCTATTTATCAATCATCAGGTTCCATTCGCCAGCGCATCCAGCGTTTTTCTCAAATCCTCCGGGTCATAGGGCTTGCGCACAAAGCCTCTGGCACCCAGACGCAGGGCCTTTTCCTCGCTGTCCAAATTATCCGCCTGGGAAAGCACCAGCACCGGAATATCCCGCAGAGCCGGGTCCTGCGCCTTCTTTTGCAGAAATTCGTACCCGTCCATAATGGGCATGATGATATCCAACAGCACCACGCCAACGTCTTCCCCGCTGCGCAGAGCATCCAGCCCCGCCTTGCCGTTGGACGCCTCCAGAATGCTGTATTGGTGAGAGAGCATCTTCTCCAGCACCAGTTGGTTCACCCGGTTGTCCTCCACAATTAGGAGCTTGCGGCAAGTACGGCAGCCCAATACCCGCTGCTGCCGGGGCGGCCCGAGCTCCTCGCTGGGGACGGCAGCGGGCACCATGCAGCCAAACTCGGCAGGCAGCTTCAACCGGGAAATATCCCGAAACAGCGCCAAAAACAGCTTGCGGCTGTCCTTGCGCCCCATGTAGCAGACGCTGACCATCAGGCTTTTGATCCGGTAGGAATCCATATACCGCCGGATGACCAGCTCCTGCCGTTCTCCCGTTTCCGAAGCGGCGTCCATGGCCATTAGAAACGCGGGACGGTCCCGCTCCTCCAGCCAGTCGGTAATCAGCTGCCCGCTGCGGAACAAAAGCTCGGGAGAGCTCTCCATCAGACGGTAATACCCGTCGTTCACGCTGAGAATCTCCGCCGCGTCGCCAAACTGCTCGAACATGGCCGCCGCGTCCATCCTCCCCCGCATCATCCTGTCATAGGCCTTTACCGCGTCCCACACCGCCCGGGTGTCCGCCGTTTTGTCAAAAATCCGGGGCCGTTCGGGAGCGAAAGTCGACCGGTATCGCTTCAGCAGGGAAAAAAAGTCGTCCTTCGGGACAGGGCGGGAGAAATAGTACCCCTGCACCCGGTCACAGCCGATGGAGCGCAGATAATCCACATGGGTCTGTGTCTCCGCCCCCTCCGCCACCACGCTCATCTCCAGCCACTTGGCCATGCGCACGATGCTGCTGACCACGCAGTTGGTCCGCTCGTCGCTGCCAACGCTGCGGATAAAGCCCATGTCCAGCTTCAAAGACGACACCGTCATATTCATCAGCATATTCAAAGAGGAGTAGCCGTTGCCAAAATCGTCAATCAAAACGGCAAAGCCCGCTGCGTTGAGCTGCCGTGTCAAATCCAGCATCTGACCCGGGTCCTCCATATAGACGCTCTCCGTCACCTCAATCCGAAAGACGGCGGGGTTCACATCGTACTTTTTTGCAAGTCCTGTCAGCAGCCCGCAGATATCCGCGCTGTAAATATCCAGCCGCGACATGTTGGCGGAAATGGTCACGTCGGGATAGCCCGCCGCCTTCAGCTCCGCCAGATACTGAAACACCTGCTCCCAGACATACTGGTCCAGTCGGTTGATAAAGCCGTTTTTTTCAAGGATGGAGATAAATTGATTGGGGAGAATCAGCCCCCGCTTGGGGTGATCCCAGCGCACCAGTGCCTCCGCCGACACGGGCGCGTTGGACGACAGGCTGAAAATCGGTTGAAGATACACCTGAAACTGCCCCTGCTCCAGCGCCTCATACATCCCGGAGGCCACCTCCTGCTCCCACAGCAGGCTCCGGCGCAGCTCCTCATCATAGAGCGCCACGCTCTTGTCGCTGCGGCCGGAAACGGTTTCCTGCGCGATTTGCGCGCGGTCACACAGCTCCACCACCGGAAGCGTGGGATCGTCGATTTCATAGACGCCGCAGCACAAATGCAACGCGTATTTCAGGTGCAGCCGCCGCATCAGATCGGCGCCCAGCCGGTTAAACCGGGAAAGCTCCAGTTCCTCCGTGCGGCACAGCATCACAAACCGGTCCCCACCCACGCGGCCCACGTGAATCACGCCCCGCATCGCGGACAGCTTTGCCGCCAGATTCCGCAAAAGCTGGTCGCCCGTGGCCCTGCCGAAAAGATCGTTGAACACCTTGAAGCGGTCCATGTTTAAAAAGATGATGGACAGCGACCTCGGCCGATTATCCTGTTCCATCTCCGCCAGCGTGTCCCGTGCCTTTTTTAAAAACGGTTCCCACTGCAAAACGCCGGTCAGCGGGTCCAAATCCCGATCTCTCCAGAAAAGATTCACCAGATTCTGCACCTGGCAGGCGAGAATATCCGGCTCTCTGGACTCCTCAAAAAACGCGGCGGCGCCAAGGCTCAGCGCCTTCAGCTCGTCCTCCGCCGTCCCCATGGCAACCACGGGAATCGACTTGAGCAGCCGGTTCGTATGAAGAAAGTGCATCACATCAAACCCGCTGAACTCAAACAGGCGGCATTGCAGCACAATCGCGGCAAAATCCTGCCGCGTCCGCAGGATGTCCACCGCCATTTCCCCGTCCAGCGCGGACGTGACGCAAAACGTGCCATGCAGGACCCCGGCAGTCTGCTGACGGCGCTCTCCATCCCCGTCCACCAGAAGAATTTTCTGTTTCTTCCGCGTGTCCTTCACGTCTCTCCCTCTCCTCCGGCGGGACGAAACCGCCCCGTTTTCTTATCTGCCCACCGCATCAAATGTCCGGCGGCCAAGCCCAGCGCCAAACCCAGCGACGCGCCGGCCAGCACATCGCTGGGCCAGTGCACATATAAATACAGCCGTGAAAAAGCAATCAGGGCCGCCAAAACCAAGACGGGCCCCAACAGTCTGCCGCGCTTCTCCGACAGCAGAGCGCCCACCGCGGCAAAGGACGCCGCCGCGTGCCCGGAGGGAAACGACCAGTCCTGCGGCCGGGAAATCAAAAGTGTTACCGCCGGATTCACGTCGCAGGGCCGCACCCGGGCAATCAGCGGCTTGAGAATCCCGTTGCAAAGCAGCACATCTAAAAGCAGCGCCAGCGCCAAAACCGCGCCGGTACGCCGATATCTCCGCATAAAAAGCAAAATTGCCGCCAGCGCAATCCAGATTTCTCCGTGATTGCACAGCGCGCTGATCAGCGGCATCAACCCGTCCAGAAGCTCCGTCCGGCAATTCTCCTGTATCCAGTTTAAAACGCCGAATTCCAGCTCCCTCACCCGCACACCTCTCCCATACGGCCGGCGCAAAATCGGCTGCGCCGGAAAGCTTTCAAAGCCCCCGTACAAAGCAATGTCGTCCACTGTGGCCATTGTACCATCTGCTTCCAATTTTGAAAAGGATTATTTATGCGCAATTCCACCAAAGTCAAACGAGTTTCAATTGCTTTGCCCTAAATTCCACCAATTTTTATGTTTTGCACAAAAATGCAAAAAAAATTTGGGAATACAGTTGACATCCCCTTCATATCGTGATAGGATACCTCAAAATTGGATCGCTCAGATAGAGGCGCGAGGTCCATCAGTACCGTGAGTAAGTCGGCAGGCAGCCGCCGCGGGAAAGGGGACGTCGCCGAAGGATTTTGGAGCTGCCTGCTCCAAGACACCTGGGCCGGCGGGGAATACCCGACGGACTGTCACATTTTTTGTGAAGCGCTATCATGGCTGAATCGGGCAGTTCTGCCTGCTTTTTCCACGGGTCGCTTTGCGTCAAAGCGGCCCGTTTTTTGTCGTTCTCCTTTGCGGCGTGGGGAGAGGGATATTCAGTGCCCGCCGCCACAAAATACCATTGGTTGAGTTGAAAGGAAGGATCTTTTATGAAGAAGTTTTTTGCTCTTGTTCTGGCTCTGGCCATGACTGCGTCTCTTGCCGCCTGCGGCGGCTCTGCCCCGGCGGCCTCCGGCTCCGGTGCGGCTGCCGGTTCCTCCGCGTCCTCCGCCGACGGCGCGGTCCCCTCCGGCGTGGAGGACGGGGTGCTGACCGTGGCCATGGAGTGCGGCTACGCGCCCTACAACTGGTCCCAGCCGGATGACTCCAACGACGCTGTTCCCATCCGGGACACCAGTGAATACGCCAACGGCTACGACGTGATGATGGCCAAAAAGCTCTGCGAGGCCAACGGCTGGGAGCTGGAAATTGTCCGGCTGGAGTGGGAATCTCTGGTACCCGCCGTTCAGTCCGGCGCCGTGGACGCGGTGATCGCGGGCCAGTCCATGACCGCCGAGCGGGCGGAGCAGGTGGACTTTGCAGGCCCCTATCTGTACGCCTCCATCATATGCCTGACCAAGGCAAACAGTGCCTTTGCAAACGCCAAGGGCATCAGCGACCTTGCCGGCGGCTCCTGCACCAGCCAGCAGGGCACCATTTGGTATGAAACCTGCCTGCCCCAGATTGAAGGGGCCGATATCCGCACGGCTGCGGAATCCGCCCCCGCCATGCTGATGGCGCTGGAAACCGGCGCGGTGGACTTTGTGTGCACCGATATGCCCACCGCACAGGGCGCGATGGTGGCCTATCCCGATTTCAAGCTGCTGGACTTCTCCGGCTCCGGTGACGACTTTGAAGTGTCCGACGAGGACGTGAACATCGGCATCTCCGTCATGAAGGGCAACACCGTGCTGAAGGACGCCATGAACTCCGTCCTCTCCGGCATGACTGCCGACGATTTCAACGACCTGATGGCGCAGGCCGTGGCGGTGCAGCCCATCGGGGCCTGAGCCTCCCTGTCCGGGCGCGCCCGCTGAATACTGAGAGAACGAGGGAACCATTATGGACTGGTCAAGATTTCCACAACTGGCCGCCGACATTACCGACCTCTGGGCCAAATACGGCACGGTGAGCTATCTGGGCGGCATCCGCCGCACGCTGATTCTGGCCGTGGTGGCCACGTTAATCGGCTGCGTCATCGGGCTTGGCTGCGGTATTTTGCAGACCATTCCCAGCGCCAAATCCGACCACCCCGTCAAGCGGCTGGGTCTGGGATTGGTGCGGGTGCTGCTGCGCATTTATATCGAGGTTTTCAGGGGCACGCCCATGATTTTGCAGGCAGTGTTCATTTACTACGGCCTGCCCTATTTCACCAACAACTCTCTCCGCTTTGAGGGTATCTGGACCGTGGCGATTCTGGTGGTATCCGTCAATACCGGCGCATATATGGCCGAGTCCGTCCGGGGCGGCATTCTCTCCATCGATCCCGGCCAGACGGAGGGGGCCAAGGCCATCGGCATGACCCACTTCCAAACCATGCTGGGGGTCATTCTGCCCCAGGCCCTGCGGAACATCATGCCCCAGATTGGCAACAACCTGATTATCAACATCAAGGACACCTCCGTGATGTTCATTATCGGCTTTACCGATTTTTTTGCCGCCCACAAGGCGATTTCCGGGGCCACCTTCACGTATTTTCCCTCCGCCACCATCGAAATGGCGGGCTATCTCACCATGACCCTTGCGGCTTCTTTCCTGCTGCGGTGGGTGGAGCGGCGGATGGACGGGTCCGACAGCTACGAGCTGGTACAGACCGATTCTCTGACCATGACCGCCGGAACCTACAACCACCCCGGCAAGGGCAGCAATTTTGACGAGCACAGCAAGGAATACCGGAAAAATTCCAAGCAGTCCTCCAAAAAGCGGAACTTGACCGAGAGAGGAGAGATCTGACATGGGCGAGACGATTCTTGAAATCCGCCATCTGGGCAAGGCCTTCGGCAGTCATCAGGTGCTGCGGGACATCGATTTCACGGTGGAAAAAGGGGACGTGACCTCCATCATCGGCTCCTCCGGCTCCGGAAAGTCCACGCTGCTTCGCTGCGTGAACCTGTTGGAAACCCCCACCTCCGGCGAGATTCTCTTTCACGGGAAGAACATGGCGGACCGGGGTGTGGATGCGGCCGCATACCGTTCCCGGGTGGGAATGGTGTTTCAATCCTTCAACCTGTTCAACAACATGACCGTTTTGAAAAACTGCGTGGCGGGACAGGTGAAGGTCCTGAAAAAGGACCCGGCGGAGGCCCGGACCGCCGCCCTTCAATATCTGGACCGGGTGGGCATGGCGCCCTATATCAACGCAAGGCCACGTCAGCTCTCCGGCGGGCAGAAACAGCGGGTGGCCATCGCCCGGGCGCTTGCCATGGAGCCGGAGGTGCTGCTGTTTGACGAGCCGACCTCAGCGCTGGACCCTGAGATGGTGGGCGAGGTGCTGGACGTGATGAAGGACCTGGCCCGGGAGGGGATGACCATGCTGGTGGTGACCCACGAGATGGCCTTCGCCCGGGACGTGAGCAGCCGGGTGGTGTATATGAATCAGGGCGTTATCTGCGAGGAGGGCACGCCGGAGGAACTTCTGGGCAACCCCCAAAGACAGGAAACCCGGGACTTTCTCTCACGCTTTCGCAGCGTGTAAGCCGCAGGAATCAACTGTAACAAACCCCTGCGCGCCTTTTCAAAAAGCAAAAGGGCTTGAGGACATAAAATCCTCAAGCCCTTTTTTTATTACGACAGCCGCTCCGGCGTATGCACCGCCACGGTGACGCCGGAATAGTAGTGGGTGATAATCTCTTTCCAGTCCTTGCCGTCCTTTGCCATCTGCTGGGCGCCATATTGGCTCATGCCCACGCCGTGGCCGTACCCGGTGACAAAGAAGACGATTTTCCCGTCGGCCACCTCCGCTTCAAAGGTGGAAGAGCGCAGGGAGAAAATGGTGCGCAGCTTCGTCCCCCGGACGCTGACGCCGCCCACCGTGACAGACTCCACATTGCTGTCCTCGCTGATGGCCCAATCCTTCATCCATCCTCCGGCAGCGCCGGACAGGTCCGCCTCCGGATAGGCCGCCAGAAACAGCTTCTTGAACTCCGCCGGGGTAAACTCCGCGCGGCTGTAATAATTGGGCACGCTTTCCCCCTCCGGGCTCTCCACGCTCTGGAGATAGGGCAGATCGTCAGTCCACACCTCGCCCGCCCGCTTTGTGCTCCCGGCGGAGGATGAGTGAAACACCGCCAAAATGGGCTGCCCGCCGTATAGAATCGTTTGCCCGTCGGTGAGGGCGACGGCGTTTTCCACCTTCGCCTCGTAAGCCTGCGCGCTGTCCCCCCAGTTGGACGCGGCAGTCTCCTTATCAAGATACGCCTGACAGCAGGTGTGATCACCGCAGACATCCGCCGTGTCGCCGTGGTTCCCGCCGGTGGCCATCTTATACATCGTATAGGTCCGTGCCGCCACCGCCTGGGCGCACAGGGCCTGCTGCTCGAAGGAGGCGGGCATTTCCGCCCGCACCACACCCTGAAGATATTCCCCCATGGTCATGGTCTTCACCTCTTCCCCCAGCAGAACCCGGATGGTGTAAGACCCGTCCGTCTCCCCCTGGGGCAGCAGCTCAATTTCCGGCGTTTCCGGCTTCAGCTCCCGCTTCGTCCCCGCCTCCGCCTCCCGCCGGACCACATGGGTCGTCACGGTAATCAGCGGCAGCAAAAAAAGCAGGCCCAGCAGCACCGCCGACATGCCCAGATACCGTCTCATCTCGTTTCCTTTCCCGCCGCTCCAAAAAGCATTTACCTTTTGAACAGCCTGTACACTTTCCGTAAATTGATCAAAGTACGCCCGCAATCCGCGGTTTCTTCAGCATATGCGCGGAAGATAAAAAACAGTCCTGCGTATAAGCTGTCGAATTTTGCGGCGTTTGATTATAACATGGATTGCCCAAAGCGGCAACCTCGCCGCCCGATGCGTTTTCCCTCGCCGCGGTGTGGACAAACCGCCTTGGCGGGCGTATAATGACCCCAGTATCAGCCCCTTTGCGCCTTTAGCAATCACGGGGAACCCTGCACGCGTCTCGTCCCCACGGTCGGAGCAGTACCGCTTCCTTTGGGGCGTGGCGGGAAAATCTCCGCCCGCTACGAAGACACCGCAAACCGGGCGAGCGAAAAATATTACCAAATTGCGCCGGGGGCTATGCCCGGCTTTTCAAGGAGGACCGGAATGAAACACACCACGGCTATGGCTGTTTTGGCGGCGGCGGGCGGCGCGGCGGCCTTTTTTCTGCGGCTGGCGCAGGCGCGCACCGGCTTGATTCCGGAAACCGGACTGAGCGTTCCCGGAAATCTTTTCGGACATCTTCTGTGGGTTTTGCTGGCTCTTTTGGGGGTGGGGCTGTTTTTGCTTGCCCGCCGCCTGCCTGATCGCCGCCCCGACCCCCGCCCGTTTCAGGATGTCTTTTCCGCGCAGGGAGCCGCACCCCTGCTGCTGGTCGGCGTCTTCCTGCTGGCTCTTTCCGGGGGGGCAGAGGTACGGGCCGCCCTTTCAGCTCCCGCAGGCTTTCCCGGCAGCGGGGCCCCTCCCGCAGGAGTTGCGCTGGCCTGCGGCGGCCTGACCGCGCTTTCCGCCCTGTGTCTGCTGCCCGTCGCTTTTTCGGCAGGTGCCGGGCGGCACTCTCGCTCCCGCAGGACCCCGCCACCAGTCTTACTTCTGCCTGCCCCCGTGGCGCTGGTGTTTCATCTGGTGCTGGACTACCGGGTCCGCGCCGCAAACCCCGCGCTGGAAACCTATGCACCGGAGCTGCTGGCTCTGGGCTTTGCCGCGCTGGCCTTTTTCCGTCTGTCCTCCTTCGCCTTTGAAGACGGCTCGGTGCAGGTCTTTTCCTTTTTCGCCGGAGGCAGCGTCGTTCTCTGCGCTGCCGCACTGGCAGGCAATCGAAGCCTTTCGAACTACGCCTTGCTAGGCGGCTGTGCCCTCTTCTTTCTGGGGCTTCTCCTCTCCCTACAGCCCGGTTCGATCCGCAGACGCGCAGGCGAGGTGGAAGAAGAGGAACTGCCTTGACCTTCTGCGGACTGCAAACTCTGTCACTGGTTGACTTTCCCGGTAAAGTGGCGGCCACGGTCTTCACCGGCGGGTGCAACCTCCGCTGCCCCTATTGCCACAACGCCCGTCTGGTCATCGCGCCCGCCGAGGAGCAGGAGCGGTATAAGGAGCAGGAGATTCTTGCGTTTTTATCCTCCCGCCGGGGACTGCTGGACGGGGTGGTGCTCTCCGGCGGGGAACCGCTGCTGCACGAGGGGCTTTCGGACTTTGCCGCCCGGGTAAAGTCTATGGGCTTTGCGGTGAAGCTGGACACCAACGGGTGCTATCCCCAGCGGCTCCGTGCCCTGCTTGAGACAGGAAGCATCGACTATGTAGCCATGGATATCAAAAACAGCCTGTCAAAGTACCCTCTGACCGTGGGCGTAATGGACTTTGACACCGCCCCTGTGGAGGAGAGTGCCGCGCTTTTGATGGATGGACCGACGGACTATGAATTCCGTACCACGCTGGTGCGGGAGCTTCACACTCAGGCGGATTTGCTGTCCATTGCCCAATGGCTGAACGGGGCACGGCGCTATTTTTTCCAGAACTTCGCCGACTCCGGGGAACTGATTGGCTCCGGGCTGCACGGCTTCTCCCCCGATGAAATGCGTACCTTTGCCGAGGCTGTCCGCCCCTTTTGTGGAGAAGTTTCTCTCCGGGGCGTGGACTGAGCGGTACTCACCTTTTTCGACAAATACTGACTTTTTTCGTCACAAAATGCTATTTGGTGTACAGTTATGTTTTTCGCGTTCCTACTAAATCTGGGCGCAATTGGCATTTTTTATGAAATACTCCACAAGATATAGGAGTTCTTCTAATTGACATCCCCCAACAGCCCCGCTAGAATAAGAACGGAAGGACGCTTCGGCGTCTTTCCGTTCTGACGGTATATGGGCCTATCTTTGGTACGCAGGCGGCGGCAGGGCAGTTTGCCCCGCCGCCGCGAAGCGGAAATACTTTAAGAGAGTGTGGGAGCGGTATGTATCGAGTTTTGAAGCGGGACGGCAAGGTCGTGGACTTTGCCCTGTCCAAGATCAGCGTGGCCATCACCAAGGCGTTTGACGCCGTGGGAAAGGACTACAACCCCGACATCATCGATCTTTTGGCGCTGAAGGTCACCGCGGATTATCAGGACAACATCAAGGACGGCTCCATCTCAGTGGAGCAGATTCAGGACAGCGTGGAAAACGTTCTCATCAAGGCCGGATACAGCGATGTGGCCAAGGCCTACATTCTGTACCGCAAGCAGCGGGAGAAAATCCGTAATTTAGGCTCCACCGTGCTGGATTACAAGGACCTGGTGAACAACTACCTGCACATCAACGACTGGCGGGTGAAGGAAAACTCCACCGTCACTTACTCCGTGGGCGGGCTGATTCTATCCAACTCCGGGGCCATCACCGCCAACTACTGGCTCAGCGAGATTTACGATGCGGAGGTGGCACAGGCCCACAAAAGCGGCGATCTCCACATTCACGATTTGTCCATGCTCACCGGCTACTGCGCGGGATGGAGCCTGAAGCAATTGATTCAGGAGGGCCTTGGCGGCATTCCGGGCAAGATCACCTCCTCCCCCGCAAGCCACCTGTCCACCCTTTGCAACCAGATGGTGAATTTCCTTGGCATCATGCAGAACGAGTGGGCCGGGGCGCAGGCGTTCTCCTCCTTCGACACGTATCTGGCCCCCTTTGTGCGAGTGGACAACCTCTCCCAAAAAGAGGTGAAGCAGTGCATCCAGTCCTTTGTGTACGGGGTGAACACCCCGTCCCGCTGGGGCACGCAGGCTCCGTTTTCCAACATCACGCTGGACTGGACCGTTCCCACCGATCTTGCAGGCCAGCCCGCCATCGTGGGGGGCAGGGAGATGGACTTTAACTATGGGGACTGCAAGCAGGAAATGGACATGGTAAACCGCGCCTTTATCGAAATCATGGTGGAGGGCGACGCGGACGGCCGGGGCTTCCAGTATCCCATTCCCACTTACTCCATTACGAAGGATTTTGACTGGAGTGACACGGAGAACAACCGTCTTCTCTTTGAGATGACCGGGAAATACGGGACACCCTATTTCTCCAACTACATCAACTCCGACATGGAACCCTCGGACGTGCGCAGCATGTGCTGCCGCCTTCGGCTGGATTTGCGGGAGCTGCGGAAAAAGTCCGGCGGCTACTTCGGCTCCGGCGAATCCACCGGGTCCGTCGGCGTGGTGACGGTAAACCTGCCCCGCATCGCATATCTTGCCAAGGACGCGGCGGACTTTTACCGGCGGCTGGACAAGCTGATGGACGTGGCCGCCCGCAGCCTGAACACCAAGCGCACCGTCATCACCAAGCTGCTGGATGCGGGACTGTATCCCTATACCCAGCGGTATCTGGGCAGCTTTGGCAACCACTTTTCCACCATCGGCCTTGTCGGCATGAACGAAGCGGCGCTGAACGCCGCCTGGCTGCGCAGGGACCTGACAGCGCCGGAGTCCCAATCCTTTGCCAAGGATGTGCTGAACCATATGCGTCAGCGGCTCAGCGACTATCAGGAGCAGTACGGCGACCTTTACAATCTGGAGGCCACCCCCGCCGAGTCCACCTCTTATCGTCTGGCAAAGCACGACACGGAGCGGTTCGAAGACATTATTACCGCCGCCAAACCCGGTGACGCACCCTATTACACCAATTCCTCCCACCTGCCGGTGGGGTACACCTCGGACTTGTTCGACGCGCTGGCGGTGCAGGATGAGTTGCAGACCCTCTATACCTCCGGCACCGTGTTCCACGCGTTTCTGGGCGAAAAACTGCCGGACTGGAAAGCCGCCGCCGCGCTGGTGCACAAAATCGCGGAGAACTTTAAACTGCCCTACTATACTCTCTCCCCCACCTATTCCGTCTGTTCACAGCACGGGTATCTTACCGGAGAGCATTTCACCTGCCCCCACTGCGGGAAACCCGCCGAGGTTTACAGCCGCATCACCGGGTATTACCGCCCCGTACAGAACTGGAACGACGGCAAGGCGCAGGAATACAAAGACCGCAAACTTTATGAACCCGGAACGGCTTTTAAAGCTCACGCGCCAAGCCCCGCCCCACAGACTGCCCAGCCCGTGCCCGGTTTTACTGCTCCCTTCTCTGCGGAGCAGCCCGTCCCGGAGAAAAGCTCCACCGTGCGGGCCATGCGCGATGCGGTAGACGAGCTGCTGCTGTTCACCACCAAAACCTGCCCCAACTGCAAAACCGCAAAGGCGGGACTTGAACAGGCGGGACTTTCCTACACGGTGCTGGACGTGAGCGAACATCTGGACCTTGCTCGGAAATACCGCATTATGCAGGCGCCCACCCTGCTGGTGCGCCGGGGGGACAAGATGGAGGCGGTTTCCGGCGCGCCCGACATCTGCAAGCTTGCCGCCGCGCTTTGAATCGCAGTTTTCAGAATACGACTTTCATAAAAGGTTCCCCCGCCGTATTGCGGCGGGGGAACCTTTTCATAAACGCTTTGGGCATCTTCAAAAGCCTCGGGACTGCTCCCGGCTTCTTCCGGATGCTCTCTTGCTTCGGGATACTTCCGGGCAATGCCTTTTACTCGCAATCGCCCCTGCTTCCCAATACGCTTTCAGGCTAGATTCCGCCAAAGCGCCCTTATTTTCTCCGCAGGGCTTTCAGCGCCTGAATCACCAGCATGCTGGCAAAGGCCAGCCCCACAATGGTCCAAAGATTTGTCGCCGACAGGACCGCCACGTCAAACAGCGGCTCCAGCACCGGGACGGTCAAAACGCTTGCCAGAAGCGCCGCGCCAACCAAAAACGCCAGCAGGAGGTACCGGTTGTTGAACAGCTTTTTGGAAAACAGCACGGGCCGCTGGGATTTGCAGTTGAACCCATGGAACAGGCGGCTCAGACACAGCGTCGCAAAGGCCATGGTGGTTCCCACGGGCGTTCCTCCAGCGCTCAGGCCCATGTGGAATGCAATGGAGGTGGCAATGGCAATCACCATACCCTCCAGCCCCACGTCCGCAAGGAATGCACGGGTCAGAATCCCCTCGTTCCGGGGGCGGGGCTTTTGAAGCATCACGTCCTCGCTTCTGGGCTCCAGCCCCAGCGCGATGGCGGGCAGGCTGTCAGTTAACAGATTAATGAATAGCAGATGCACTGCCGCAAAGGGCGCAGGCAGGCCCATGAGGGACGCGTACAGCACCGCAAGGATGCCCGCCGCGTTGCCAGAGAGCAGGAACTGAATGGCCCGCTTGATATTGGCATACACGCCCCGTCCGTTTTCCACGGCCCGGACGATGGTGGCGAAATTGTCGTCCGTCAGAATCATGCCCGCCGCGTCCTTGGCCACCTCCGTGCCTGTGACGCCCATGGCCACGCCAATATCCGCCTGCTTCAATGCCGGGGCGTCGTTCACGCCGTCTCCGGTCATGGCCACCAAGTTTCCCCGCTCCTGCCAGGCCCGGACGATGCGGATTTTATGCTCGGGGGACACCCGGGCGTACACGCTGACTTTGGGTACAAACTCCCGCAGTTCTCCGTCGCTCATGGCGTCGATGGCAGCCCCGTCCACCGCCTCGGTCCCCTCGGTGAGGATACCGATTTTCTTGGCGATGGCGGCGGCGGTGATACGGTGGTCGCCGGTAATCATCACCGGGCGGATTCCGGCGGAGATGCACTCCGCCACCGCCACGGCAGATTCCTCCCGGGGCGGGTCCATCATGGCAATCAGGCCCAGAAAGTCCAGCCCATTTTCATCAGACAGATTCACCGCCGGGGCATCCAGATGCCGGCAGGCAAAGGCCAACACCCGCAGCCCCTCCCGGGAAAACTGCTCATTAACAGCTTCAATTCTCGTGCGCTCCTCCGGCGTAAGCAGAGCGCGGTCCAGCAGCACGTCCGTTGCCCCTTTGGTAATCATCATCAGTCCGCCGGAAAGGGTATGGACTGTGGACATCAGCTTGCGGTCGGAATCGAAGGGGATTTCCGTCAGCCGGGGGTATTTCTCCCGGACTTCTTCCTCGTCAAAGCGGAACCGCTCGCCAAGGCGCACCAGCGCCGTCTCCGTGGGGTCACCCACCTCTCCATTTTCGTTCACCGTGGCGTCGCTGCACAGCAGGGCCGCCCGCAGCAAAGGCTCCTGCATCGCGTCGGAAAAGTCCGCATCCTCTACGGAAATGACTTTCCCGGCGGTATAGAGCTTTTGAACGGTCATTTTATTCTGGGTCAGGGTTCCGGTTTTATCGGAGCAGATGACCGACACGCTTCCAAGGCCCTCCACCGCCTGCAATTTGCGGATGATGGCATTCTCCCGGGCCATGGTCCGGGTACCAAAGGAGAGGACGATGGTGACGATGGAGCTGAGCGCCTCGGGAATCGCGGCCACCGCCAGCGCCACGGCAAACAAAAACGCGTTCATCACCGGCTCGTGCCGCAAAAACACACTCACCATAAACAAAAGCCCACACAGAATCAAGATGCCCACAGAGAGCTTTTTCCCGAACTGGTCCAGACTTTCCTGCAAGGGGGTCTTCTTGTCCCCCGCCGCCTTCAAAAGCGCCGCAATGCGGCCCATCTCCGTGTCCATAGCCGTTCCGGTGACCAAAAACCGGCCCCGCCCATAGGTGATGAAGCTGCCGGAGTAGACCATGTTTTTCCGGTCACCCAGAGGAACGTCGCCTTCAATCTCCGTAATGTCCTTCTCCACCGGCAGGCTTTCGCCGGTGAGGGCGCTTTCGTCCGCCTTTAATGCGGCGCATTCCAGCAGCCGCCCATCGGCGCACACCGCGTCTCCCGCGTCCAGACACACCACGTCGCCCGCCACGACCTCGCGCCCCGGAATCTCCCGGATCACGCCGCCACGCAGAACCTTTGCTGTGGGTGCGGACATTTTTTTCAGGCTTTCCAACGACGACGCGGCTTTCACGGTCTGAACCGTTCCGAGAATCGCGTTCATGGTGATCACCGCCAAAATGACCACCGCGCTCTCCGCATCTTTCAAAGCGATGGACACCGCCGCCGCCGCAATCAAAACAATTACCAGAAAATCCGCAAACTGCTCCAAAAAAATCCGCATTGTGGACTTCCGCGCCTCGGCTAAAAGCTCGTTGGGTCCGTTTTGTTTCAGCCGCAGCGCGGCCTCCTCCTCTGTCAGGCCCTCCTCGCCGCAGCTAAGATCCCGAAACAACTCCACCCTGGCCTTCTGCCATACTCCCCGTTTTTCCGCCATAATTCTCTTCCTTTCCTGCATCCATTGCGCAAAAAAACGAGACTTTTGCGCCAACGCCGCAGCGTTTGCTCAAAAGTCTCGCCATTTCGATCCGAAGCGGGGCAGAAATTCTGCCCGACCTGACGCCAGCGGATGCACATTTCTGTGCCGGCTACTCCCTTATGATTGGACGTATCATATCCGATTTTTCGGCGGCTGTCAAGAAGTATTTCCCGAAATGCCGCTAAAAATTCTTGCGGCCCTTACAAGCCACGCCATTCCTCCGGCCGCAGCAGCGACAAATCCGCCGCCGCGTGGTCAATCGCCGCCAGCATGGCGGCCTTATCCCCATTCAGGGTTCCCCGCAGGGCCAGATAATTGCTGGCATGGTTCATGCGGAACACGCTGCCGGGACTGTCCAGCCCCTCCACCAGCATGCGGGTTTCCCGCAGGTCCTCCGCCGGGGTCAGCAGGCGGAAGGAGCCGTCCTGCACCCAGTCGTACAAAGGCGTACCGGGCTCTACCATCAGCGTCAGCATTCCGATATATTCCGGGTTCATCGCGTTAAAGGCGGCGGCGGTTTCGACCGCGTGCCGCTCCAAAAGCGCCGGCCCGCCAAGGCCCGTGATGGCGGTAACGGACAGGGCGATGCCGTTTCTGCGAACCTTGCGCCCCATTTCTACAATAAAGGCCGCATCGTGGCCCTTGCGCATCAGCTCCAGCACCGCGTCGCACCCGGACTCAAGGCCCATATAAACCATGCTTAGGCCCTTTTCCCGCAGTATCTTCAGTTCTTCGTCGGAGCGGATGTTGATGCTGTCCGGCGAGGCATAGCTGGTCACGCGGATGCACTCGGGAAAAAGTGCCCGGATTGTGTCCAGAATCGTTTCCAGCTCCCCAGCCTTGCGGACCAGCGCGTCCCCGTCCGCCAGAAAGATTTTCTCCACGTGGGGGTAAAGCCGCCGGGCCTCCTGGAAATCCGCCAAAACCTCTTCCAGCGGGCGGACCGCAAAGCGCTTTTCCTTGTACATGCTGCAAAAGGCGCAGGTATTATGGCTGCACCCGTAAGTCACCTGAACGATGAGGCTTCGCGCCTCGGAGGGGGGGCGGTATACGCTTCCGTAGTAGTTCATTTTAAAATTTTCTCCAATGCGGCAAGTTTCAGCGAGGTGCACAGCACCTCCATGGCGGCCTCCAGCTCCGAAAGCGGCGGCAGGGACGGGGCGATGCGGATATTGCTGTCCTCCGGGTCGGTTCCATAGGGGAACGCAGCGCCAGCCCCGGTCATGGCAACCCCCGCGGCTTTGCAAAGGTCCAGCGTCCGCCGCGCCGTTCCGGGCATGGCGTTGAGTGAGACAAAGTATCCGCCCTTGGGGCTGCGCCAAGAGGCGATGCCCAACGGGGCAATTTCCTGCTCCAGCGCGTCGGTGACGCAGCGGAACTTGGGACCGAGGATGGCCGCGTGACGGCGCATCAGCGCCAGCGTGTTTTCCCTGTCCTTTAAATACAGCACATGGCGCTGCTGATTCACCTTGTCAAAGCTGATGGCCTGCACGTCAATCAGCTTCACCATGTACTCCATATTCGCCTCCGAACAGGCAAAACAGGACACACCCGCGCCGGGCAGCGTGATTTTGGAGGTGGACGCAAATTCAAACACCATGTCCGGGTTTCCGGCCTCTGCGCACAGGGACAGGATATCCGAAAACGGCACAAACACACCCTCCAGCTCATGGACGCAGTACGCATTGTCCCACATCAGCAAAAAATCCGGCGCGGCGGGCTTCAGGGCGGCAATGCGACGTACGGTTTCCTCGGAATAGACAATCCCGTCTGGGTTGGAGTATTTGGGCACGTTCCACATGCCCTTCACCTGCGGGTCCGCCACGGCGGCTTCCACCGCGGCCATGTCCGGGCCGTCCTCTGTCATGGGGATGCTCACCAGCTCAAACCCGAAGGACTCGGTAATTTTAAAATGCCGGTCATATCCCGGGACGGGGCAGAGCCACTTCACCGTCTCTTCCCGGCACCAGGGGCGCGGGCTGTGCAAAAGCCCGTGGGTATAGGCCTTGGAAACCGTGTCGTACATCAACTGAAGGCTGGAGCTGCCTCCTGCAAACACCTGCTCCGCCCGGCAGCCTAAGATATCGGCGAACAGGCGGCGGGCGGCGGGCAGGCCCGCCGTCTCCCCGTAGTTCCGGCAGTCGATTCCGTCGGACACATAGTCCTCCGGTCCCTTGAAAACATTCAAAAGGTCCCCACTGACCAAATCCAATTGGATCTTTCCCGGCTTGCCCCGGGCCATGTTCAAATTCAGCTTCCGGTCCCGGAGCTTTTCAAATTTCTCGCAGACCAGCTCCTGCTCCATCAAAAGCTCCTGCCTGTTTCTATCGGCATACGCGGTCATATGCGCCATCCTTCCCCGGGCGGAGCAACGCGCCCGGTTTCTTCATAAAGTTTTAATGAAATCTTATTAAATCCAGTATACCCGCTTCTCTTGTTTCTGACAATATGGATTTCGACGGTTTTGCCAAAAAACCCGCCTGTTTACGGGGCGTTTGCGGATCGTTGGCGGATGTTTTTTCGCTTTGGGCGGCCTGCGGTCCGCTCTTGCGCTTTTTTCGCCGCTGTGGTATCTTAGCGGTATGGAAGCTTATACGCTGATTCGCTCCCGCCGGAAAACGCTGGCGCTGGAAATTACAAAGGATTGCAAGCTGCTGGTACGCGCACCCCTGCGGTGCTCCGAGGAAACCATCCGGGGATTTGTAGCCCGGAACCAGAGCTGGATCGCCCGCAGCGCGGACAAGGTGCGCCAAAGGGCCGCCGCGGCAGGCCCGCCCCCCACGGAGGACGAGCTTGCGGCGCTGAAAGCGCTGGCCCGCACCATCCTGCCGGAGAAGGTCGCGCGGTATGCCGCCGCCATGGGCCTTTCCCCCACCGGAATCAAAATCACCACGGCCCAGAAGCGGTATGGCAGCTGCAGCGCGAAAAACAGCCTGTGCTTTTCCTGCTACCTGATGCGCTCGCCTGACACGGCCATTGACGCGGTGGTGGTACACGAGCTGGCCCACATCCGCCACAAGAACCATGGGCCCCAGTTTTACGCGCTGGTGGAGCGGTACCTTCCGGATTACCGGGCGCGGAAAAAGCTGCTGAAATAGCGCAAAGGGCAAAAGGCATAGCCTCCCGCCCTTCGCCGTATGTTTTCTTATCCCCGGCGCGCCCGCTCATAGAGAGGCTCGCCCCGCCGGAAGCTCTGGGGCAGATAGGTTATGGAGGAAATTCGCTTGCCCGACACCCCGTATTTCGGGTGGTAGCCGAACAGGTTCTGATACTCCAGAAGGTCGTCCCGCTCTTCGGCCATGGCCCACAGAAGGGCGGCGGCGGCCCGCGCGTCGTCCACGGCCCGGTGGCTGTTCTGTACAGTGTCCTCCAGCCCGTAGGCGGCGATGGCGTCCTTTAGCTTGTGAGGATAGTCCCGCCGGTCCTTATAGACCGTGAGCGCGTCCAGAAATTTCAGATTTCTGAGACAGGACGCGCGGCCCTGCTCCCGAAGAAAATAGTACATAAAATTCAGGTCAAACTGGGCGTTGTAGGCCACCAGCAGTGTATTCTCCCGGGTAAGAAGTCTGCTGAATTCCTCCGCCGCGTTTGCCTTTTCCACGCCGTCCCGTTCAAGCTGCTCCGCCGTGATGCCGGTCAGTGATGTAATAAAGGGAGGCAAAGTCTTTCCCCCTGAAAGGCGCACCAGCGCGTTGAAGCTGCCGTCCTCCACCCCGTTCGTCACGCTGACGGCCCCGATTTCGATGATCTGCTCTTCCGCAGGGTCGATGCCCGTTGTCTCCGTGTCAAACAGGACCAGATGGGCAAACCGGTCCTCCAGTGCGCTGTGTATTCCCATAAACGATCTCCGTCTCTAACCCGCGCCGCTGCGTCAGGCTTCTTCTTTTTATAAGTTTATCGGCCAATGTGCAAAATTTCCGCAAATTTGTCGATACTAAAAGCGCTTGCTTTTCAGCATTATAGCTTTTTGTCGAAAAAAAGGCAATCCCCGGCCCGATTTTTACCGAATCTGGCGCGAACCGAATATACGGGCTACTTTCGGGCAATTGACACTTGACTTTTCGCAGAATTGTGCTATTGTACTTCTGTATTAAATATATGATACAATTTTTCGGTTTAGCCTTGACATTTTCAGACGCGTGTCCTATACTAACTGTACTAGTACGGATAATACAGCGTTGGCCGGCTTACTCCGGTTGACCGCTGCGCCGAACGCCGGACGTATTTACACAAATGAGAGCCCTTTTTCCATGTTTATGTATGATGGTTCTCCCCACGGGCTACTTGGAGCGGTCCCGCGTGCAAATACGCTCTTCCGCGTTGGAAAGGATGGTTTCCCCTTATGAAAGTCCTGATTACCTCCGATTGGTACGCCCCCACCGTCAACGGTGTGGTGACCTCGGTATTGAATCTTCAGCGCGAACTGGTGGCCCAGGGCCACGAGGTTCGTGTGTTGACCTTATCTGAATCCCGTCACACGCTGGTACGGGACGGCGTGACCTATGTGGGCGCCATGAGCGCCGGCGTCATCTATCCCGGCGCACGGCTGCGTACGGCTCTTGCCACCCGGCAGGTCCAGTCCCTGATTCGCTGGCGGCCCGACGTGATTCACACCCAGTGTGAATTTTCCACCTTCCTGCTGGCCCGGAAAATCAGCGACCGCACCGGCGCGCCCATCGTCCATACCTATCATACGGTGTATGAGGACTACACGCACTACTTTTCCCCCAGCCGCGCCTGGGGCAGGCGGATGGTTGCCTTCTTCTCCCGGCATGTCGTCACGCAGACCGCCTGCGTCATCGTCCCCACGGAGAAGGTGCGCGGCCTTTTAAAGAGCTACGGCGTTCGTAAGCCGGTATATGTGATTCCCTCCGGCATTGACCTGCGCCGGTTTTCCGGCCCCGTCGACCAAGAGCATCTTTCCCGCATGAAAGAGGAGCTGGGCATTCCCTCGGGCAATTTCGTGCTGACCTATGTGGGCCGCCTTGCCAAGGAAAAGAACGTGGAGGAGCTGCTTGGCAGTCTTGCAAGGCTGGAGCGGAAGGACGTTACCCTTCTCATCGTGGGCGACGGCCCCTACCGCCAGACGCTGGAGGAGTCCGTCCGGGAGCTGAGCCTTGGAGACAGGGTGATTTTCACGGGCATGGTGAAGCCCGACCGGGTGGCCGACTATTACCGTCTGGGAGATTTGTTTGTCAGCGCCTCCACCAGCGAGACGCAGGGCCTCACCTATATTGAAGCCCTGGCCTCCGGGCTTCCCGCCCTGTGCCGGAAGGACGCGTGTCTGGACGGCGTGATTGAGGAGGGCGTGAACGGCTGGCAGTTTGAAAACAGCGAGGAATTTCTCGTCCGTCTCCGGGAATTTCTGGGGGATGAAGCGCTTCGCGCCTCCATGCGGGCCGCCGCTTCGGAGCACATCCGAAAAACCTTTTCGGCGGAGCGCTTTGCCCGCCGGGCAGCGGAGGTTTATGCCGCAGCCGCCAGTGGGAATTCGCTGTGGGAAACCACTGCATAAGCATAACTTTAACGCAGCAGCCGCGCGGACCTGAGAAGCGCTCCTTTGAGCCGTTCTCAGGCCCGCGTTTTTTGCGCTTTGCAGGGCGCAGCGGCAGATGATTCAGGCACAGTTCCTTTGTTTTTCCAAACTTTTTCAATTGCGCAAAGAAGGCCGCACTTTTTGCATGGATTTTAGCACATTCTCCAGTGTAATTGTGGGGAATCTGCTGATATAATAAAGCAAGTAAATTCAGAAGGGGGCACACCCGATGCAGTTTTGGAAAATGAATGGCGCGGGCAACGATTTTATTGTTCTGAATAATCTGGAGGAGCGTTTGCCAACCGAGGAGTTTTCGGAGCTGGCGCGGACGCTGTGCGAGCGGCACCTGTCCATTGGGGCGGACGGCCTGATGGTGGTGGATACACCCACGCAGGGCGGAGACTACAAGATGCTGTTTTACAACGCCGACGGGTCAGTGGGCGAAATGTGCGGAAACGGCGCCCGGTGCATCTGCCGGTACGGCTATGAAACCGGTCTTGCCGGGGAAACCCAGACGGTGGAAACCATGGCGGGCATCGTCACGGGCAAGCGGATTGACAAGCGGCGCTACCGCATCCGCCTGAATGACCCCTCCACCATCCGGCTGGAGCACCCCATTGAGGTGGACGGCGTGCGGTATTCCTGCGCCTATGTGGAGCTGGGAAATCCGGGTATTCCTCATGCGGTGGTCCCCTATCGCGGCCTGCGGGATGCGGATGCAAACGAGCTGCGGGAGCTGGGCCGCGCCATGCGGCATCATCCCTCCTTCCCCAAGGGCGCCAACGTGAATTTCTATGAACTTACCGGCGAGGACGCGGTTTATGAGCGGACCTTTGAGCGGGGCGTGGAGGACTTTACTTACGCCTGCGGCACGGGAACCGGGTCTGTGGCGGTAGTCCTGACCTTGCAGGGCAAGGTTTCCGGCTCCGGGGTCCGGGTGGATATGACCGGCGGGCAGCTCATCGTGGACGTGGAGCGGGAGGGCTCCGGCATCCGGTCCCTGTACCTGACGGGACCTACCAACATTGTTTGCAAGGGCGAAATCACCGACGAGGAGCTTTGCCCCGCAAAATAAACGCAGTGCGTTTGAACTTCCCCATTGTGTGTGAAAGAGAGGATTGAATTTATGAGCAAGAAAAGCTCCCTGTGGAGCAGCTACGGCCTTTTGATCTGCATGGTATGCGGCATTGTGCTGGGCTGCGTCGTGGGCGCCCTGTTCCCCAACGTGAAGGACGCAAACGGCGACGTGATCGGACCGGGTGCTTCCATCCTGAAGCCTCTGGGCCAGATCTTCATTAACCTGATGTTCTGCATCGTGGTCCCTCTGGTGTTCGCGTCCATCTCCGGCGCCGTGGCCAACATGAAAAGCGCCAAGCGGGCCGGCAAAATTATGGGCACCACCATCGTCACCTTCCTGGTCACGGGGGCCATCGCCGCCGTCATCATGATTGTGCTAATGAAAATTATCCCCCCCGTGCTGGCCCCGTGGCAGAACATTTCCGCCGGAACGGTGGATGCGCAGAAGAGCATGGCGGAGCTGATTGTCAGCTTCCTCACGGCGGAGGACTTTGTGGCCCTGCTGAGCCGTCGGGCCATGCTGCCTCTGATTGTGTTTTCCATCATCTTTGGCTTCGGCGTGAATATGAACGGCGGACCGGACTCTCTGGTGGGCAAGTTCCTGGAGGATTTGTCCAACTGCATGATGAAGGTGGTCAAGATCATCACCTACTACGCGCCCATCGCGTTTTTCGGCTTCTTTGCCGATCTGGTGGCGACTTATGGCTCCGGCATTGCGCAGGACTATGGCCGCGCACTGCTGGTGTACTATCCCCTCTGCTTCGTCTATGTGTTTACCGCTTTCCCCCTGTTTGCCCGCTTCGGCGGCGGCAAGGGCGCTGTGAAGCTGATGTTTAAGCACATTCTCCGTCCCGCAGTCACCAGCCTCGGCACCTGCTCCTCCGTGGCCACCATCCCCACCAACATGGAAGTGGCGGAGGAAACCGGCATCCCCAAGGATGTCAGCGAGATTGTGGTTCCTCTGGGTGCCACCATGCACATGGACGGCTCCTGCTTCTCCTGCGTGCTGAAGATTGCGTTCCTGTTTGGCGTGTTTGGTATTCCGTTTGACGGGGTGGGCACCTTCCTGAAAATTATTCTGGTGGCAGTGTTCTCCTCCGTGGGTATGAGCGGAATCCCCGGCGGCGGCTACATCGGCGAATTCATCATGTGCTCCGTCTTCTTCCCCACCCAGTTGGAGCTGGCCTATCCCATCGCCATCACCATCGGCAATCTGGTGGATCCCCCCGCCACCATGATCAACTCTGCCGGAGACTATGTTATCAGCTATGTGGTGGCTCGCTTTGTGGACGGCAAGGATTGGTTGCAAAAGGCGATTGCCTCCGGAAAGGTACGCTGAGAAAACCCTGCTTTCGTCTTTTCGCGCGGCGCGGACGAAACCTCCTGCGGCACAGATTGCTGCTTAGCTGTAAAAAAACCGGCGCGGCCCGAGGGCCGCGCCGGTTTTTTCGGCCTGACGGAACTAAAATTGTGCCTTTTCCCGCCACGACGAATCAGGAACTTATCCAGCTTGCGGGAGTTTGTAGGACTTGCCAGAGCATATGTGCACCTGGGGGGCCTATCACACCCTGGGGGCCGGCTTTTTTTCTCCAGCCTGCCCTCAGCAGTGCTTCATTGCGGCATGGGCAGAATCCTTGGCGCATAAATTGTTCTGTCTTTCAAGCGCGGGCCCTTTTGTTTGCGGCATAAAAAATCACGCGATTTTACCCGAATATGCTGGCTCATCCGGTTAGTATGTGCTATAATGTCGAAGTGTGGCGGCGCGGGCCGCGGCCAATTCCTGCAGTACGGGGAGGCATTGACACAATATGACGCTATCGAACAACCATCTTTTAATAAACGCGGTGATTGCCTGGATTACGGCGCAGGTTTTGAAGGTAATTATCTACGCGCTGGTAAACCGAAAGCTGGACATCCGCCGCCTGGTTGGAGACGGAGGGATGCCCAGCGGTCACTCCGCGACCGTGACGGCTCTGGCTGTCACCGCCGGGCTGGAATGCGGACTGGACTCGGCAACCTTTGCCGTCTCGGCCATTCTGGCCATTATCGTCATGCACGACGCCATGGGCGTTCGTCTGGAGGCAGGCAAGCACGCCAAGGCGCTCAACGAGCTTTTGGAGCTTGCCAGCAGCGATCTTGAAAACGAGGTCAAGCTGAAAGAGTTTGTGGGGCATACCCCGCTTCAGGTGGCATTCGGCTGCCTGTTGGGTCTGGTGCTGGCGGTAATTCTGAGCTGACATTCATCCCCGGCGGGTCGGGCCGCGATTTGCCTACACCGGGCAACCTTTCCGCCTTTCGGAGGAGGACGTGTCGGTTTGCGGTGCAGCTTTCATATTTGCGCACCGCTTAGGAGCCTTTTATTGCATTTGAATACTTACATCAAAAGACGTGGGATTGCCGAATCGGCAATCCCACGTCTTTTTTCATATCTGTAATGAAACGAGCGGCTTAAAGGCAATCCTTCTCCCTGTCCAGCCAGTCCGCCACCAAGGCGGCAAAAGGCTCCGGTCGCTCAACCTGCAAATTGTGGCCCGCCAAATCCAGCAGGGCAAACGCCGCCCTCGGCATATCCTCCAGTAGCCTCCACAAGTCCCGGTAGCCTACGCAGATATCCTGTCGACCGGCCAGCAGCAGCGCGGGCCGGTCAAAGCCCAGCGCCCGGACCCGTGCGTCCACGTCAAAGGAAAACGCGTAGCTTTGCCGTAGCGCCGCCACAAATTCCCCGTTTGAAAGGCGCAGCCCGGAGGCAACTTCTTTTTCATACCGTTCATAAACCCGCCGGTTTGCCAGCACCGCCAGATTGCAGAACGCCGCCCGCTCCTTCGGTCCCAGTTCTCGCAGAAATTCCTCATCATAGCGCAGAGCGCCCACGGGAGGTAACTCCCGTTTTTCCGGCTCCGGCACAGTCACTGGGCAGATCAGCAGCAGACCATCCACAAGAGGGCCCAGCTCTGTGGTCAAAAGGCCACGGGCAAGATAGCCGCCATAAGATTCCCCCGCCAGCAAAAACCGCTCTCCTGCCGTCAGCTCGACCACAAGGGCCCGCAAAAGCTCCAGAATCCCGTCCGACGAAGCCCGCTCCATCGGCGCGTCCGACCGACCCATGCCGGGCAGGTCCACGTAGATGCGCCGGTAGCCGGGCCGATGTGCAAACACCGGCTCCATGCACCCCGCCATCAATCGATGGTCGCAGCCAAGGCCGTGAAGCAGCACCACCGGCTTCCCCTCGCCCACGCTGTGGCAGTAAAGCCGAACGCCTTGCACCGTTTTGTACATCTTCTCCACTCCTGCCTGCGGTCAACTCCGCGCCTGTTCTCTTTTTCCGCAGTGTCTGCTTGGGCCTTTACTCCTCCTGCGTCTGGGCCGCCGTGCCGCCCAAATCCACATCGCGGCTCTGCCCGGAGGGGGAGGTCCCCTTCCCCGGTCCGCCCAGGCCAAAGTCCCGCTCTACGCTGGCAGTATCCCGCCGAAGCATGGTTTCCATCACCCGGATATCGCTGTCCACGTCCAGTACGTCGGTCTTGTAAAGCTCGTCCAGCTGGTGCTCAAAGCCCGCGACAATGGAATCCATGGTCTGCTCAATCCGCAGCTTGGCCTGACGCAGGTTCTCTCCCTCCACGCCCGCCGCGTCAAACTCTGCGTAGGAGTCCAGCAGCTTTTGGGTGGTGGGCAGGTAGTAGTTCATAAACGTATCGATGCGGCCCTGTTTTTTCGGGTCCGCCTCCACCGCCCGGAAAATACGGGCGGTCACTTCCTCCAGACGGTCAATTTTCTCAGACAAAACGGGGTCAGCAATTTGCTCGTTGGCCCGGCGAATGCTTCGCAGAATACCGGAATAGCCCTCCTCCGCCTCCTTGGGCGGCTGACGGGCAGGGTCCTCCGCCTCCTTTTGCCGGCGGTGGGCTTCCTCCGCCCGGGCGCTGCGGAAAAAGCAGCCCTGAATTTGGTCCAGATAGGCTTGGGGGCCAAAATAGCCCCGATCGATCATTTTTTCCAAATCCTTTTCCACGCGCCGTCTGGACCAGCCCAGCTTTCGGCTCAGGTCCTCCACAGAGATGGCCTCCGCCTCTCCCAGCACGGCGGAATAGCGGGCATAACGGCGCAGGGCCGCGTCCATGTTCAGCCCGCCTAAAAACAGGCCCAAACCGCCCGCCGCAATGGCCAGATACTGCAAGAGGTCCCAAAGGTATCCGCTGAAACCGGAAAACACCATCCCAGCCGGGTCGGCAGCCGACAAAATGCCGATTCCCATCGCCACAAGGCCGATAATTTTCATGGTCCGAGAATTAGACCGCTTCACCGCCGGAGGACGTGTCAGATTTCTGGCCGCGGCCTCCGCCCGACCGCCGACATGCCCCTGCTGGCCAGTCTGCTCCATACCCGGGCGCACGGAGGATGCGGGCGCAACTTTTTTCCTGCCGCCGTTCTTGCCAAACAGCTTGGAAAACAGCATAAACAGCGCCACGGGCCAAATTCCAATGGCAAACAGGAAGACAATCAGCGCCCAATAGCCCCAGTCGCCGTCCTTATTTCGTTTCTCGGGGGTCATGGGCGTCACTTCTCTTTCCTTTTCAGCTTTTCTTTCGACCCGTCGGGCCGCAGAAGCACGGTGTTGTCCAGCTGTCCCTGTAAATTGCCCAGCACAGCACCCACATATTCTTTGTGCAGCGCGGTGCGCTCCGCCGTCTCCTCTTCACTCAGACCCTCGGGCGACTTCGCCTTGCGGGCCAGTTCGTTGATGCGGTCAATTTTCGCTTGCTCCATGCAGTTCCTCCTGTCACTCTATGGGGGTTTCCCGCTCAAAAATCAAGTCAATCGTCTCTATATAGCCCTCTGCCCGCTGAATCCGGGGGATGCACCCGGCGTATCGCCAGCCATCAGCCGCTCTTCGGCAAATGACTTCCCGGTACTCCTGTGTTTCAATACCCGCCGCGCCAACAGCTATGCTTGCAAATCCGCCGCCTAGCCGGCAAGGCACCGTTTCAAACCCATATTCCAGCATATGCGCGCCTCCTCAAACGGACCGCCGAACCACAATGGACGTCCGGCCCTTTCTGGTGACACCGCCGATCTCTGTCATTGTAAACCGGCCCACACCCCGGGCAGAAACGGTGTCTCCCTCTGCCAGCAGGCGGTCCGGCTTGGTGCATTCCATCCAGTTCACCTGCACCCGACCGCTCTCGATCAGGGAAGCGGCCTTTCCCCGGGCCATTTTAAAGCCCGTGGCGGCAATCGCGTCCAGCCGAAGGCTCATCACCGTGTCCCGGACCTCCTCAAAGCGCTCCTCCGGGACGGACAGCTCTTCAGCCGAAATGGCGGAAACGCTCAGCTTTGCCCGCCCGGCCTGGTCCCAGCTTTGCAGCAGAAACTCCGCCACGCCCTCCAGCACAATCAAATCGCAGGACTCTTTGCCTGCCAGAATGTCTCCTGTCTTCTCCCGGGTCACGCCCATGCCCATCAGGCTTCCCAGAAGATCCCGGTGCCCAAGGTCGTATTCCGGGCGGTATTTCGCCCGCAGGCACCGAAGGGGACTTTGCTCTGCTGCGGCTTCTATGTCCATCCAATCCGGCAGGAACAACAGAATCCGCCGCTCGGCGCCTTCGTAGCCACCCATGGATACATATTCTGTCTCTCCCACGCCCGCAAGGCGCAAAAGCACCTCGGCGGAGGCCCGCTCCTGCGGGGAAAGAAAATCTGTGGCCGCGGGAATATTGCGGCTTTGGGCCTGCTCCAGCCGGTCCAGTACCCGGGCAAGAATCAGCCGCTCCTCTCCGCTTTTCGCGGCCCTGTCCAGAAGCTTCGTCTTATCCATGGCGCAGCTCCTGCGTGCGGTACAGCTGGGCATACGCGCCGTTTTTCGCCAGCAGCTCCGCGTGGGGGCCCTGCTCCACAATTTCGCCGTTCTCCACCACCAGAATCCGGTCCGCCTTTTGGACGGTGGAAAGCCGGTGGGCGATCATCAGCGTGGTGCGGTTTTTGGCAAGCCGCTCGAAGGTGGCCTGAATTTTGGCCTCTGTCACGCTGTCAAGCGCGGAGGTTGCCTCGTCCAGAATCAGCACCGGCGGGTCCTTCAGGAAAATCCGGGCGATGGAAATGCGCTGCTTCTGCCCTCCGGATAAAAGCGTTCCCCGCTCGCCCACGTAGGTGTCAAACCCATCGGGTAAGGCGCAGATATCGTCGTAAATCTCCGCTTCCTTCGCGGCTT
Source organism: Oscillibacter sp. GMB15532 (assembly GCF_041020825.1). Taxonomy (NCBI): domain Bacteria; kingdom Bacillati; phylum Bacillota; class Clostridia; order Eubacteriales; family Oscillospiraceae; genus Oscillibacter; species Oscillibacter sp. GMB15532. Next base: position 377,708 of record NZ_JBEVTO010000001.1, read on the forward strand.
TGAAAATCTCCTCCTCCGTGGCGTCTGGACGGCCATAGCGGATGTTTTCAAGGACGCTGGCGGCAAATAGAAATACCTCCTGCTGCACCACGCCCACGTTGCGGCGCAGGGAGCTTTGCTTTACATGGCGAATGTCCTTCCCGTCCAGCCGCACGCTGCCCCCGGACACATCGTAAAACCGGGGAATGAGCTGGCAGAGGGTGGACTTTCCGCCCCCCGAGGGGCCAACCACCGCCACGGTTTCACCGGGGCGGATGTGCAGGTCAACATCGTGGAGCACCGGCAGATTGTCCCGATAGGCAAAGCTCACATGGTCCAGATCCACCCGGCCCTCCACCCGGGAAAGGTCCTCCGCGTCCGGCGCGTCCTTCAGCGCCGGTTCCTCCCGCATCAGCTCGGCAAAGCGCTTCAGGCCCGCGGACCCGTTGGCAAACAGCTCCATAAAGGAGGAGAGCTTGCGGATGGGGCTGACGAAGGTAGTGATATACAGACTAAACGTAATCAGGTCAATGGTGTTCATCTGCCCCTGCATGATGAGCCAGCCGCCCGCGGCAATCACCGCCGCCTGCAGCATACACAGGAAAAACTCCATGGCGGCGTTAAACCGGCCCATGGCCTTGTGAAACATCCGCTTGGAGGTTTTAAACGTCTCGTTGGACCGGTCAAACTTGCGCAGCTCCGCCGCCTCGTTTGCAAAGGCCTTGGCGGTGCGGATGCCGGACAGGCCGGACTCGATATCCGTATTGATGGCAGCGGTCTTCCGCTTCACCGCGTCCGACGCCTCCGCCATAGACCGGCGGAAGCTCCACACCACGGCGAAAAACACGGGAAGAATCACCGCAATCACCAGCGCCAGCCGCCACTGAATGGTAAACATCACCGCAAGGGACCCCACAATGGTCACAAAAGAGATAAACACATCCTCCGGTCCGTGGTGGGCCAGCTCCGTGATGTCGAACAGGTCCGCAGTGAGCCTGCTCATCAGCTGGCCGGTGCGGTTTTTATCGTAGTAACGGAAGTCCAGCTCCTGCATGTGGTGAAACAGGTCCCGGCGGATGTCCGCCTCCACCAGAATGCCGAAGGTGTGCCCGTAATAGGCGATGACGTAGCTCAGGGCCGCCCGCAGGGTAAAGGCCGCCACCACCACCGTCATTACGGCGAAAAATGCCTGCCATGCGTTTGCTGGCAATAGAGTATACATGCACCACCGGGAGACAAACGGAAACGCCAAATCAATGAGGGACATGATAAAAGCGCAGCCGATGTCCAAAAAGAAAAGCCGCCGGTGGGGCTTGAAATAGCCGATAAAAATTTGAAATAGGGAACGGGTTTGAAATTCTTTGGCGGTCATGCTCACTCTCCTGATTTCAGCCGGTGAAAACCGGACATTATAATATAGGAAAACTCCGTGGAAACGGCGGTTTCAATATCCTGCCCGCTTCTTATATATTATAGCATGGGATTTCCCTTGGCGCAACAAGGAATCCCCGCCGGACAGTCCGTGTCCGGCGGGGATTTTCACTCAGGAAATAGCCTCGCTTCCGATGCTGTACTCCGTCCATGTGCCGCGCTCCGGCCAGACGCATACGCAGTCGGAAAAGAAATACGCCCCGTCGCCGCCGCGCCACTTTTGCGCGTCAAAGGTCAGGGTTGGCAGGCTGGCATCAGCCGTTTCGCCCTGCTCATCCGCCGTGATGGAAAAAAGCACTCCGTCCTTCCAGAAAAGCTTCTCCCGGTCAATATATCCCTGCTCCGCCAGCTCGTCAAAGGTTCCGGTCAGGGCCTGCGCCCCGTGAAGCCGCCCAAACTGCCACACCACCGCGGCCTTTTCCGTCTCCGTCAGGTCACCGGGGGCGGCGCTTAAATCTACGCCCACATAGGGAACCGTGCCGCCGCCCTCCATGCCGTTCAGGCCCGGGTCTGTGCTCCACAGGTCGTCCAAAACCTTGAGCCACAGGCCGCACAGGTCGGTATAACTCCCATTTTCCGGCGTTTGTGCTCGCAGGGACATAACCTGCGCAAATTGGGCGGGATAGCTTTCCAGCACCGCGCCGGAATGCTCCACCTCCACCGTCATGCCGTCGGTAAGGTCTTTTGCGTCGGAAGATTGTCCGTCCACCGTCACGGGCAGGTTCCCCACCGTCAGAAGATACACGCCGTTCTCCGCGCCGTTCAGCTCCGCCAGTAGCAGCTCCCCCGTCTCCGCCCCATCCACAATCCGGCACACGGTCACCGTTCCCGTCGATAAAGTTTCTCCTTTTAAGGTCCCCGCCGAGGAAGAGGACCCACCTCCGACTGCGGCCGGGGGCGCAGCCTGTCCGCAGGCCGCGAGAACCACGCACAAAGTCAATAACAAGATTGCTATCCGCACTTTTTTCACCCAAATCAGCCTCCTTTTTCCTCTTGGACGGAAATCATACGCCGGGAGTTCCCATAATCAATATTTTCGGATTCATTTTGAGATGAAACCCCGCGGATTTCCCTCTTGACAAATTGCCTGAAACGCGTAAAATAAACATGTGATTACTAAATATTAAAAAGCTTACAGAGGTGAAGTTCATGACCCAAAGAGAGCGCCAGCTGCTCAACTGGATTGAGGAAAATCCCCTGATTTCCCAGCAGGAGCTGGCGGAAAAAGCGGGCATCACCCGCTCCAGCGTGGCTGTTCACATCTCCAATCTGATGAAAAAGGGCTGCATCGCCGGGAAGGGCTACATTGTCCGCACCGCGCCTTACGCGGCGGTGGTGGGCGGCGTGAACATGGACATTGGCGGCTGGCCCGCCGAGGTACCGGTGGCCCGGGACTCCAATCCCGGTCGGGTGCGCATGAGCCTTGGCGGCGTGGGCCGGAACATTGCCCACAACATGGCCCTCATGGGGCTGGACGTGCGGATGGTGACGGTGTTCGGCGACGATCTGAACGCCCGGAAAATTGCCGCCGGCTGCGCGGAGGTGGGCATTGACGTATCCCAGTCCCCCTTTTTGTCGGGGGAACACACCTCCACCTATCTTTTCATCACCGACGAGGGGGGCGACATGGCCCTTGCCGTCAGCGACATGGAAATTTATGAGCGGCTGACGCCTCAGTTTCTGGCCCAGCGGCAAAAGCTGCTGGACGGCGCGCAGGTGGTGGTGGCAGACACGAATCCCCCGGCAGAGGCCCTTGCCTATCTGGCGGACCACTGCGCTGCCCCCATTTTCTGCGACCCTGTCTCCACCGCCAAGGCGGAGAAGCTCGGACCCATCTTAGGAAAGCTTCACACCCTCAAGCCCAACCGCATTGAGGCGGAGCTGCTTTCGGGTGTGGAAATCCGGGATGAAAAAAGTCTGCGCCGGGCGGCGGACACCCTGCTGGAAACCGGACTGCGACGGGTCTTCATTTCGCTGGGAGCCGACGGCGTGTTTGCTGCCGACCACCACGCCGCGGTGCAACTTCCGGTGATCCCCGGAACCATGGTGAACACCACCGGCTGCGGCGACGCGTTTATGGCCGCCATCACCTGGGCATATCTCCGGGGATCGGATTTGGAAGAAACCGCCCGTCTGGGGCTTGCCGCCTCCTCCATCGCCATGGAGAGCGGAGAGACGATCAATCCGGCGATGCAGGCGGACGAGCTGTGCCGTCGTGCCGAAGTCTGCAAAGCGCTTTAATCCCCCGATTTTCAGCAAATTATTTTACAATCAGTCATTTTTAATCAAAAATTATACACGGAGGAATCATTATGCTGAACAATTATCTGGATATCTCTCCCGAAGTGCGCGCCGCGCTGGACGCGGGCAAGCCCGTGGTCGCTCTGGAATCCACCATTATTTCCCACGGTATGCCCTATCCCCAGAACGTGGAGACAGCGCTGAACGTGGAGCAGCTCGTCCGGGACAGCGGCGCCGTTCCCGCCACCATCGCCATCATTAAGGGACGCCTGAAGGCAGGCCTGACCAGAGATGAAATCGACTATCTGGGCAAAACTGGTCACGGCATCCCCAAGGCCAGCCGCCGGGACCTGCCGGTGTTGGTGGCACAGGGCCGGGACGGGGCCTGCACTGTCACCACCACTATGATCATCGCAAGCCTTGCGGGCATTTCCGTGTTTGCTACCGGCGGCATCGGCGGCGTTCACCGGGGCGCGGAAACCACGATGGACATCTCCGCCGATCTGGAGGAGCTGGCCCACACCCCCGTCATGGTCATCTGCGCGGGTGCAAAGTCCATTCTGGACCTTGGCCTGACACTGGAGTATCTGGAAACCCACGGCGTGCCTGTCATCGGCTATGGCACGGAGGAGCTGCCCGCTTTCTACACCCGGAAATCCGGCTTCGGCGTGGATTATCGTCTGGACACCCCGGAGGAGCTGGCAAAGGCCTTCCACGTCCAGCAGCAGCTGGGCCTTGGCGGCGGAATGCTGGTGACAAACCCCATTCCCGAGGAGTATTCCATGGACCCGGCTGTTATCAACGGTGCAATCACCCGGGCCGTTGAGGAGGCAAAGCAGCTGGGGATTCACGGCAAGGAAACTACCCCGTTCCTGCTGGCAAAAATCAAGGACCTTACCGGCGGCGACTCTCTGGACAGCAACATCCAGCTTGTGTACAACAACGCCCGGCTGGCAGCCAAGACTGCCGTGGCCCTTTGTGCTCTTGAAAAGGGCTGAGCACTGTGATAAAATGGGCCGACGGAGGCTTCCGTCGGCCCATCTTATCATCTCCGGCCCAATTTCCGGCCGACCCTTTTTCAGGAGGACCCTCTATGGAGACGAAATCTGCTCTGCTTCCGGAAGCCACGAACTTTTCAACCGTTGCGTTCCTGTTCGGCTCCCCCTTGGGCCTTGCGCTCACGTGGCTTTTGCTGATCAACCTGATTACTTTTCTGGTCTTCGGCCTTGACAAGCTGAAGGCAAAGTGGAAGGTAAGTCACGAGGCTACACGCCGGGTGCCGGAAAAAACATTGTTTTTCCTCAGCGCCATTGGCGGCAGTCTCGGTGCACTTTTGGGCATGAAGGTGTTTCACCATAAGACCCTTCACAAGACGTTCCGCTTCGGCATTCCTGCCATTTTGCTTTTGCAGGTCGTAGTGGTTGGGGGTCTTTGGGTCTATTTCCATTCCAACTGGTAAGCAGCGCCGAAGCTCAACCACAGGAAAGTACATACGCTTTACAAATAAACCACCCGCATTGCTAATAGCAATGCGGGTGGTTTTTGCTTCGTGCACCGGTTTTCGCTTGGGGCTACGCTTCTCTCACACCCCGCCGAAGTGGAACACCACGCCCACGACGGCAGAGATTGCGATAAAGACAATGGGATGCCACTTTTTCGTGGGCTTGACCCAGGTGGTGAACACCAGCAAGGCCCCCGCCAGCGCCAGCCCCCGCCAGTTGAACAGCCCGGCCCAATCCACGCCCTTGGCCGACAGGGCAGTGAAATTCACCAGCGTCTCCAGAATTACGCCCAGACAGGCCGCGCCAATCAGTCCGGTAGAGGCGGGACGCAGACCGTAAAATGCAAACTGCACATATTTACTTTGGCGAAATTGCTGCAACAGCACCGCGATGATCAGAATTACAATGATGGAGGGGGCCACCTCTCCGACGGTGGCGACAATTGCACCCGGAACCCCCGCCAAAGTAAAGCCCACATAGGTGGCCATGTTGATGCCCACAGGGCCCGGGGTGGACTCGGAAATGGCCAGCATGTTCATCAGCTGGCTCTGGGTAAACCAACCCGTAGCCTCCCCCATGTGCGCCAGAAACGGCAGCGTGGCCATTCCGCCGCCCACGGCAAAAAGGCCCACCTTAAAAAACTCCCAAAAAAGCTGAAGATAAATCATGCCTTTCGCGCCTCCAATTGCTTAAGCGCGATGCCCGCCAGCGCGGACAGCACCACAAATATCACCGGCGTCACATCCAGCGCAAAGCTTCCCGCCAGCACCAGCAGAAAGATCACCAGCGTCCGCTTGTCCACCACCGAATTTTTCAGCAGCTTCACCACCGCGTTGAAAATCAGCACGCACACGCACGCCTGAATTCCCGCGAAGGCGTTTTTCACCCATGCCAGATGGTTGAAGCTGTCGATAATCCCCGCCAGCAGGGAGATAATCACCAGCGACGGAAACGCAACGCCAAGGGTCGCCACAATGCCGCCCAGCGCACCATAGAGCTTTTGCCCCACAAAGGTGGCGGTATTCACCGCGATGATGCCGGGCGTACACTGGCCGATGGCAAAATAGTCAGACAGCTCCTCCTCGGTGGCCCAGCTCTTGTTCTCCACCACCTCCCGCTGCAGCATCGGCAGCATGGCCATTCCGCCGCCGAAGGTCATCACGCCGATTTTCGCAAAGGCGATAAACAGCATCCAGTACTTTTTCAAACCAGTCCTCCTCTTTTCCTCGCTGCTCCCTTCCGCACCCGCGTCGGGAAGCTGTCAGTCCACATAGCCGTACATCCCCCGGACGGATACTTCACCGGTGCGGACGGTCTTTTGCGTCCCATCCTCCAGCTCCACGATAAGGCCAAACTCATCGTCAATATCCAGCGCCCTGGCCGTCTCCCGCGTGCCGTCGGACGAGATAAGCTGCACGGGCTTTCCCAGTGTCACGCAGTCCCGCCGATAAGCGTCCAGATACCCGCCGGTGTCTCCCCGGAGAATGTCCCCGTACAGCCGGTCCAGCGCCCGGATCTCCGCCGCGGCCAGCGCGGGGCGGGACACGGCCTTCCCCAGCGCCATGTCCAGCGACACGGCGATTTCCCGAAGCTCAGGGCCAAACTCCTCTGCGGTCTGGTGGACATTGATCCCCATGCCGATGACGAGGTATTGCAGGTCTCCGCTCTCTCCCTCCAGCGCCATCTCCGTCAGAATCCCGCAGAGCTTCTTCTGTCCGATCACCAGATCATTGGTCCACTTGATGCCCGGGCGAATCCCGCAGACCTCCTCCACCGCGCCGCACAGCGCCACGGCGGTCTGGGCGGTGACGCAGCCAAGCCGCGTAAGCGGCACCCCGCGGGGCCGCAGCAGCACGGATAGCGCCACCAGCTTTCCCCCGGGATTTTGGAAGGGACGGTCCATCCTCCCCCGGCCTCCCGTCTGGCAATCCGCTGTCACCACGGTGCCCTCGGCCGCGCCGGAAAGAGCCTGTTTTTTCAGATACGTATTGGTGGAATCCACGCTGTCCAGACACACCAGTTCCCGGCCCACCAGCTCTGTCTCACCCAGAAAGCCCCGGATTTCCTTTTCCGTCAGCGCGTCCGGCGCAAAAAGGAGCCGGTATCCCAGCCCCGTTCGCGCCTCCACGGTATAGCCCTCCTTCCGCAGGGCGTCCACCGCCTTCCACACCGCGGCCCGGCTCAGCCCCAGGCGCTCGGCGGCCTCCTCACCGGAAAAATAATCCCCCGGACGGCTCCTCAGCAGCTCCAATATTTTTTGACGGCTCATCGGGTCCGCCTCCTCTTACAAATTCCCTGTCAGCATACCACGTTGCACCCTGTTTGTAAACCGCGCGGAGTTGTAAACCATTCCAAAAAATAAGTTGACATTCTCAAAAAATATGCTATTCTTTCTGTAAACCATAAATTCAAAAACAGTTTACAATAGGAGGCCCTCATGAAAACAAAAGCACTGATTCTCTGCGCCCTATTCGCGGCGCTGACGGCCGTGGGCGCATTCATCAAGGTTCCGTTCCTCTATTCCTCCATCACGCTGCAATTTTTCTTTACCGCTCTGGCGGGCGTGCTGCTGGGGGCAAAATACGGGGCACTGAGCCAGCTTGTCTACGTGGCGCTGGGGCTGGCAGGCCTGCCTATTTTCACCTCCGGCGGTGGCTTTGGGTACTTTTTATATCCCACCTGCGGCTTTTTGCTGGGACTGATTCCCGCCGCGTGGGTCATCGGAACACTGGCAGGGGACGGACGGTCCATGAAGCGGGTGGTCCCTGCCGCACTGGCGGGGCTGGCGGTTTTATATGCGGTGGGCCTTCCATACATGGCGGTGATTCTGAACGTGTATATGGGCAAGGGAATGGACCTCTCGGCGGTTCTGATGGCGGGGATGATCCCGTTCCTTCCCGGCGACATGGTAAAAATTATCGTGGTGGGGGTTCTTGCCCCGAAGCTGCTGCCCCGGCTGCGCTTTCGCTCCGCCGACGCAAAGAACCCATCGTAACTGAGCGGGTCGCAGTCACCGCAGGAAATGCCGTCCGTTATCCCACAAAACTGCTTGGTTTTTTATATTATATCCGTCTTTGTGGGGCATAAACGTTGAAATACCAAGGCATTTCGCTGGATTTTGATGCTGCTTTATCCGGCCATTAAAGCTCCCGCAGACGGCTTTTTTGAAAATGTAACAGTTGCAAAAAAAGGGGAGGTATGTTATAGTCTGGTGTATCGGGCGCTGCGGTGTCGCGCGTATTCCGGATTTGAACTGACAGGGGGCGTACTGCTTGGCAAATCAGCAGTCTTCCATTTTGAAAATTCAAATGCTGGGAGGCTTCTCTCTGCTTTGGAGCGGCCGGGAAATCACAGACAGTGACAACCGGTCCCGGAAAGTGTGGCTGCTGCTGGCATATATGATCTGCTGCCGAAACCGCCCTGTTTCGCAAAGCGAGCTGTTCAGCCTGCTATGGGGCGACGAGGGGACCGTGAACCCCGTAAACGCGTTGAAGACCATGTTTCACCGGGTTCGCACCATGCTGGACAGGCTGGGCGACGGCGCGGGGCATACGCTGATTATCCGCCGTGGCGGCAGCTACGCCTGGAACGACGAAATTCCCGTCTCGGTGGACGTGGAGGAATTCGAGGCTCTGTGCCGGACTGCTTCGGCCCAGTCGGACGAACAGGCCCAGCTCAAGCTGTATCTGGAGGCTTTGGAGCTTTATCAGGGTGATTTTCTGCCCAAGCTGTCCTCCGAATCCTGGATTGTCCCCCAGAGTACTTATTTTCACAATCTTTATCTCAGAACGCTGCGCTCTGTCCTCCCTCTTTTGCAGGAGCAGGAGCGTCAAGCTGACATTGTGGCGCTGTGCGGCCGGGCAATTCTTGTGGAGCCTTACGACGAGGAAGTGTATCAATTTCTGATGCAGGCGCAGCTTGCTCTGGGTGACCAGCAAAGCGTGATTAAAACCTATGAGAACATGAGCGATCTGCTCTTTACGAATTTTGGAATTATGCCCGCCGACGAAAGCAGGGCTATTTACCGGGAGGCTGCCCGCACCGTCAACGAGCGGTCTGTGAATCTGGGGCTTTTGCGGGAGCAGTTGGACGAGCCCGGCAGCGTCAGAGGGGCGCTTCTGTGTGACTACGATTTTTTCCGCATTATTTATCAGGCAGAGGCCCGGTCCGTGGCCCGCAGCGGAGCCGCGGTGCACATTGCCCTGATTTCGGCTGTGGGCTGCGAGTCAAAACCTCTGTCCCGCCGCAGTCTGGACTGCTGCATGGACAATTTACAGGACGTGATTGTGGGGAATCTTCGCCGCGGCGACGTGGTGGCCCGGTGCAGCGTTTCTCAATACATACTGATGCTGCCGCAGGCCAACTATGAAAATAGCTGCATGGTCTGCGACCGGATTGTGCGGGCTTTCTCCCGCCAGTATCCTCACTCCCCGGCAACACTGAGCTTTACTGTGCAGCCTTTGGTCCCCCGTTCCTGAATTTTTAAGCGGTCCGCAGTTTCCTTCGGATCGGAGCGCGGCGCGGCGGATGTTCCGCCGCGCCGCATAAATAAAGCGGTGCGCTTTCTTTTCTTGAAAGCGTACCGTCTTATTTTATCCCCTTACAGCACCGACACCAGCAGCCACGCCAGCCCACAGGCCCCCGCCCCGGTCAGGGACCAAAGCACCGGAGGAATCTGGTTAAGCCGCTTTTTCAGGCCCGAGCCACCGGCGTATTCCTGCGCCACCCGGCGGGCCTCCTCCACCAACTCCCGGGAGGAAACGCCCTCTCCCGCCGCATCGTTGCGCACAATAAAAATTGCCTGCTCAAAGTATCGTCTGTCCGGCGAATCCACAACCACTACCCGCCGGGAAATGCCCTTGACCATCCTGATCCACTCCTTTTTTTCTGTCGATTCCGTAAACCGGAACGGCATATAATCCAGTCTCATTTTGGCACTGCGGGGAAATTTTTATACCCCGCGTCAGAAAAGATTTTCAGTTCATTTGCCACAGGAAAAATTTTCAAACAAACTAAAGCCGCGGGATTGCGCAATCCCGCGGCTTTGCTGTATTAAAAACGGTTTGTAAGCACCTCCGACTTTATCCTATACCTCTTTCAGTCCCTCGGACGGCAGATACAGCACCTGCACGCCGCAGTCGTCCGCAAGGCCGTTTTGCTTTTCCGCCTCCCGCAAAATCAAATTTGCAAGCTGCTGCGGGTCTGTCCCGCTCCAGCCCGCCAGCAGATTTTGAAGCCACTCGTCATGGTTGCTGTCCGCCGCCCCGTCACTGATGAGGACGGCAAAGCTCTCCGGCTCCAGCCGCAGACGGGTCACGTCCGGCCCCGCCGGGGATGTTTTCAGACCTGCGGGCAGCGCAGCACCGGTGATGCGGCGTACTCTTCCAAAACGCTTGATGTAGGTGGGCGCCGCGCCGTATTTGTAGATAGCGGCTTCCCCGCTTTCCAGCCGCAGGGTCAACAGGTCGATGGTGGAAAAGCTGCCTGTCTCCTGCCCACGCAGGGCCATAGCCGCGTTCATCGTGTTCAGCGCAGCCTCGGCTTCCACGCCCGCCTCCAAAAACTGGCGCAGCAGCCGGCAGGTCAGGGCGGATTCCCGGCGGGCCGCCTCGCCACTGCCCATGCCGTCGGACAAAAGAAGGCACAGCAGGCCGTCGTCCGTTTCAAAGGAGGCCAGCGTATCCCCGCAGGAAACCTCCCCCTGCTTGGGCTTGATGGCCGCGCCCAACTGATACTGACGGCGAACCCCCACCGCTGTGGGAACCGCCTCCAAATTTGCCGCCGTGGCGGCCAGCAGGTCGCTGAGCCGGGCATACTGCCCCTTCGCGTCCTGCCGCGTTTCTTCCATCCTGCGGCGATACTGCTTGCGCAGAAGGTAGGCCGACAGCTCCACGTTGATAGCTCCCAAAAACTCCGGCAGATGGATGCAGCGAGAGGAAAAGTGGTTGGGAAAATCCTTTGCCAGCACCCGCCCCCGCTCCAGAAGATAAGGCGTGGCGTCATTTAAGGCATTATAGGTGGCACCGTATTCCTTTTTCCAGCACAAGTCGCACAGGGCGCAGCCCCGGCAGACCCGTTCCGCCGCCCGGTCAAATACAATTGCGGGGTTTTCCTCCGCAGACTGGACGGGCCCCCGGCCCATGCTGTCGTACAGGTCCCGGAAGGCTGACGCGGCACGCTCCAGCCGCTCCCGAAGAGTGGGTAGTGCACCGGGTTCCTGATGGACGGCCTGCTTGACCCGCTTGCCTCCCAAAAGCTTTGGAGGGACCAGTAAAAACAGTGGAATTGCCAGCGCCGCCTCCCCAATGGCGGAAATTCCCTGCGCCTGTGTTACGGGGGCGAGCGCCGTCAGCGCCGCCAGCAACCACAGTGCCCCGGCGGAGATGCGGCTGCGCCCCATCCGCAGACCCGCCGCCATCCCGGCAAAGCCGTATGCGGCAGTGAATACCGGCGCATTGCCCCCTGCGCACAGGTCTGCCAGAAGCCCGGCCCACACGCCGGTGACCGCCCCGGCGGAGGCCCCCTTCTGCCATGCGGTAAACAATACCAGACAAGCAATGACCGTCCGCCCCAGAGAGATTCCCCCAGGGGCCACGTCGGAAAACGCCAGCAGCAGCGTCACCGCCAGAAATTCCAGAGACTCAGACTTTTTTGTGTCCTCTCCGCCCCGCAACAGCGGCGCGCAGCACCGGGCGGAAACCCCCACCAGCACGGTGGTCAGCAGGCACGGCGTGAGCCGCGCCAGAGGTGAGAGGGACTGGGCCACATAGATGCCCTCCACTGCCAGCGTCATTCCGGCGGCCACCAGGGGCGTAAACAGAGGCCTGTCCGTCAGTTTCATTCCCCGAAAGGCCGCCGCCGCCGTATATACCAGAATTGCCACGGCGATGTGGGCAAGCCCCGCTGAAAACTCCAGAAACACCAGCGCGCCCACAACCGCCCCGGCCAAAGCGCACATTCCGTTGATTCCCGCGCCGCAGGCTGCCGTAAAGCCCAGAGCAAAGGGCGCGCTCCCCCCCGCAATCTGGGCGGCGGTCAGTGCCGCCGCCAAAAAAAAGCGCACGCCGCCGTTTAAAAAACGCACCGTTCGTGCGTTGTCCAAAGTGATTTGCCCGTGCATCAGGCTTGTCCCCTCCCTCGTTGGTTTTCCATTATTTTACATAACAACATTTAAAAATGCCGTCGGTAAAAGAGAGAGTTCAAAAGTTTTTGGTTTGCCGCCGCCATCCCCGGCGGATTTTGGAGGGTTCTTCAGCCGCGGTGAGGAAAGGGACAGGTTCCCTCTTTTCATTTGATGCGAGTTGTGATAAACTGAGCAAGTATATTGTGCCCCGGCGTGGGGCGTCTTCGTAAGAATTGGCAATTTGGGCCCCGTGCCCGCAAAGGAGCGCATTTTTTGAAAATCGGAACAGTGGAAATTTCATCAAAGCTGGCCCTGGCCCCTATGGCGGGGGTGACAGACGCCGCATTCCGCCAGATTTGCGCGGAAAACGGAGCGGGCTATACCTGTACGGAGTTGATTTCCTCCAAGGCCCTGTGCTACGGCGACAAAAAGACCCAAGCCCTGCTGGCCCCTTTTCCGGGGGAGCGGCCCTTTGCCGTGCAGATTTTCGGCAGCGACCCCTCCTGCATGGCGGAGGCGGCGCAGATTGCGGTGGAGCTGTCTGGGGCCGACATAGTGGACATCAACATGGGCTGCCCTGTGGGGAAGGTCGTGAAAAACGGAGACGGCTCGGCTTTGATGAAGGACCCGGAAAAGGCCGCCCGGATTGCCGAGGCAGTGGTGCGGTCCAGTCCCGTGCCGGTGACGGCGAAAATCCGCCGCGGCTGGGACATGGGAAACCTGAACGCCGTGGAGGTTGCAAGGCTTTTGGAGCAGGCGGGCGTTTCCGCCATCGCGGTCCACGGGCGCACACGGGTGCAGATGTACGGCGGACAGGCAGACTGGAACTCCATCAGGGAGGTCAAGGAAGCCGTGAGCGTCCCGGTCATTGCCAACGGCGATATTTTTAAGCCCGAGGACGCGGTGCGCATTCTGGAGCGGACCGGCGCGGACATGGCCATGATCGGGCGGGGCTGCTTCGGAAATCCGTGGCTGTTTACACAGGCGAAGGCTCTTTTGGAGGGGCTTCCCCTGCCGCCCTTACCGCCGCTTGATGAGCGGTGCGACACCGTGGTGCGGCAGATCGAGCTGTCTGCCGCCGCCCGGGGCGAGCGAACGGCCGTGCTGGAGGCACGGCGGCACTACTGCTGGTACTTAAAGGGGATACCCCACGCCGGATATTATAAGGAACAGATCGTCCGCATGAACACACTGGAGGACGTTTACACTGTGACGAAAGGGATCAAAAGGGATCTGAAATGAATGACATACCGGAACAACAACTGGTAAAAGACGCACGATCGGGTGACGCGGACGCTTTTGAAACGCTGGTTCTCCGCTATGAAAAGCGGGTTTACGCGCTGGCGCTGCGGATGTGCGGCAACCCGGCGGACGCGCAGGAGGCGGCGCAGGAGGCGTTTCTTTCCGCGTGGCAAAGCCTGCCCTTCTTCCGGGGCGAGGCCAGCTTCTCAACCTGGCTCTATCGCCTGACCTCCAACGCGTCGGTGGATTTGCTGCGGAGGGAAAAGCGGCAGCGGGCCGTTTCTCTGGACGACGGAGAGCTGAGCCTAAACATTCCCGACGACCGGCTCACCCCCCACGAGGAGGCAGAACAGTCTGAGCTGCGGGAGGCTATCCGCTCGGGACTGAAAACCCTGCCGGACGACTACCGCGCGGTGCTGGTGCTGCGGGAGCTGCATCAACTGAGCTATCAGGAGATTTCCACCGCGCTGGATGTGGATTTGGGGACCGTGAAGTCCCGGATTAATCGGGGTCGAAAGCGGCTTTGTGAATTTTTAACGGAAACCGGGAACTTTTTGCCCGCCGCTCCGTCCAAGAATGCAGAGAAGGAGGGGCGATAACATGAAAATTTGCGAACAATATGCACCCCTTCTGGATTCCTTTGTGGACGGGGAGCTGCCGGAGCAGGAAGCCGAAACCGTGCGGGAGCATCTCACTGCCTGCCCCGCCTGCGCAGCTTACGTCTCAGATGCATTTGCCATCCGGGCTGGGTTTGAAGACGTGGAGGAAACGGAAGTCCCCGCCGGCTTTGCCGACGGCGTGATGGCCGTCATCCGGGCAAACGCGGCGCCCCGGAAAAAGCCCCACCGTGCCTTGAAAACAGTGGCATCGCTGGCGGCCTGCGTAGCTCTTGTATTTGCCGCCGTGCGGGTACTGCCCTTTGAGAGCTTTTCCAGCAGCGCGCCCATGTCCGCCATGGCGGGGGGCGGCGCGGCTTTTAAGACCGAATCGGAAAGCAGCACGGCAGAAAGCGGAGAGCTTGGCTCTGCCCCAGAAGAAGACTTGTTCGATGACGCATCCTCTGGTGAGGATGTACAGTCCCGGAGCTATACGGCATCTTCCTCCCAGCTCTCTGAGATGTACGACGCCCCCTCCCCTGACAGCGCGGCCCCCTCCGAGCAGCAGGCCCCGGCCTCCTTCCTCATGACCCAGGCCAACGAAGACGGCGGCGCTTCGGACGAAGACATGGTGTTTGCCGGAGTGGTCTTTCTTCCCGCCAGTGAGCGCCTGAGCGCGCTTTTGGAAGGTCGGGAGAGCCAGCCTTACTCCGACCAAGATGGCGGCACCGGAATCGGCTACGCCATGTCGCAAGAAGAACTAACGGCCATTCTGGAGGAACTGGGCGTGGAACCGGAGCTGCGGCTCAACGCCGACAAGACCACCGAGCTATACTGCCTCGTGGTGTCGGATTCATAAATGAACACCGCAAGGGGCCGCCAATTGGCGGCCCCTTGACTTTTGTACATTGGCTGTGCTATACTTCCAATCGACAGGTGCCATATCCCTGTCCAAGCGTCGGTTCCGGCGTTCGTTCGGCAAGCTTTCTTGCCGTTCTCTAAACAAAAAAATGGGGGCTGCGCGCATTTGCGCGCCGCGTGCTTTGTGACGGCCTCCGAATTTAAAAGGAGGTCTTTTTTTATGTCCAAATCCCGCTTTACTGTACAGCAAATTACCTTCGCCGGTATTGTGGGGGCGCTGTACGCTGTCCTCAGCTACTTTGCCGCCGTCTTCGGCGTGGCCTATGGGCCGGTGCAGTTTCGCTTTTCCGAGGCGCTGTGCGTCCTGCCCTTCCTGTTTCCCGCCGCCGCGCCGGGCCTGTTTGTGGGGTGTCTTGTTGCAAACCTCCTGTCGCCCTACGGTGCGCTGGACATCATTTTCGGCTCCCTCGCAACGCTTTTGGCTGCGGTCCTCACTATGAAGGCCCCCAACAAGTGGCTGGCCCCTCTTCCCCCGGTTCTGTGCAACGCGGTCATTGTGGGCGCGGTCATTGCGTTTCAGCAGACCGGTTTTACGGATGCGTTTCTCGCAGCGCTGGCGTACAATGCCCTTACGCTGGGCCTTGGCGAGGCGGTGGTCTGCTATGTACTGGGTGGACTTCTCCTTGCGGCCCTGTCCCGGGTACGCGGCCTGCGGCCCATGATGGCGGAGGGTCGGATTGTACAGTGAGCCCTTTTTGAAGAAAGGATTTTTATGCTGAACATCGGATGTCACCTCTCCTCTTCCAAAGGCTTTCTCGCCATGGGGAAAACGGCGGCGGAAATCGGCGCCTCCACCTTCCAATTCTTTACCCGCAATCCCCGGGGCGGAGCAGCCAAAGCGCTGGACACGGACGACATTGCCGCCTACCGCGCTTTTGCAGAGGCGCACGGGATTTTTCCCGTTCTGGCTCACGCGCCCTACACTTTGAACTGCTGCGCTGCCGATCCCCACATCCGGGAGTTTGCGAGAAATACCATGGCGGACGACTTGGCCCGTCTGGAGTATTTTCCCGGCAGCCTGTACAACTTTCACCCCGGAAGTCATGTGAAGCAGGGCGTGGAGGCGGGAATTGCACTGATTGCCGAAACGCTGAACACCGTTCTGCGTCCTGGGCAAACTCCGCGAGTGCTTCTTGAAACCATGTCCGGCAAAGGCAGTGAGGTAGGCCGCAGCTTTGAGGAACTGCGGGCCATCATGGACCTCGTGGAGCATCGACAGTTGTTGGGGGTGTGTCTGGACACCTGCCACGTTTACGACGCCGGATACGATTTGGTTCACGATCTGGATGGCGTGCTTGAGAGGTTTGACAAGACCGTTGGCCTTGACCGCCTGCGGGCCATTCACCTGAACGACAGCAAGAATCCCTTCGCCAGCCACAAAGACCGTCATGCCCGCATCGGGGAGGGAAGTCTCGGTCTTGACACATTTGCCGCTATTATCAATCATCCCAAGCTGCGGCACCTGCCCTTTTATCTGGAAACCCCGCAGGAGGACGTGGCTGGCTACGGGCAAGAGATTGCCCTGCTGCGGAGCAGATTTCTAAACAATTAAAATTTTCTGCGCTTACAGCTTAGCCCACGAATGCACGATCTGTGCCATTTTGCCTCGCTGTAATGTGCGTTTCTCAAAGACCTTCTTCGTTAGGAAGTTGTAGGAGTCCGTTTGCTACGGATTTGGAAAGCGGCCATTATGTGCGCTTTCCCGCTGCGTAAGCGGGATGTCTATATTAGCGCATTTCTTCTATGAAAACACGTTTCTTTTCCTTCCGAAAATTTTGCACCTGAAAAAGCGCCCCTGCCGGTCGGCAGGGGCGCTTTCAAGGTTATTTACTTTACCAGCTCGATAATGGCCGTCTCCGCGGCGTCTCCGCGGCGAATGCCGGTACGGATGACGCGGGTGTAACCACCGTTGCGCTCCGCATAGCCGGGGGCGATCTCCTTGAAGATCTTCTTGCAAACATCCTCGCGGGTAATGAAGGTCATAGCCTGCCGATAGGCGGCCAGATCGTTCTTCTTCCCCAAGGTGATCATCTTCTCGGCCAGGGGCTTGATCTCCTTGGCGCGGGTGACGGTGGTCTCCATAGCGCCTTTGTCCAGGAAATCGGTGACCTGCTGGCGAAGCATCGCTCTGCGCTGGTCCGTTGTTTTACCGAGTTTACGGGTTCCGGGCATTTCGGTATTCCTCCTTATCGGGAATTTTCTTCCCCGGCAGTCTCCCGCCGGGCTTTCAGTCAATTATTCTCTTCGTCTGCCAAGGACAGACCCATCATCGCCAGCTTATTGATTACTTCCTCCAGCGACTTGCGGCCCAGATTGCGAACCTTCATCATCTCGTCTTCGGTCTTGGAAATCAGGTCCTCCACGGTGTTGATGTTGGCCCGCTTGAGGCAGTTAAAGCTGCGCACGCTCAGGTCCAGCTCCTCAATGGTCATCTCCAGCACCTTATCCCGCTGGGCCTCTCCCTTCTCCACCACCGTGGGCTTGCTGCCCACGTTCTCCGAGAGGTCGGTGAAGAGGGTGAAGTGGTCGCACAGAATCTTGGCGCCAAGGGACACAGCGTCCCTTGCGGAGATGGTGCCGTCGGTCCAGACCTCCAGCGTCAGCTTGTCAAAATCGCTGGACGTGCCCACGCGGGTGGGCTCCACAGTATAGTTGACCTTGTACACCGGGGTATAGATCGAATCAATGGGAATCACGCCGATCACCTGCTGGCTCATTGCATGCTTATTCTTGTCGGCAGAGACATAGCCCCGGCCGTGGGACAGTGTGATTTCCATGTTCAGCGTCGCGCCGCTGTCCAGCGAGGCGATGTGAAGCTCGGGGTTGAGAATCTCCACCTCGCCGTCGGCCTTGATATCGCCGGCGGTGACCTCGCAGGGGCCGACAGCCTCTACATAGACCGTCTTCCCGCTTTCGCCGTGGAGCTTGGTGAGGAGGCCCTTTACATTCAGGACAATCTCCGTCACATCCTCCTTGACGCCGGGAATGGTGGAAAACTCGTGCTGGACGCCGGCGATCTTGATGGAGGTCGCAGCGGTGCCGGGCAGAGAGGACAGCATAATGCGGCGAAGCGCATTGCCCAGCGTGGTGCCATAGCCCCGCTCCAGCGGCTCCACCACATACTTGCCGTAGGTCACGTCGCCGGGAGCTTCGATACACTCGATCTGGGGCTTTTCGATTTCGATCATGCAGTTACCCTCCTTCATCTTCTCATTGCGGCAAAGCCCAAGGGCAGGCCGCGTTCGGTTCCTGTCATCTTCGAGGGCGTCCTCCGATTACTTGGAGTACAACTCGACGATGAGGTGTTCCTCGATGGGAAGATCGATGTCCTCGCGGGCGGGCATCCGCACCACAGTGCCCTTCAGCGTATTCTTTTCGCGCTCCAGCCACGAAGGCAGCAGGAACATCACGGCGTTCTCGCCCACAAGGCGCTTGAACGCTGCGGAGGAGCGGCTGGATTCCGCAACCTCAATCACGTCTCCCGCCTTCACCAGATAAGAAGGAATGTTGACCTTCTTGCCGTTGACGGTGAAATGCCCATGGTTCACCAGCTGACGGGCCTCGCGGCGGGTCATGGCAAAGCCCATGCGGTACACCACGTTGTCCAGCCGACGCTCTACCAGAATCAGCAGGTTGTCGCCGGTCTTGCCGGGAGTGGCCACGGCCTTTTCATAGTAGCTGTGGAACTGCTTTTCGAGAATTCCGTAAATAAACTTGACTTTCTGCTTCTCGTTCATCTGAGTCGCATACTCGCTCTTCTTCTTTCTCATCTGGCCGCCGGGATTACGCTTGGTTTCCTTCTTGGCGTAACCCATCACGGCAGGAGAAATGCCCAGAGTCTTGCAGCGCTTGGCAATGGGCTGCATATTCTTAGCCATAAAGCTTTACCTCCTTCAAATCAGACACGGCGACGCTTCGGGGGACGGCAGCCGTTGTGAGGAATGGGAGTGACGTCCTTAATCATTGTCACTTCCAGGCCCACGGCCTGCAGCGCCCGGATCGCAGCCTCACGGCCCTGACCGGGTCCCTTCACGAAAACCTCGACGGTCTTCAGTCCGTGCTCCATGGCGGCGCGGGCGGCAGTCTCCGCCGCGGTCTGCGCCGCAAAGGGCGTGGACTTCTTGCTGCCCCGGAAGCCGAGGCCGCCGGAGGAAGCCCAGGAGAGCGCGTTGCCCTGGGAGTCGGTAACAGTCACCATGGTGTTGTTGAAGGAAGAGCGGATATGGACCTGGCCACGCTCAATATGCTTTTTCTCGCGGCGGCGGCGGACGACTTTCTTTCCACCGGAACTTGCTGTCTTAGCCATTTTCGTTCTCCCTCCTTACTTCTTCTTGTTCGCAATGGTCTTCTTGGGACCTTTGCGGGTACGAGCATTGGTCTTGCTGCGCTGTCCGCGGACAGGCAGGCCTCTGCGGTGACGCAGGCCGCGATAGCAGCCAATCTCCGTCAGGCGCTTGATGTCCAGCGCGGTCTGGCGACGCAGGTCGCCTTCCACGGAATAAGCCTCAATGGCGTCGCGGAGCTGCTGCTCCTCGGCGTCCGTCAGATCCTTCACGCGGGTAT
This sequence comes from Oscillibacter sp. GMB15532, assembly GCF_041020825.1. Classification (NCBI taxonomy): domain Bacteria; kingdom Bacillati; phylum Bacillota; class Clostridia; order Eubacteriales; family Oscillospiraceae; genus Oscillibacter; species Oscillibacter sp. GMB15532. The sequence goes on from NZ_JBEVTO010000001.1 coordinate 397,306, forward strand.
CGGGGTTGATGCCCGTCTGCGCCAGGATGTCCTTGGCGCTCTTTCTGCCGATTCCGTAGATATAAGTCAGTCCGATTTCGATCCGCTTATCCTTCGGCAGGTCAATGCCGGCGATACGTGCCATACTCTTAAAGCACCTCCATTTTTAATTAGCCCTGTCTCTGCTTGTGCTTGGGGTTCTCGCAAATAACCATGACACGGCCTTTGCGGCGAATGACCTTACACTTTTCGCACATGGGCTTCACGGACGGTCTTACCTTCATGTCTAACCATTCCTTTCAGCTTTTGTTCCCAGCCGCCAAGAGCGGCGTAGGCAGTGTGTTCGTTACTTTGTACGCCAGGTGATCCGGCCCCGGGTCAGGTCGTATGGTGACATTTCCACCGTGACCTTGTCGCCAGGCAGGATCCTGATGAAATTCATTCTGAGTTTCCCGGAGATGTGCGCCAGGATCGTATGTCCATTGCCGATGTCCACCTTAAACGTGGTGTTGGGCATGGATTCAACCACAACGCCCTCTACTTCGATCATATCGGATTTTGCCAAGCCTTATCCCTCCTGGTCCGGATGAACCTCCCCGCGGTATTCCGCGAGGGCTCTGCGAAGTTCGCTGTTCGTGACTTTTTCTTCGCCTTTAATTTTTGTGGAAAGGCGGGTGTCGTCAGCGGCAACAAACAGCACATGTCTGCGCTTTTTGCGCTTGGGCGACTCTACCCTCCGTGATTTCCCATCCGCCAGCAGCAGGTATTCCCCCTCCACGCTCATCACGCAGAAAAGCTTTCCCCGGTCCCTGCCGGCGCTGGACTGAACAATATTCGACTTTGCGATCTCCATAAGCACTCTCTCAAATTGCAGGAGCCGTCAAAATTTCCGGCTCGCCGTCGGTAATCAGGATCGTGTTCTCATAGTGGGCGGCGTTCTTTCCGTCCGCAGTGCGGACAGTCCAGCCATCGCTCATCTGATAAATGGAGGCGGACCCGGCGTTCACCATGGGTTCAACCGCAATCGTCATCCCCTTGAGGAGCCTGGGGCCCCGGCCGGGATGACCGTAGTTTGGAATCTCAGGGGATTCGTGCATATCCGCGCCGACCCCGTGGCCGACGAATTCCCGCACGATTCCGTATCCATGAGCTTCCGCATAAGCCTGCACCGCCGCAGAGATATCTCCAGTGCGGTTGCCTGAACGTGCCTGCTTGATTCCCTCGAAAAAGCTCTGTCTGGTCACATCAATCAGGTCCTGAGCCTCCTTAGAAACGGTTCCGCAGGCAAAGGTTGCCGCGCAGTCCCCGTGAAATCCGCCGATATACGCGCCCACATCCACGCTGACGATATCACCCTCCAGCAGCACCCGCTTGCCGGGGATGCCGTGAATAATCTCGTCGTTGACGCTGATGCAGACGGACGCCGGATAGCCCTGATAGTGCAGGAAGGACGGCACCGCGTGGTTCTTTCGGATAAATCGCTCCACTTCGTCGTTGATCTCCTGGGTTGTAACGCCGGGCTTTACCATTTCCCCTGCCAAGGCACGGGCAGCCGCGGTAAGTTTTCCCGCTCGGCGCATCAAGTCGATCTCCTCCGGGGATTTGAGAATAATCATTCTGTCCTCATTTCCCCAACGCGCGGAGGATTGCCTGGGAGGTCGCAGCCACAGTGGGCTGGTTCTCCACATATTCCAGAACGCCCCGGGACTTGTAAAAGTCCTTCAGCGGCTCTGTCTCCTTGTGATAGACCGCGAGGCGGTGTTCCACAACCTCGGGGTCGTCGTCATGACGGCGGCTCAGTTTACCGCCGCACTTGTCGCAGATTCCCTCCTGCTTGGGGGGAACCGCCACCACGTGAAAGCTGGCGCTGCACTGTTCGCACACCCGCCGGCCCGCCATGCGCTCTTCAATCTCCGCATCGGAGATTTCGATGGAAATTACGTGGTCAAAGTAAATACCGGCCTTCTCCAGCGCCTCGGCCTGAGCGATGGTGCGGGGCACCCCGTCCAGAATGTAGCCGTTAGCGCAGTCCGGCTCCGCCAGCCGGTCCGAGATGACGCCAATGATGACCTCATCAGGGACCAGCTTGCCCGCGTCCATAAAGGACTTCGCCTTCAGGCCGGTGGGCGTGCCGTTTTTCACGGCCGCGCGGAGAATGCTTCCGGTTGAAATCGTGGGAATGGAAAATTCCTTGCACAGAATTTCAGCCTGTGTCCCTTTTCCGGCGCCAGGTGCGCCCAACAGGATCAGTTTCATTCCATTTCGCCTCTTTCTTATTCCAGGAAGCCCTTATACTGGCGCATCAGCATCTGGGATTCCAGCGCGCGCACTGTTTCCAGCGCCACGCCCACGATAATGATGACCGAGGTACCGCCAATGCCCAGCGTGCTGTTTTTAATCACAATGCCGGCAACCAGGGGAACCATAGCCACAATACCCAGATAGATGGCGCCAAAGAGCGTCACCTTGTTCAAAACCTTCCGGATGAAGTCCACCGTGGGCTTGCCCGGACGGAAACCGGGGATAAAGCCGCCCTGCTTTTTCAGGTTGTTGGCAATCTCCACGGGATTGAACTGAATGGTAGAGTAGAAATAACTGAAGCCAATGATCAGGATGAAATACACCGCCATATAGAGAATGGACTTGGTGTCCAGGAACTGAGAAAGTGCATAGCTGAAGCTTCCCTCCTCGCCCACGCCGGTAAACGCCATAATGGTGGCCGGCAGAGAAGCGATGGACTGGGCGAAGATGATGGGCAGCACGCCCGACATATTCACCTTCATGGGAAGGGTGGAGGTCTGGCCGCCGTACATCTTCCGGCCCACCTGCCGCTTGGCATACTGGACGGGGATGCGGCGTTCAGCGCCGTTGATAAACACAATGAACACAATCAGCGCCAGAATACCCACCAGAATCAGAACCACGCTCCAGGGAGCCATTGCCTGATCCAGCATATACTTTGCGTTTGTCGCCGAGTAGCCTGCATCCAGCAGCGTCTGCTCTGTCAGCGCTCCGCTGCGAACGCCGGACCAGGTGATCACACCCTCGTACATCCCGGACACCATGCTGGGAACGCGGGAAAGAATGCCCGCGAACAGGATGATGGAGATGCCGTTACCCACGCCGAACTCAGTAACCTGCTCGCCCATCCACATCACGAAGGAGGAACCGGCGATGAAGGACACAATGATCACCAGTGCGGGCCAGATGCCTGCGTCAGTGAGGATGTCGTAGCGCTTCATAATCATATAGTAGCCGAACGCCTGCAAAATGGCGATGGCCACAGTGGCATACCGGGTGATAGACTGAATCTTCTTCCGGCCTTCCTCGCCGCCCTCCTTGGCCAGCCGCTCCAGAGCGGGAATGGCCACGGTAAGCAGCTGAATGATAATGGAGCTGTTGATATAGGGCTGGATGCTCAGTGCGAAGACAGTTGCCTGTGCAAACGCCCCGCCGCTCATCACGTTATACAGCCCCAAAATGGTGGTGGTCTGGCTGTTCAGATAGCTGGACAGCGTGGCCGTGTCCACATAGGGAACGGTGATGGCGTTACCGATGCGGAAAATGAGCAAAATCAGCAAAGTGAAAATGATCTTCTTCCGCAGCTCGGGAATATCCCATGCTTTGCGAATTGTTTCGATCACGTTACTTCACCTCGGCCTTTCCGCCAGCTGCCTCGATTGCCTCCTTGGCAGATGCGGAGAAGGCAGAGGCCTGCACCGTCACTTTTTTTGTGACCTTGCCGTTGCCCAGCACCTTGAATCCATAGGTGCACTTGGAGAGAACACCTTTCTCCAGCAACGCCTGATCGGTGACGGTTTCGCCGTCTTCAAACACGTCCAGTGCGCTGAGGTTGATAATCTCCAAGGGCTTTGCAAAGATATTGTTGAATCCGCGCTTGGGAACGCGGCGTGCCAGAGGCATCTGGCCGCCCTCGAAGCCCACGCGGACCTTGCCGCCGCTGCGGGCCTTCTGGCCCTTGTGGCCGCGGCCGCCGGTCTTGCCGTTGCCGCTGCCGGCGCCCCGGCCCTTGCGGTAGGGCTGCTGGACGGAGCCTTCGGCGGGAGACAGTTCGTTGAGTTTCATGTTTCCGTGCCTCCTTATTTCACTTCGGCGACCTGCAGCAGATAGCCGATCTTGGCGATCTTGCCGCGGGTCTGGTCATTGTCGGGCTGCACGGCGATATCACCGATTTTGCGCAGACCCAGGGAATGGGCGGTCAGAATCTGCTTTTCCAGACGACCGTTCAGGCTCTTGACGAGCTTAATATTTAAGTTTGCCATAATAAGCCCCTCCTTAACCCACAATCTCGCTGACGCTCTTGCCCCGGATCCGAGCCACTTCTTCCGGCCCGCGCATAGAGCGCAGTCCCTCGAAGGCGGCGGCGACCACGTTGTTGGCATTGTTAGAGCGCAGGCACTTGGTACGAATATCCTTAATTCCGGCAGCTTCCACCACGGCGCGGACAGCGCCGCCGGCAATCACGCCGGTACCGGGGGCGGCGGGCTTCATCAGCACGCGTCCGGCGCCGGAAGCGCCGATCACCTCGTGGGGAATGGTGGACCCGGCCAGGGTCACGGTAATCATGTTCTTCTTCGCGGACTCCAGGCCCTTGCGGATGGCCTCGGGAACCTCGGCGGCCTTGCCCAGGCCATAGCCGACCTTACCCTTCTGGTCACCCACCACCACCAGAGCGGAGAACTTCATCACGCGGCCGCCCTTAACGGTTTTGGAAACTCGGTTGAGGGCAACAACCTTCTCTGCGTACTCGCTGGGCTCTCTTTCAAATCTAGGCATGTTGTTTACCTCCTCCGATCAAAACTTCAGGCCGCCCTCGCGGGCGCCTTCGGCCAGTGCCTGAACACGGCCATGATACAGATAACCACCGCGGTCGAAAACCACGTTCTCGATTCCCTTCGCCTTGGCCCGCTCGGCAATGAGCTTGCCCACGGCGGCAGCGGCGGTGGCGTTGCCGCCGTAACCGGCGATCTCTTTATCCAGAGAAGACGCGGCCGCCAGGGTCTCGCCCTTTACATCGTCGATCACCTGAGCATAAATGTTAGACTCGCTGCGGAAGACATTCAGGCGGGGAGTAGCGGCGGTGCCGGAGATTTTGGCACGCACCCTCTTGTGACGCTTCAGGCGCTGAGCGTTTGTATTCGGCTTTTTAATCATATCGGCACACCTCCTTACTTCTTGGCGCCGGTCTTACCAACCTTGCGGCGGATGACCTCGTCAGAATACTTAATACCCTTGCCCTTATAAGGCTCGGGGGGACGCTTCTCGCGGATTTCGGCGGCAAACTGGCCCACAGCCTGCTTGTCGCAGCCGCGCACGATGATTTTATTGGGAGCGGGGACCTCAATGGTGATGCCCTCGATCTCGGAAACGATCACCTGATGGGAGAAACCCAGGTTCATCACCAGGTTCTTGCCCTCCTTAGCCACACGGTAGCCCACGCCGTTGACGTCCAGCTCTTTGGTGAACTCATTGGCGACACCCTCCACCATATTGTGGAGCAGGGTGCGGGTCAGGCCGTGCAGGGCCTTGTGCTGCTTATCCTCGGAGGGACGGTCCACGGTGATCGTGTTGCCGTCCTGCTTGATGATCATTTCGGGGCGCAGGGCCCGGGCAAGCTCGCCCTTGGGACCCTTCACGGTGACCACATTACCCTCTGCCACGTTGACGGTGACGCCGGCGGGGACGGTAATGGGCATTCTGCCGATTCTAGACATGATTCAGTACCCTCCTTACCAGACGAACGCCAGGACTTCGCCGCCGACATGTCCCTCGCGGGCCTTCTTGTCGGTCATGATGCCCTTTGACGTGGAAATGATCGCGATACCCAGGCCGCGGAGCACGCGGGGCAGCTCATCGGCGCCCACATAGACGCGCAGGCCGGGCTTGCTGACACGGCGAAGACCTGTAATGACCTTCTCCTTGCCGGCGTTGTACTTCAAGGTGATGTGGATGATGCCCTGCAGGCCGTCTTCCACCACCTGGAAGCTCTTGATATAGCCCTCGTCCAGCAGAATCTGAGCAATGCTCTTCTTCATGTTGGAGGCAGGGACATCAACGGTGTCGTGCTTTGCGCTGTTGGCGTTGCGGATGCGGGTGAGCATATCCGCAACTGGATCTGTGATATGCATGGATAAATCCTCCTGTTTTTAGAGTTACGGTTCCGAAGAACCGTTCAGGCAGCGAGGTATCACTATGAATGGAGCAGTCCGCTCGCGCGTGGTGCCCGATTCACAGTGACCTTTCGCCATCCTTCCACCAGGGCTTTCGCCCCAAGCGACAAAAGAAAACTCGGTGGGCCTTAGAAAGACGCCTTCCGAACGCCGGGGATCTCGCCCTTGTAGGCCAGCTCACGGAAGCAAATACGGCAAACGCCGTAGTCCCGGAGATAGGCATGGGGGCGACCGCAGAGCTTGCAGCGGTTGTACTTCCGGGAAGAGAACTTCGCGGGAGCCTGCTGCTTCAAAATCATAGACTTCTTAGCCATTCTTCTCTTCCTTCCTTACTTGGCGAAGGGAGCGCCGACCTGCTCCAGCAGGGCGCGGGCTTCCTCGTCGGTTTTTGCGGTGGTGCAGATAACCACATCCATGCCGCGGATCTTGTCGATCTTATCGTACTCGATTTCCGGGAAAATCAACTGCTCCCGAATGCCCAGAGCATAGTTGCCCCGGCCGTCAAAGGAGTTGGGGTTGATACCCTGGAAATCGCGGACGCGGGGCAGAGCCACGTTGAACAGCCGGTCCAGGAATTCCCACATCTTTGCGCCGCGGAGAGTGACCTTCGCGCCGATGGGCATTTCCTCACGGAGCTTGAAGTTCGCGATGGACTTGCGGGCCTTGGTGATGATGGGCTTCTGGCCGGTAATCTGGGCCAGATCGCCCACCACGTTCTCAAGAACCTTGGCGTTTTCCCGGGCCTCGCCGCAGCCCACGTTCACGACAACCTTGTCGATCCGGGGAATCTGCATGACGCTCTTGTATTCAAACTGCTTCATGAGCGCGGGAGCGACTTCGGCGCCGTATTTTTCTTTCAGTGTTGCCATGTTCGTCTACTCCCCTTTCTCACAGCGCGGCGCCGCAGTGCTTGCACACGCGGACGCTCTTGCCGTTTTCGATCTTGTGGGCAACACGGGTGCCCTTGCTGCACTTGGGGCAGACTACCTGCACCTTGCAGGAAGCAATCGCCGCCTCGCGCTTGACAATACCGCCGGTCTCGCCCTGCTTGCGGGGCTTGACGTGGCAGGTCACCATGTTGATGCCTTCCACCACAACCCGGCTGGTCTTGGGCACGCTGCCCAGGACCTTGCCCTGCTTACCCCGGTCCTTGCCGGAGAGAACGACCACGGTGTCGCCCTTTTTGATATTCATAGACATATCAGGCGTCCTCCTCAAATCACTTCGGGAGCCAGGGACAGGATTTTCATGTAATCCTTGTCGCGCAGCTCGCGTGCAACCGGCCCAAAGATACGGGTTCCTCTGGGGTTCTGGTCGTCCTTAATGAGGACGGCAGCGTTATCGTCGAAGCGGACATAGGTGCCGTCGTTGCGGCGGACGCCCTTGGCGCTGCGAACGATGACGGCTTTGACCACCTCGCCCTTTTTCACGGTGCCACCCGGCTGGGCCTTGCGGACAGACGCCACAATAACGTCGCCGATGTTGCCAAACTTGCGGGTGGAGCCGCCCAGAACGCGGATGCACTTGATCTCTTTGGCGCCGGTATTATCGGCAACCTTCAAATAGCTTTCCTGTTGGATCATAACTCGGCACCTCCTTACTTCGCTTTTTCAATAATCTCGACCACGCGCCACCGCTTGTCCTTGCTGAGGGGGCGGGTCTCCATAACCTTCACCTTGTCACCGATGCCGCATGCATTTTCCTCGTCGTGGGCCTTCAGCTTGTAGGTGCGGCCGACAATCTTCTTGTACAGGGGATGGGCCACGCGGTCCTCAATGGCCACAACCACGGTCTTATCCATCTTGTCGGACACAACCTTGCCGATTCTGGTCTTCCGGGAGGAAGTTCTCACCATTTCACTCATGTTCACTTACCTCCTTACTGCTTTCCGGAAGCCTGAAGCTCCCGCAACACGGTTTTGACTCTGGCAATGTCGTGCTTGGTTTCCCGAATCTTCAGGGGATTGTCAAGCTGGTTGGTGGCGTGCTGCATACGCAGGAAAAACAGATCCTTCTTCAGGCCGGTCAGCTTCTCGTTGAGCTGCTCAGCATTCATCTTGCGAACTTCACTTGCCTTCATCTTACTCACCTGCTTCCTGAGCCTCCGAAGCAGCCTCGCGGATGACCAGCTTCGTCTTGATGGGCAGCTTGTGGCTGGCCAGACGCAGGGCCTCGCGGGCGGTTTCTTCGGGAACGCCGGCAATCTCAAACATGATACGGCCGGGCTTCACTACTGCAACCCAAAACTCGGGGGAACCTTTACCGGAACCCATGCGGGTGTCGGCGGGCTTCTTGGTGACGGGCTTATCGGGGAAAATCTTGATCCAGACCTGACCGCCACGCTTGGTGTAGCGGGTCATGGCGATACGGGCCGCCTCAATCTGGTTGCTGGTGATCCAGCCGGGCTCCATGGCCTGGAGGCCGAACTGACCGTAGGTAATCGTGTTTCCGCGGTATGCCTTGCCGGTCATACGGCCACGGTGCACACGGCGGTATTTAACTCTCTTGGGCAGAAGCATTATTCAGCTCCTCCTTCCTTCTTGGGTTCAGCGGGGGCCGCAGGGGCAGCCGCCGGACGAGGGGTGTTGGTGTTGGGACGGTTGAAGCCGCCCTGAGGGCCGCGGTTGAAGCCACCCTGGCCGCCTGCGGGGCCGCGGTTGAAGCCGCCCTGTCCGCCTGCGGGGCCGCGGTTGAAGCCGCCCTGGCCGCCTGCGGGACCGCGGTTGAAGCCGCCCTGGCCGCCTGCGGGACCGCGGTTGAAGCCGCCCTGGCCGCCTGCGGGGCCGCGGTTGAAGCCGCCGCCCTGGCCGCCTGCGGGACCGCGGTTGAAGCCGCCGCCCTGACCGCCGGGGCCACGGTTGAAGCCGCCGGGCCGACGATCGCCGCCACGGAAGTCTCCATCACGGCGAGGCCGACGCTCACGACGCTCCTGATAGGGCTTCGTGGTATCCATGGTACGGGGAGTGGTGCGCAGGGTCTGAGAAAGGACCTCTCCCTTGTACACCCAGACCTTCACGCCGATGCGGCCGAAGGTGGTGGCAGCCTCCGCGAAGCCATAATCAATGTCGGCGCGGATAGTCTGCAGGGGGATAGTGCCCTCGTGATAGTGCTCAACGCCCGCGATCTCGCGGCCGCCCAGACGACCGGAGCAGCAGCACTTGATGCCCTTGGCACCGGCGCGCATGGCGCGGGCCATGGAATTCTTCATAGCGCGGCGGTGAGAGATGCGCTTTTCAAGCTGCTGGGCAATGTTCTCTGCCACAAGCTGGGCGTCCATGTCGGGGTTACGGACCTCAACGATGTTCAGCTTTACCTTCTTGCCGGTCATCTTCTCAACAGCCAGACGATACTGCTCGATCTGCTCGCCGCCCTTGCCGATGACCACGCCCGGACGGGCGCAGTGCAGGAAAATGGTGACCGTGTCGTTGCTGCGCTCAATCTCGATCTTGGGAACACCGGCACCGTACAGGGTCTTCTTCAGGTACTTGCGGATCTTCTGATCTTCGACGATCAGGTCGCCGACCTTCTCATCACTGGCATACCAACGGGAATCCCAGTCTTTGATGACGCCCACGCGCATGCCGTGGGGATTAACTTTCTGTCCCATAAAAAACTGTCTCCTCCCTTATGCCTTTTCCGCCACGGCCAGCGTGACGTGAGAGCTTCTCTTGTTGATGCGGTACGCGCGGCCCTGCGCCCGGGGCATCATCCGCTTGAGGATGGGGCCGGGGGTGGCGAAGACCTCACTGACGTACAGCTTGCTGGGGTCCATGGCGAAGTTGTTCTCCGCGTTAGCGGCGGCACTCTTGAGAAGCTTCATCAGAGGCTCGGATGCAGCCTTGGGGGTCTGCATCAGAATCGCCATGGCGGTGCCCACATCCTTGCCGCGAATCAGATCGCAGACGATCTGAATCTTGCGGGGAGCGATGCGGACATAGCGCAGGAATGCCTTTGCTTCATTGTTTTCCATATTTCGCATCCTCCTTTATCAGTTTTTCTTTGCGTGGCCGCGGAAGGTCCGGGTGGGGGCGAACTCGCCCAGCTTGTGACCCACCATGTCCTCCTGGACATAGACGGGCACGTGCTTGCGCCCGTCGTGCACGGCGATGGTATGACCCACGAAAGCGGGGAAGATGGTGGAGCTGCGGCTCCAGGTCTTCAGCACCTGCTTTTCGTTCTTCTCGTTCATTGCCTCAACCCGCTTGAGAAGCTCAGGGGCAACATACGGGCCTTTTTTGACAGATCTGCTCATAATCTACTTGCCTCCTTACTTCTCGTTCCGCCGCTTGACGATGAACTTGCTGGTGGGGTTCTTGCCCTTGCGGGTCTTGTAACCCATGGCGGGCTTGCCCCAAGGCGTCACGGGGCCGGGACGGCCGACGGGCGCACGGCCCTCGCCGCCGCCGTGGGGATGGTCGTTGGGGTTCATGACGCTGCCGCGGACCGTGGGACGCCAGCCCATGTGGCGCTTGCGTCCGGCCTTGCCGATGTTGATGTTCTCATGGTCGATGTTGCCGACCTGACCGATGGTGGCCATGCAGTTGATCCGCACGATACGCACCTCGCCGGAGGGCATACGAATCTGAGCATCCTTGCCCTCCTTGGCCATCAGCTGGGCGGAGGTTCCGGCGGAGCGCACCAGCTGGGCGCCGTTGCCGGGATGAAGCTCAATGTTGTGGATAATGGTACCCACGGGGATCTTCTCGATGGGCAGCGCGTTACCCGGCAGAATGTCGGCGTCGGGTCCGGTCATGATCTTGTGGCCGGACTTCATGCCCACGGGAGCCAGGATGTAGCGCTTTTCGCCGTCCTCGTACTGGATGAGGGCGATGTTGGCGCTGCGGTTGGGATCGTACTCCAGACGCAGGACGGTGGCGCTTCCCTGCTTGTCGCGCTTGAAGTCGATGATACGGTACTTGCGCTTGTTGCCGCCGCCGCGATGGCGGACGGTGATGCGGCCGTAGCTGTTGCGGCCAGAGGACTTCTTCAGAGACTCGGTGAGGCTGGGCTCGGGCTTGGCTTTCTTGTCAAGGCCGTCGAAACCGGAAACCGTCATCTGTCTTCTGGAAGGTGTCGTCGGCTTATAAGATTTAATAGACATCGCTTAACACTCCTTACAGTTATATCGGTTCCGGTCTTAGACCATCCCCTCGAAGAACTCGATGGTCTTGGATTCGTCGGTGAGCTGGACATAGGCCTTTTTCCAGGTCTTGGTCTTGCCGGGACGGCCTGCGCCGCGGCGCTTCTCCTTGCCCGGAACGGTCAGCGTGTTCACGCTTTTGACCTTTACGCCGAAGATTTCCTCAACGGCCTTCTTAATCTCGATCTTACCGGCTTCCTTGGCAACCTCGAAGACATATTTCTTGTCGGCGACGGCGCCCATGGCGCGCTCGGTGATGATCGGGCGGATCACGATATCGTAACTGGTGGCCATTACGCGAACACCTCCTCGATTTTGGCGAGCGCAGTCTGGTCAATGACCAACTTCTTGGCATTGAGAATGTCATAGACGCTCAGAATGGTGGCGGTGGTGGTGGACACGCCGGGAAGATTCCGGGCGCTCTTGACCACGACGTCGTCCTTCTCGGGGACGATGACCATGGCCTTGCCGTCCGCCTTGACGGCGTCCAAGAACTTGCGGAAGTCAGCGGTCTTGATGGCGTCCATCTTAATGGAATCCACAACGATGATCTCGCCGTCCGCGGCCTTGGCAGACAAGACAGACTTCAGCGCCAGGCGCTTGATCTTCTTGTTCAGGACATAGCTGTAATCCCGGGGCTTCGGGGCAAACACGATGCCGCCGTGGGTCCACTGGGGAGAACGGGTGGAACCCTGACGGGCATGGCCGGTTCCCTTCTGACGCCAGGGCTTTCTGCCGCCGCCGGAAACCTCGGCGCGGGTCAGGGCACTCTGGGTGCCCTGCCGGCAGTTGGCCAGGTGATTCTTTACGGCCTCGTGAACGACAGCCCCATTCGGCTCGATGCCAAAGACGGCGTCGCTCAGAGCGACCTCGCCGACCTTTGCGCCGGACATATTCAAAACTTCAACATTAGGCATATTCTAAGCACCCCTTTCTCACTTGCTTCTCGCGGAAGCCTTCTGCGGGTTGCGGCCGGAAGCCTTCTGCGGGTTGTGGCTGATGCCGGTCTCCACATTCTTGGCCCGGTGCGTCTTCACGGTGGTCTTCACGGTGACAAGGCTGCCCTTGGGTCCGGGAATCGCGCCGCAGACCACCAGCATATTCAGCTCCGGGTCCACCTTCACAACGGTCAGGTTCTGCACAGTGACCTGATCCACGCCCATGTGGCCCGCGCCGATCTTCCCCTTGAAAATCTTGGAGGGATCGGAAGAAGAGCCCATAGAGCCCGCATGACGGTGCACAGGGCCGCCGCCGTGACTGGTGGGCGTGCGGTGGGCGCCGTGGCGCTTGATAACGCCCGCAAAGCCGTGGCCCTTGCTGGTGCCGGTCACGTCCACGAAGTCTCCTGTCTGGAACACGTCGGCCTTTACAAGGTCGCCCACGTTCAGTTCAGCGCCATTTTCCAGGTTGAACTCCCGCAGGTGCTTCTTGGGGCCCACGCCCGCCTTGGTCAGATGGCCCATCTCAGGCTTGGTGAGCTTGCGCTCAGCCACGTCTTCATAGCCCAGCTGGACGGTTTCATAGCCGTCTCTCTCCGTGGTCTTCTTCATGGTGACCACGCAGGGACCGGCCTCGATCACGGTGACGGGAATTACGTGACCGTTTTCATCAAAGATCTGGCTCATGCCGACCTTTTTGCCGATGATTGCTTTCATGTATGTTCCTCCTTAAAGGTTATTGGTCGGCTTAGATACGGCCGCGCCGCATTGCTCTGCCGACATGACCCGTCCGCCTCGCAAGTCGGCGGACAATGGGTGAGCAACGAATTAAATGTGGGAAAGGGTCTTACAGCTTGATCTCAATCTCAACGCCCGCGGGCAGCTCCAGGGCCATCAGCGCTTCCACAGTCTTGGGGGTGGAGCGGGTGATGTCGATGAGGCGCTTGTGGGTGCGGCGCTCAAACTGCTCGCGGCTGTCCTTGTACTTGTGGACGGCGCGCAGGATGGTGACGACCTCTTTCCGGGTGGGCAGAGGGATGGGTCCGGAGACTTCGGCGCCGGTGCGCTTGGCAGTCTCGACGATCTTCTCTGCGCTCTGGTCGATGACCTGATGGTCATAGGCCTTCAGACGAATGCGAATCATTTGCTTCTGTGCCATAATTGTTTCCTCCTGATTTCGTACATAGTTTTTTGTTGTTCCGAAAACTGTGTACGGCGGGAAGTTTTTCTGTACGCTTATCCGTGCGTATCATTCTCGCTCATGAAAAATACCGGCGCAATACGGCCGGTATCCAAACATGGCGCAGCGATCTACGCAACGTGCAGATTCCTTCTCAGCCGCCCGATCATCGGACATACTCCCCGAAAGTTACCGGGGCAAGCCCCGCAATCTCCCGGTTCATCGCAGTTTGCGCGTTTTAGGCATAGTTCGCCCTTTGCGCGCTCAATTATGATACAAGATATATGTCCCAATGTCAAGTAGAATTTTATATTTTGCAGCATTTTGCGCAAAGATTCTTTGTAAAGGTTTGCGCGCGGTTTTCCTTGTAACCCCAGAGGGGATATAGTACAATGAAACCATCATCAATTTAACCGGGCCAACCCGCCCGTAAAGTGAAAGGAATATTTGCATGGACACCATCTATGTCACCGGGCACCGCAACCCCGACACAGACTCCATCGTCTCCGCCATGGCTTATGCCGCCCTGCGCAATTCTCTGGGGGACCGGGAATACACGGCGGCGTGCCTCGGCAGAGTAAACGATGAAACCCAGGCCGTGCTGGACCGTTTTGGCTTTGAGCCGCCCATGCTGCTGAAAAACGTGCGGACGCAGGTGGACGACCTCTCCTATGACACGCCGCCCCTGCTCAGCGCGGGGGTCACCGTCAGCCGGGCGTGGCGCGTGATTCATCAGGACGCCAATACCAAGGCCATTCCCGTGACCAATGAGGACGGAACGCTGTACGGAATGCTCTCCTCCGGGGATATTGCCTCCTATGATATCTCCTCCGTCCGCAATCCCCATGTCAGCAACATCCCCCTGTACAATCTGTTATCTGTTCTGGAGGGAAAGGTGCTCAACAAGGCCGGTGAGCAGGTGGACACTATCTCCGGTGAGGTGACCATTGCCCTGCCATCCTCCCGCAAAAATCTGATGTTTGACGCGAAGGACAGCATCGTGGTCTGCGGCGATCAGCCGGATATGATTCGTTACGCCATGGAGCTGGGGGTCCAGTGCCTGATCGTGTGTCAGTCGGAGGTAAGCGAGGAGCTGCGGACCATGGAGACGGAGACGTGCCTGATCTCCACGCCCTACGACGCCTACCGCACGGTGCGGCTAATCTGCCTTTCCCTGCCGGTGAACCGCATCTGTAAAACGGAAGACCTTGTCTCCTTCCATCTGGACGACTATATTGACGACGTGCGGGAGACAGTTTTGAAAAGCCGCTTCCGCTGCTACCCCATTCTGGACGATGAAGAGAAGGTGGTGGGAACGCTGTCCCGCTTCCATCTGCTGCGCCCCGCCCGCAAGCGGGTAGTTCTGGTGGACCACAACGAAGCGGCGCAGGCTGTCCGCGGGCTTGAGCAGGCGGAGATTCTGGAAATCATCGACCATCACCGTCTGGCGGACATCCAGACCGGGAATCCCATCTACGTGCGCAACGAGCCGGTGGGCAGCACAACCACCATTGTGGCGGGGATGTATCAGGACCGGGGCCTGATGCCCTCGGAGAAAATGGCGGGGCTGATGGCCGCGGCCATTCTCTCCGACACGGTTATGTTTAAATCCCCCACCTGCACCCAGCGGGACATTGACATGGCAAACCGCATGGCCCGTATTGCCAAAATTTCCTTAGACGAGCTGGGCCATATGATTTTCTCCGTTTCCAGCGGTGAAACCCACACGGCGGAGGAGCTTTTGATGACGGACTTCAAGGAGTTCCACATTGCGGGGCACGACCTGGGCGTGTCCCAGATTACCTGTGCGGACTCCGCCCAGTTCCTCGCCCGGAGAGAGGAGTTTGTGGAGTCGCTGCACCGGATGCGCACGGAGAAGCACTATGACTTGGCCATCCTGATGCTGACCGATGTGTTGCAGGAGGGCAGCCGCCTGTTTTTCGCGGGGGACGAGCAGACCATCCAGCAGGCGTTTAACGCCAAAACAGAAAACGGCAGCGTTTTCCTGCCCCACGTCATGTCCCGGAAGAAGCAGGTGATCCCCGCCCTCTCCGCTCTCTGGGGCTGAGGCGCAGGGCCCTGTTTTCAAATCCCGTCACACCAACGAAATACGAAAGAGCGTTTCATAGAAGTGCTTCAAATTATACAAAAACGGCTCCAGGACTTGTTTCCTGGAGCCGTTTTGTCTACAATCCGAGAGATCATATTAGAAGAACGATCTCTTTTTTAAGATTAGCACAATTAGTCAACTATTTTTACCATTGCGTGGCAGGTATCACCCTTCCCGGCATGGGACTGATCCAAAAACCCTGAGAGCGCCGCATAGCGGCGCTCTTTTTGTTTTCTTATATATAAGGTAATTAAGAAACCTGACACGAAACGGGCCTCAATTTGGCAAATACACCCCGCCGTGATAGCAGTAATACGCCCCCGCCTTCAGCGCCAGCAGCTTTTCAAGCGACGCCTCGGCCCCTTCCCTGTCCAGCGCAAATTGGGGGTTGGCCGTCACGGGCAGACCGTTTTCCAGCGCCATGGCATCCCCGGTCATCACAATGGACTCGTTTTCCAAGAGCAGAGAAATATGCCCCGGCGTGTGACCCGGGGTGCCGATGACACGGCAGCCGCCGCACCAGTCCAGCCATTCTCCGTCGCGCAAAAGCCCGTCTATCTCCACCGGTTCCACACGGCGCAGCAAATCGCAAAACGCCCGTCCGAATTCCTGCATCTCCGGCGGCAACGTTTCCTGCATCTCCTCCGCCTGCCGGAGCCGCAGCGGCTTTTCCCGCCCGGAGATAAACGGTTCCTCGGCGGGTGACGTATAAATCTTTATATCGGGATTCGCCCGCCGCAGCGCGGCGGCAGCGCCCATGTGGTCGTGGTCGTGATGGGTCAGGACAAGCCCCGTCAAATCCTGCACCGCCAGCCCGACTTTTTCTAATTCCCGTTCCACAATCGGCAGCGCTCCAATCCACCCGCAGTCCACAAGAACGGCGCACGCCCTGTCCCGCAGTACCGTAGGATAAACCGTCTCCTCCACTCCCTGAAACGCCATGGTAACGGTAAGCCTGTGTATTTCGTGTTCCATTCCTCATGTTCCTCTCTTCTTTGCAAGGTACGGCCCACTTTTTCGCAAGGCAAAAAACTTCCCCGCAACGCCGGAACTTTTTTACGGACATTTCCTCACCGGACCGACACGTATTTGTTATCCTTTATATAGAATCTCCACGGATAGTCCTTTGCCTCCCCGGCATAGTCCACACCTATCCGCTTTGCCGTCGCCACAGAAAAGTCCTTTTGTTCTCCTTCTTCTATATATAGCGCATCCCCACACAGGTCCGCGCCGTTCAACCGCCTGTCCAGCCCCAGCGCGCGGCACAGCTTTCCCGGCCCATTGGTCAGGCCAAGGCGCTGGCTTTTCGTCAGCTCACCGTAAAGCCCGCCAAACCGCGACAGCGCCATCTGCTCCAGCCCCTCCAGCGGCTCCAACCCACGAATCAAAACGGCTTGTGGAATTTCCTTCTGGGCTGTCACCACATTGAAGCAGCAGTGCATTCCATAGATCATAAAAATATAGGCAAAGCCCGCCTCTCCGTACATAATCTCCACCCGGGGCGTTCTCCTGCCGCCATAGGAATGGGCGGCCCGGTCTGCAACTCCCATATAAGCCTCCGTCTCCACAATCCGGGCCGCGATTCTCTCTCCGCCGGTTTCCCGGACAAGCACCTTGCCCAGAAGCGCCTTGGCAACAGAAATCGAATCCCGGCTGTAAAATGCCCTGTCCAGCTTATCCACGGCCAAATTCCTCCCGGCTTTCAACAATCGGGACTCATGCCCGACGCTCCCGCCTCAAAATATTCTTCACCTGCTCCAAACCATAGAATACTCCGCTTCTCCCGTGCTCTCGTCCACTTGCTCCCGGTTAATCGAAAACCCCTCCCGCTGATAAAAGCGAGCCGCTTTTCGATTCTTTTGATAAACCGATAAACTTAAGCTGGGGTAAAGCTCCTTTGCTCTATCAAGCAGCTGCTTTCCAACGCCCCTTGATTGCTCCTCACGGGAAACGAATATTCCGGCAATGTATCCGCTGTCAATTCCGATGAAGGCTTTAATATTACCCTCTATCTCACAAACATAGATTTCTGCTTCTGGAAGCATATGCTTCACAGAAGTAAAGTTGTTTTCCCAATAATCTGCCGGGATAAAGTCATGCGCCTGTATATTCGTATTCAGCCACAGGTTCATTACTTCTTCCAAATCTTTAATTTCAAATTCTCTAATCATTGTCTCCTCAGCGTATACTCCCGCCGCCGTTCTCGATTTCATGTGCTTTTGTGCCTTGGACCCACAATATTTTGAGATGGCGCCGCCTTATTCCCTCGCGCCTTTTCGGTGCGTCATCAACACTACGCACTCAACATGCGCCGTCCCGGGAAAGAGGTCCGCCGCCACCGCCCGCTCCGCCTGATAGCCCAGCGCGGAAAACTGCTTTAAATCCCGGGCCAACGTCGCTGGGTCGCAGGAGACGTACACCACCCGCTTCGGCCCCATAGCGGCCACGCTGTCCACCACCTCGGGGGCCAGACCTTTCCGGGGCGGGTCCACACAGATTACGTCGGGCCGCAGGCCCTCCCTTTCCAGCTTTGCAGCCACATCCGCCGCGTCCCCCAGAAAAAACTCCGCGTTTGAAATTCCGTTCCGCTCCGCGTTCTCCCGGGCGTTTTCAACCGCCTCGGGCACAATTTCCGCGCCGATTACCCGCTTCGCCGCCTTCGACATTGCCAGCGTGATGGTCCCTGCCCCACAGTACAAATCCAACACCGTCTCCGTCCCCGTCAGCCCCGCGAACTCCACGGCCTTGCCGTACAGCACCTCCGCCTGCTCCCGGTTCACCTGATAGAACGACGGCACAGACAGCTTGAACTCTAACCCGCACAGCTCGTCCATCAGAAAGTCCTGCCCCCAAAGCGTCCGATACCGCTCACCCAGAATCACGTTGCCCCGGCTGGCGTTGCCGTTGAGTACCACGCCCACGGTCTTCGGCACGGCAGCCAAAATCATGGCGACCAGCTCCGGTTCCCGAGGGGCGGTTTTGCCGTTGAGCACCACGCAGCAAAGGCTTTCCCCCGCCCGGTTGGTCCGGACGTAGACATGGCGCACCAGGCCCTTCCCCGCTGTTTCGTCATAGGGGGAAATGCCGTACTTTCTCATCCACGCACCAACAGCCCCGGCGGTTTCGTCCGCGGCGGTGGCGCAGATTTGGCAGTGCTCCACAGGAATCACCCGGTGGCTCCGCCGCCGGTAAAAGCCCACCGCACCGTCCGCCCCTACCGGATACTGCGCCTTGTTGCGGTAATGAAGCGGGTTTTCCGCCCCCAGAATTTCCTCCGCCCGCAGTGTAAGACCTCCGATGCGCCGAAGTGCGTCGTTCACCTTTTGCAGCTTGGATTGCAACTCCTCGGCATAGGTCATATGGCGATAGACACAGCCGCCGCACTCCCCGAAATAGGGGCAGTCCGGCTCCACCCGCTCCGGCGAGGTTGTCAAAATTTCTTCGATTTCCCCCGCGTAGCTGGTTTTCATGGCCTTGACAATGCGAAGCCGCACCTCTTCGCCGCGGACGGCGCGGGGTACGAATACCACCGCGCCGTTGATGCGAACAATGCCCAAGCCCTCGCTGGAGTAGCCCTCTACCGTGCCGGTATATGCCTGATTCAGCAATAAACGTTCCATAATCTTTTCCTTATTGTAAAGTAGCAGGAGCAGACAGGCGTTACGCCTCCCACTTGTCCAAAACCTGCTTGAGCTGGTCCGCAAATCTGCCCACGCTCTTGTTGTCCCTGCCTCTTGCGCGGGTAATGGCCTCCGACACCCGCCGTCCAATGGCCGTCAGCCGCTCATAGGCCGCCGACAGCTTCACGCCGTCCACAGTCTTGGCTTTGCGCTCGGGAAGATATCCGTTTTCAATCTGCCGGTTGGCCGCCAGATCGTAAATCTCCGTATACTGCGCCGCATGGGCATCCATCCCCATCCCTCGCAGCGTCTCGGCAAAGAAGGGCGCCACATCCCGGTCGCCATGGACCACAAACACCTGCTGGGGCTTGGGGTCCTTAAACTCGGAAATCCAGGCAATCAGGTGGTCCCGGTCCGCGTGGGAGGAAAGACCCGTGTAGTTTACCATCTCCGCCCGGACCGTAATTTCCTCGCCGAACATCTTGACAGTCTGGGCCCCGTCCAGCAGCTGCCGCCCCAGGGTTCCTTCTCCCTGATAGCCCACGAATGCAATGGTGCTCTCGGGCCGCCAGAGGTTGTGCTTGAGATGGTGCCGGATACGTCCCGCATCACACATGCCGGAGGCGGAGATAATGACCTTGGGTGCGCGGTCCTCGTTCAGCGCACGGGACTCGTCCACCGTCTCGGTCATGCGCAGGTCGGGAAAGTTAAACATATGGGTCCCGTCGGCCACCAGCGCCAGCGCATCCTCGTCCAGATAGCCCCTAAGGTCGCCGGTGAAGACCTGCGTCGCCTTTCTGGCAAGAGGCGAGTCGATATAAACCGGAAAGTTGGGAACGGATTTCACCATTCCCCTGTCCTTGATCTCCCGGATGAAGTACAAAAGCTCCTGCGTGCGGCCCACGGCAAAGGAGGGAATCACCACATTGCCGCCCCGGGCCATGGTCTTGTCGATAATCTCTGCCAGATCGTCCGTATAGCTCCAGACTTCCTTGTGGTTCCGGTCGCCGTAGGTGGATTCCATCACCACATAGTCCGCCCCTGGGAACGTAGAGGGGTCCCGAATGATGGGCTGGTCTACATTGCCGATATCCCCGGAGAAAACGATGGTCTTGGTCACCCCGGCCTCGGTCATTTCCACCCAGATAAAGGCAGATCCCAAAAGATGACCCGCGTCCTGAAATTTCACCCGCACGCCCTCGCACAGGTCAATGATCTGGTTGTACTCGCAGGTATGCACGTATTCCGCCACCTTCTGGGCGTCCTCCACGGTGTACAGCGGCTCCACCGGTTCGCGGCCCGCCCGCTCACCCTTGCGGTTTTTCCACTCCGCGTCCTGCTCCTGAATGTGGGCAGAGTCCAGCAGCATGATGTTAATCAAATCCGCCGTCAGCCGGGTGGTGACCACCTGCCCCCGGAACCCGTCCCGAATCAGCTTGGGAATCCGACCCGAGTGGTCGATGTGGGCGTGGGTCAACAGCACATAATCCACACCGGCGGGGTTGAAGGGAAACTCGTCGTTGGAAATCTCATCCCGCCCCTGCTGCAAGCCGCAGTCGATCAAAATGGTCTTACCGTTGACCTCCAGACAGTGGCAGCTCCCGGTGACGCTCTGGTCCGCGCCAAAAAATTTCAGCTTCATGGAATGTCCTCCCGTATTTTTTAGAGTCTCATATTTGCAATTTTGTAGGGCCGGGCTTGTCCGCCCCGCAGTGTCATTCCCTTTACAGTGCCCGTCAGCGGTTTAAAATCTCCGCCTGAAGCCCCGCCAGCACGTCCATGGTCTTTTCGTGCAGACCCGGATCAAAGCTGGCGGTAAGTCTTGCATCCACCACGATGCGGGCCTGGGGATAGTGGCTTTGCAGCACCGCCGCATTGCTGACCACACAGATGTTGGATACCAGCCCGCACAGCTCGATACGCGCCGCCTCCTTGGGGAGAGCCGCCAGCACCGCCGGGTCGCCTGTATCCATCCCAAAAGCGGGCTTGTCGATGCCAACAGCGCCCACCTCTTCAAGGGCCTTGGCCGTCTCGCCGTAGTTTTCCCAGCCGGGGGTTCCCTTTACGCAGTGGACCACGGGCAAAAACGTCCCCTCCCGGGTTTGGAGATAGTCCTCGGAATGGGTGTCTCTGGTAAACCAGACGCGGCCCGGACCATAGGCCCGCACCCGGGCGGCAATGGCCCCGTCCAGCTTTTCCGCGCCGGGAAAGCCAAGGGCCCCGTCCACAAAATCCTTTTGGTAGTCGATGACAAACAGGCAGTCCATACCGATTCCCGATCCTTTCCCGCTGCCGGCCGCAGCCGGTTATATTTTTACCGTTTATTCCTACTATTGTAGCATCAAATTCTTAAATGCACAATGAAAAATCCGGAAGGCAAACAGCTCCTTTCCGTGCCCCCAGAAGGAAAATTTCCTGCGATTTCCATGCAAACGGCGGTTTTGCCTGAAATTTTTGAGTCTTTTTGTGAAAAAGGGAAAAATCTTTCTCCGGAAATTGACTTTTGACGCGGAAACCGCTACAATTGTGCCATCTCAAAGTTCCGATTAACACAGATTTTTTTGTTTTTAGGGAGCTTTGGGTTAAATTATTTTGGAGGTCTTTTCATGAAAAAGTTGTTTGCTCTTGCTCTTGCAATGGCCATGACGCTGTCTCTGGCCGCCTGCGGAGGCGGCTCTACGCCCCCCGCCGGGTCCACGCCCTCTTCCGGCTCCGGCTCCGAGGCTCCCGATGGAAAGGTATACAACGTGTGCAACCTTGTCAACGGCAACCTGGGGGACAAGTCCTTCTTCGACTCTGCTAACGCCGGACTTGAGCAGTTGAAGGCCGACGGTCGCATCACTCTGAACACCATCGAAATGGGCGGCACCGACGCCGACCAGCCCACATGGCTGTCCAACCTTTACGAGGTGTCCGACTCCGGCGAATACGACCTGATTGTCTGCGGTACTTATCAGATGCCCGAGTATCTGGACGAGGTGGCCGCCAAATATCCCGACCAGCACTACCTTATTTATGACTCTGAGTCCAGCCAGCCCAACGTGGTGAATATCAACTACAAGCAAAACGATCTGGGCTACCTGATGGGCGTATTTGCCGCCAGCATGACGACTGACACCACCGTGGACCACATCAACGAGGATGCGGTGCTGGGCTTCGTCGGCGGCGTGGACAGCCCCGTCATCAACGATTTCCTGTACGGCTTCATTCTGGGCGCCCAGAGCATCAACCCCGACGTGAAGGTGGATACCCGCTACACCAACGACTATGTGGATACCGCCATCGCCAAGGAATATGGCAACTCCATGATTAATGACAACAAGTGCGACGTGATCTGGGGTGTGGCTGGCAACTCCGGCAACGGCGCTGCCGAGGCGGCTCTGGAAACCGGCAAGGCATGGTTCCTGGGCGTTGACTCCGATCAGGAGCTGACCTTCTCTCCCGATCTGGCCGCCATCACCCTCACCTCCGGCCTGAAGAACATCGGCAACTCCCTGATCTGGTTCTTCGATCAGTGGGACGCGGGCGAGGATCTCTTCGGCCAGAACATCCTGCTGGGCATTACCGAGGGCGGTGTTGGCATCGTCACCGACAAGAACTATGACAAATATGCCTCCGCCGAGACCAAGGCGGCCGTGGAGGCCGCGCAGCAGAGCATCATCGACGGTGCTGTCACCGTTCCCTCCGCTATCACCGACAGCGACGGCGTTGTCGCCCTGCGCGAGGCGGTCCGTCCGTAATTTTCCCGCTTTTTCAGACAAAGGGGGGGCTTCGCCCCCTCTTTGTCTCTCCCGCCCGGGCGCGGAGCGAGTGGCAGGCCGCTCGTTTCACGCGCGGACAGGAGGCCGGTCCTCCGGAATCCGTTTTAATATCCCACCCACAGAAAAACGCAGAGGGGGAATCCCATATATGCAGGAACACAAAGAAGAGGAATACGTCGTTCGGATGCTTGGCATCACCAAGGTTTATCCCAACGGCATCGCCGCCAATCAGGACGTTGAGCTGAATATCCGCAAGGGGGAGATTCACGCCCTGATGGGAGAGAATGGCGCAGGAAAATCCACGCTGATGAAAATGCTGTTCGGTCTGGAGCAGCCCACCGGCGGTGAAATCTGGCTGAACGGGGAAAAGGTGTCTCTCACCGCCCCCGCCGTAGCCATTGCCAAGGGAGTGGGCATGGTCCACCAGCACTTCATGCTGGTGCCCAGCCTCACCGTGGCGGAGAATATGGTGCTGGGAATGGTGCCCAAAAAGTCCGGCCTTTTGATTGATGGGGCTAAGGCAGTCCAGATCACAAAGGAATACTCGGAGAAATTTAACCTCCATGTAGACCCTGACGCCCGGGTATGCGACATTCCCGTGGGCATGAAGCAGAAGGTGGAAATTCTCAAGGCACTGGTTCGGGGTGCGAAAATCCTGATTCTGGACGAGCCTACCGCCGTTTTAACCACGCAGGAGACGGCGGAGCTGTTTAAGGAGCTGATCCATCTCAAGGAGCAGGGATACACCATTATCTTTATCTCCCACAAGCTAACCGAAATTATGCAGATAACCGACCGCATGACCATTCTCCGGGGTGGAAAGTCCATGGGCGTCTACGAAACCAAGGACGTAAGCCCGGAGAAAATTTCCCGCCTGATGGTGGGCCGGGACGTGGTGCTGAAGGTGGAAAAGGGCAAGGCAGAACCGGGAGACACCGTGCTGCGGGTCCGGGATCTGGAATACGTCAACGAGTGGGGCAAGAAAATGCTGGACAAGCTGTCCTTTGACCTGCGCCAGGGTGAGATTCTGGGCATTGCAGGCGTGGAGGGCAACGGGCAGAAGGAGCTGGTGGACATGCTGTTCCACCTGAACCTGCCCAACGCCGGCTCCGCCGAGGTGAACGGCGTCAGCGTTCTGGGACAGTCCCAGCGGAAAATCCGGGGCATGGGCGTGTCTTTGGTGCCGGAGGACCGGATGATTTACGGCATCGCAGGAGACGGCACCATTGAGGAAAACCTGATTTCCGACCGCGCCGGGGCGAAGCGGCTGAACCGCGGCCCCATGTTCGACATGAAGGCCATTCACAAGGAGTGCGACCAACTGATCGCCGATTACACCGTTTTGTGCAAATCCGGGGCGCAGCAGGTCAAAATGCTCTCCGGCGGCAATATTCAAAAGGTAGTGGTGGCCCGCGAGTTTTCTAACAGCCCCACCCTCATCATCGCCGACCAGCCCACCCGGGGCATCGACGTGGGCGCCACGGAGTTTATCCGCCGCAAGCTGGTGGAGCTTTCCCGCTCCGGTGTGGCCGTACTGCTGGTTTCCGCGGATTTGAACGAGGTCATGGAGCTGTCCGACAGCCTGATGGTCATGTACGGCGGACGGATTGCCGCTTACTTTGAAGACACGTCCAGCCTTAGCGACGAGGAGATGGGCGAATATATGCTGGGCCTGAAACAGCAGGCCCCCGAAGAGATTGGGAGGGTCTGCCATGAATAAGAGACAAAGCATGCTCTTCAGTCTCATCCGGGGTGGCGCGGCTATTTTCATCGCCCTGCTGGTGACAACGTTTTTGATTTTCATTTCCGCCGACGCGCCAGACGGCGCCTCCTTCGGCGCTGCCGTCTCCGCAAAGCTTTCGCTGACGGGGGGCGCCTTGCGCCAGCTTTTGATTGGCCCCGCCTTCCGGGCAAACGGAAGCATCAGCGTCAAAAATCTCTCCGACATTCTGGCGTCTATGATTCCCATCATCTTCACCGGCCTTGCCACCTGTGTCATGTTCTCCGCCAACCAGTTTAACCTTGGCGCAGAGGGCGGCGTCATGCTGGGCGCCTTTACAGGTGCGCTGGCCGCCATCTATCTGGATCTGCCCGCAGGGCTTCTGGCGGTGGTGTGCGTGCTGATCGCGGCGGCCTCCGTGGGCGTGATGATGCTGATTCCCGCGGTGCTGAAAGCGCGGCTTGGCGTCAGCGAAATGGTGAACTCCTTGATGCTGAACTACGTGGTGATGTACCTCATCAAATATCTGCTGAACACCTATCTGGCGGACAAAACCAAAGGTCAGATTCAGTCTTACCCCTTTCAGGCCGGGGCCGCGATTCCCCAGCTGGTGGACAACGGGTCCAAGCTGTCTTGGGGCTTTGTGGTGGCGCTGGCCTTCGTGGTCATCACCGCGCTGTTCATGTACCGCACTCGCTGGGGCTATGCCATCCGCATGATCGGCATCAATCAGGACTTTGCCATGTATTCCGGCATGAAGGTGGGCGGCATTGTGATTCTCTCCCAGGTGCTGGGCGGCGTCCTCGCGGGTATGGGCGGCAGCATTGAGATGCTGGGCCGCTACACTACCTTCTCTTGGGGCGCTCTGCCCGGATATGGCTGGACCGGCATCACCGTGGCGATTCTCGCCGGAAACAATCCGGCTTTCGTCCCTCTGGCGGCCTTTTTCATGGCATACCTCAATAAGGGCTGTAACCTGATGTCCACCTATTCCGGTGTTCCCGCCCAGTTGATTGACATTATTCAGGCGTTGATTTTCCTGTTCTTCGCGGCGGAGCAGTTCCTCTCCCGCTACCGGCAGAAGCTGGTGGTCCGCAACACGCAGGCAGAGCTGGCCGCAAAGGCCGCTCCCGCGGAAGGGAGCGTGAAGTAATATGCTGCTGGAACGAATTTTTACTACGGATTTCTTCTTCTCTGTCCTCCGTATCACCGCACCCATCCTCTTCGCCACGCTGGGCGCGGTCATTGGGGAGAAGGCCGGCATTTCCAACATCGGCCTCGAGGGCATCATGATGATTTCAGCACTCTTCGGCTCGCTCACCGCTTATTGGAGCGGAAGCTGGTTTATGGGCGTGCTGCTGGCCCTGCTGATTGGCATTCTGGTTTCCCTGCTGATGGGCTTTTTCTCCTTTAACCTGAAAACAGACATCATTCTCACCGGTGTGGCCGTAAACATGATCGGCTCCGGCGGCACACTGTTTTTAGTGAAGGTCATTACCCAGCTCACCGAGGGTTCCGCCATGGCCTCCACTACCTCCCTGATTACCAAAAGCCTTCAGACGCCCTCTGTCAACATTCCACTCTTAAAGGATATTCCCATCCTTGGCGGCATTCTCTCGGGCCACAGCGTGCTGACTTACCTTGCCTTTTTGCTGGTGTTCCTCACTTGGGTCATGCTGTATCGGACCCCTCTGGGCCTGAACATCCGCTCCGTGGGTGAAAATCCCAACGCGGCCGCCTCTGTGGGCGTCAGTGTGCTGCGCATCCGGTATATCGCCATCGGCTTTTCGGGCGCCATGGCAGGCCTTGGCGGCGCGTATATGTCCATGTACTATGCCATGGGCTGGTCCCAGGACATGGTGGCGGGCCGGGGCTTTATCGCCCTCGCAGCGCAGGCCATGGGCGCTGGCGAGCCTTTCGGGGCCATGCTGGCGGCGCTGGTCTTTGGCCTTGCCCAGGCGCTGGGCATCAAGGTTTCGTCTCTGGGGGCGGACTCCAACCTTGTCTCCCCCATTCCCTATCTCGTGACCATTCTGGGGCTTGTAATCTTTGCTCTGGTGGCCCGGAGCCGCACGCGGCGTCGTCATTCTGCCGCAGCGCTGGCCTCTGCCGCCGGAAAATAATCCATTCACAGCCCGCCTGAAAGGAAACCGCATATGACAAATCCAAAAAAACGCCCAGTCATTCTGGACGGCGACCCCGGCCACGACGACGCCATGGCTTGGATGCTGGCGCAGGCCAGTCAGGAGCTTGACATTCTGGCCGTCACCTCCGCCGCCGGAAACCAGACCATTGAAAAAACCACCTTTAACGCCAGACGCGTGTGCGCTCTGCTTGGCATTACGGCACCCATTGCCATGGGCCTGCCCGCCCCGCTTCTCTGCGACCCCATCACCGCCGGAAACATCCACGGCCAGACGGGGTTGGACGGCCCCAGCCTCCCCCAGCCGGAAGGTTCCCTCTCCTCCCTGAGCGCAGTGGAGCTGATGGCAAAGGCCCTGCGGGAAAGTTCCGACCCCGTGACCATCATCGCCACCGGGCCGGAAACCAATGTGGCCGCCCTGCTGCTGGCCCATCCGGAGCTGAAGCCCAACATTGCGCAAATCTCCGTCATGGGCGGCGGACTGGGCTTTGGCAACTGGACCCCGGCGGCGGAGTTCAACATTCTGGCGGACCCCGAGGCGGCGGACATTGTCTTCTCCTCCGGTCTTCCCCTGCTCATGTCTGGGCTGGACGTAACGGAGCAGGCTTTGATTTTTCCCGAGGATTTTGAGCGCATCCGCGCCGTTGGGAATCAGGTGGCGGGCGTGGTGGCGGACTGGCTGGAGTTCTTCTTCAAATTCCACCGGGACCTTGGCTATCAGGGCGCGCCTGTCCACGACGCGGTGGCCGTTGCAGCCCTGCTGCACCCGGAGCTGTTTACCATTCAGGACATGTACGTGGGCATTGAAACCCGCGGTGAATACTGTCGCGGCGCAACAGTAGGCGACCCGCAGGGGAAGCTAGGCCGCGCGCCCAACGCCCGGTGTGTCCTGAATCTTCAGCGCGAAAAATTTGTGGACCTGATGGCCGAGGCAGTGAAAGCCTATGACGGACGGGAGGTTGCGGTATGAGTAAAATTCCTGTCTGGTTCGATACCGATTTGGGCGTGGACGACGCGGTGGCCCTGCTGGTGCTGGCGCGGCTGCCTCAGCTTGAATTGAAGGGCATTTCCACCGTGGCAGGCAACGCAGAACTGCATCATACCTTTGAAAACGCCAGGAATGTCTGCCATTTGGCGGGTATTGAGACACCCGTCTATCCCGGCGCGGAGCAGCCTCTGTTTGTCCCGCTGCACACCGCCCCTCTGGTGCACGGCATAAACGGTGTGGGAGAGGTAGCGCTTCCCCCCTCCCCCGCAGCCAAGGAAACGAAGCCCGCGTGGGACGCGCTGTACGAGGCGGCGGAGGCCGCCGGGGGTACGCTTGAGGTGGTGGCGGTAGGCCCCTTGACCAATCTCGCCATCGCTCTGGGCAAGTACCCCAAGCTGAAAACTCTTTTAAAACGCATCCTTATCATGGGCGGCGCGGCGAAAGGCGGCAATGTGACTCCGGCGGCGGAGTTTAACATCTACGGCGACCCCCACGCCGCGCAGGCGGTCTTCCGCTCCGGCATTCCCGTGGTGATGTGCGGACTGGACGTGACTATGCAGGCCTATCTCACTCCCGAGGAGGTGGACAGCATCGGTGATCACGGCACCCCGGTGTGCCGCTTCGTCCGGGAAAGCAATCAGTTGGCGCTGAACTTCTTTGAGCGGCTCAACGGCCCCGGCCTCTGCTGCCACGACACGTGTCCGGTGCTCTTTTTGGCCTGTCCGGAGCTATTTTCCGGGGAGACGGCGGGCGTTTACGTGGAAACACAGGGAAACTTCACTCTGGGCAAAACCGTTACCGATTTGTGGAGCGATAAACAGTTTCCCCAGCAAAACGTCTTTGTCGTGCTGGATGTGGACCGGGACCGCTTCGCGGCAAAGGTGCGGGAGCTGCTGCTGGAATATTGAGAGCGGCATTTGAATATTGCAAAGCGGCGTTGGGGAACTTCCCCAACGCCGCCTTTATACGTTAATCACCCAATAAACAGACAGCCTTACGAAAAAAGCAGAGCGGCGTGCCAAAAGCACGCCGCTCTGTTCATTGAGTAATTCAGTCATTCCAAAAGCGCACGAATGCAGCATTTCAGAAATTCTTACTTCTCCTCTACCTCGATGACAGCGCCGGAACCGACGGTACGGCCGCCCTCACGGATAGCGAAACGGAGACCCTTCTCAATAGCGATGGGGGTGATCAGCTCCACGTCCATCTCCACGTTGTCGCCGGGCATGCACATCTCAACGCCCTCGGGCAGGGAGATGACGCCGGTCACGTCGGTGGTACGGAAGTAGAACTGGGGACGATAGTTGTTGAAGAAGGGAGTGTGACGGCCGCCTTCGTCCTTGCTCAGAACGTAGACCTGGCCCTTGAACTTGGTGTGGGGGTGAATGGAGTTGGGCTTCGCCAGAACCTGGCCACGCTCAATGCCATTGCGGTCCACGCCGCGCAGCAGGACGCCGATGTTGTCGCCAGCCTCAGCATAGTCCAGCAGCTTGTGGAACATCTCGATGCCGGTGACGACGGTCTTGCGCTTCTCCTCGGCCATGCCGACGATCTCGACTTCCTCGCTCAGCTTCAGCATGCCACGCTCCACACGGCCAGTGGCCACGGTGCCGCGGCCGGAGATGGTGAACACGTCCTCGACGGGCATCAGGAAGGGCATATTCTCCTTGCGCTCGGGGGTGGGGATATAGTCGTCAACCGCGTCCATCAGCTCCTTGATGCAAGCATACTCGGGAGCGGCGGGATCGGTGGACTCGCAAACCAATGCGTTCAGCGCGGAGCCCTTGATAATGGGCAGATCATCGCCGGGGAACTCGTACTTGCTCAGCAGCTCGCGGACTTCCATCTCAACCAGCTCCAGCAGCTCGGGATCGTCCACCTGATCGCACTTGTTCAGGAACACAACGATGGCGGGCACGCCCACCTGACGGGCCAGCAGAATGTGCTCGCGGGTCTGGGCCATGGGGCCGTCGGAAGCGGCGATAACCAGAATCGCACCGTCCATCTGGGCAGCGCCGGTAATCATGTTCTTGATATAGTCGGCGTGGCCCGGGCAGTCAACGTGAGCATAGTGACGCTTATCGGTCTCATACTCCACGTGGGCGGTGTTGATGGTAATGCCGCGCTCTTTCTCTTCGGGAGCCTTATCAATGGAATCATAGGCCTCAAACTTGGCCTTGCCCTGCAGGGACAGCCACTTGGTAATAGCGGCGGTGAGGGTGGTCTTGCCATGGTCAACGTGACCGATGGTACCAATGTTTACATGCGGTTTGGTTCTCTCAAATTTCTGCTTAGCCATTTGATGATCCTCCTGTCAATTTCAAAAATCCTTGCGGGCAGCGCAGTTATATTCAGTGCTCCCCATTTTACAGTAAAATGCGGGGAAAATCAATCCCCAATTATTCCGCCTTGTTCCCGTTGCGGGTGGCCACGATCTTGTCCCGGATGTTCTTCGGGATTTCGACGTAGTGGCTGGGCTCCATGGTGTACTGACCACGGCCCTGTGTGCGGGAGCGCAGGTCGGTGGCATAGCCGAACATCTCGGCCAGAGGCACATGCGCGTCGATCTGCTGGGCGCCGGGACGGGCCTCCAGCTTGACAATCTGCCCGCGGCGGCTGTTCAGGTCGCCGATGACATCGCCCATATACTCGTCGGGCACGATGACGGAAACCTTCATGATAGGCTCCTGAAGGGTGGGGTCAGCCTTGCGGCAGGCCTCTTTAAAGCCCATGGAACCAGCGATCTTAAATGCCATTTCGGAGGAGTCAACCTCGTGGTAGGAGCCGTCATACAGCGTAACCTTCACGTCCACCACAGGGAAACCGGCCAGTACGCCGCCGTTCAGCGCGCCCTGAATACCGGAATCAACCGCAGGGATATACTCCTTGGGGATCGCGCCGCCCACGATGGCGTTGACAAACTCATAGCCCTTGCCGGACTCGTTGGGCTCCACACGGAGCTTGACGTGACCGTACTGGCCCTTGCCGCCGGACTGGCGGGCATACTTGGTGTCCTGCTCCACCTTTTTCTTGATGGTTTCCTTGTAAGCCACCTGAGGGGCACCCACGTTGGCCTCCACCTTGAACTCGCGGAGCATACGGTCCACGATAATGTCCAGATGCAGCTCGCCCATGCCGGCGATAATGGTCTGCCCTGTCTCATCGTCGGTCCATGTCTTAAAGGTGGGGTCCTCCTCGGCCAACTTGATCAGGGCCATGGTCATTTTTTCCTGACCGGCCTTGGTCTTGGGCTCAATAGCCACGCGGATAACGGGCTCGGGGAACTCCATGGACTCCAGAATGATGGGGGCCTTTTCGTCGCACAGGGTATCGCCGGTGGTGGTATTCTTCAGGCCCACAGCGGCTTCAATGTCGCCTGCGTAGACCTCATCAATATCCTCCCGGTGATTGGCGTGCATCTGCAAAATGCGGCCGATGCGCTCTCTCTGGTTCTTGGTGCTGTTCAGCACGGAGGAACCGGTGGTCAGATGCCCGGAATACACCCGGAAAAAGCTCAGACGGCCCACATAGGGGTCGGTCATGATCTTAAATGCCAGAGCGGAGAAGGGCTCATCGTCGCTGGGCTTGCGGTCTTCCTCGGCCTCAGTCTTGGGGTTCACGCCCTTGATGGCGGGAATGTCCAAAGGAGAGGGCATATAGTCCACAATCGCGTCCAGCAACTTCTGCACGCCCTTGTTTTTATAGGACGTGCCGCAGGTGACAGGAATCATCTCGTTGGCAACCGTGGCTTTCCGGATGGCCACGCGGATTTTCTCAGAAGAGACTTCCTCGCCGCCCAGATAAGCTTCCATGATGGAGTCGTCAAACATGGAAACCGCATCCATCAGCTTCTCACGGTACTCACTGGCAAGGTCGGCCATGTCGGCGGGGATTTCCTCCTCGCGCATGTCCTTGCCCTGATCGTCGTAATACACGTCCGCCTTCATGTCCACCAGATCGATGATGCCCTTAAAGGTATCCTCGCTGCCGATGGGAAGCTGGATGGGGACGGCGTTGCACTTGAGCCGGTCCTCCACCATCCGCAGAACGTTGTAGAAATCCGCGCCCATGATGTCCATCTTATTGACGTAAATCATGCGGGGGACCTTGTAAGTGTCGGCCTGCCGCCACACGGTTTCGGACTGGGGCTCCACGCCGCCCTTGGCGCAAAGCACCGTCACGGATCCGTCCAGCACGCGCAGTGAGCGCTCCACTTCCACGGTGAAATCCACATGGCCCGGGGTGTCGATAATATTGATGCGGGTATCGGCGAACTGGCTCTTGGAGCCCTTCCAGTGGCAGGTGGTAGCGGCGGACGTAATGGTGATGCCGCGCTCCTGCTCCTGAGCCATCCAGTCCATGGTGGCAGTGCCGTCATGGGTTTCACCGATCTTATAATTCACACCGGTGTAGAACAGGATGCGCTCTGTGGTGGTGGTTTTACCCGCGTCGATATGGGCCATGATGCCGATGTTACGGGTGTTTTCGAGCGAGTTTTTTCTCGGCATAGTTTTTCTCCTTAATAGCGGAAATGCGCAAACGCCTTGTTGGCCTCGGCAGCCTTGTGGACTTCCTCGCGCTTCTTGACGGCGGCGCCGGTGTTGTTGGATGCGTCCGTGATCTCATTGGCCAGGCGCTCCGCCATGGTGCGCTCCCCACGGGAGCGGGCATAGGCGGTGAGCCACCGCAGGCCCAGGGTCTGGCGGCGGGCGGGACGAACCTCCAGGGGCACCTGATAGGTGGCGCCGCCCACGCGGCGGGCCTTGACCTCCAGGCTGGGCATGATGTTCTCCATAGCCTGAGTAAACACTTCAACGGGGTCCTTCTCGGTCTTTTCCTTGATCTGGTCAAAGGCCGTGTAGACCACCTTCTGGGCTACGCCCTTCTTGCCGTCCAGCATCACGCTGTTGACCAGCTTGGTCACCAGAATGGAGCCGTAAACGGGATCGGGCAGAACCTCTCTTTTGGGAACGTTACCTCTTCTCGGCACGATACTTCCCTCCTTCATAATAATATGATGTCATAGGTACTCAAAAGGCATTTCTGCCTTCCGTGAATGCCCGCCAAAGAGGTGATCTATATAAACCTATTCGGCAAAGCTTTCAGTGAGTAGTCCTTACTTGGACTTGGGCCGCTTGGCGCCGTACTTGGAACGGGACTGCATACGGCCGGAAACGCCCTGTGCATCCAGAGTACCACGAACAATGTGGTAGCGGACGCCGGGGAGATCCTTCACGCGGCCGCCGCGAATCATGACGACAGAGTGCTCCTGCAGGGAGTGACCCACGCCGGGGATATAAGCGGTGACCTCATAGCCGTTGGTCAGACGAACACGGGCGATCTTACGCAGAGCGGAGTTGGGCTTCTTAGGGGTAGCCGTTCTCACAGCGGTGCAAACGCCTCTCTTCTGGGGGGAGGGCAGATCGGTGCTCCGGTTCTTCAGGGTGTTCAGGCCAAACTGCAGCGCGGGGGAGGTGGACTTGTAGCTGGACTGCTCCCGTCCTTTACGGACCAGTTGGTTAAAAGTAGGCATACTGTTCTCCTTTCTTGTCAAATGTGTTGACTGTAAAACGCACAGCCTTTATTTTTTGCGGAAAGCCGGTAAGCTATTCCGAAAAAACCGAAATGTTCCATCCTATTTCAAAAGGACGGCTACGGCGGCACCCACGCTGATGCGGCAGGCGGCGCCAAGCTGCGCCATGGTGTGCTCCCCTTCCACGGGAACCCCCATTTCTTCGCAGCTTTTTGCAAGGGCCTCCAGCAGCGCCGGATCTGCGTCGCAGGCCAGGAACGCCTTGGCGGCCTGTCCCTGCGCAATGGCCCTGTGGGACTGCTTCACGCCCACGACTCTGGATTTTCCTGTCAGTTCCTCCAGCACGGGGTTCTCCCTCACATTCGCATGGCAAAATTCGCGGAATATCCGCGCAGAATGGAATTATATCATGACTTTTTGCCGCAGTCAAGCATTTGTTCCCAGGATTTCCTTTCTGCCGGACCTTTTCCATGCACAAATCCCCATCCGTCCTTTTCATAAAAAAATCCCCGGAACCGCTTGGTTCCGGGGATTTCGTGAAAAATCAACGCTTGGAGAACTGAGGTGCGCGACGGGCTGCTTTCAGACCGTACTTCTTGCGTTCCTTCATACGAGGATCGCGGGTCAGGAAACCGGCCTTCTTCAGGATGGGACGGTTGTCCTCGCTGGCCAGCAGCAGGGCGCGGGCAATGCCATGGCGCAGGGCGCCGGCCTGGCCGGACACGCCGCCGCCGGCAACAGTAGCCACAACGTCCATCTTGCCGGTGTTGGAGGTGGACTCCAGCGGCTGACGGACCACCATCTTCAGGGTATCCAGGCCGAAATACTCGTCAATATCCCGGCCGTTGATGATAATGGAGCCGGTGCCGTTGGGGAACAGGTGGACGCGTGCCACGGAGGACTTTCTCCGGCCAGTGCCGTACAGATAGGGCTTCTTAGACTGATACATTCTGTTCTTCCTCCTTATTCCGCGTCGAGCGCCACGGGCATCTGTGCCTGCTGCTCATGGTTTTCGCCGGCATAGATGTGCAGCCGGGTCAGAGAAGAGCGGCCCACGCTGTTCTTGGGCAGCATGCCCCGGACAGCCTCGCGCATGGCAAGCTCCGGCTTCTCCTGCATCAGGATGCGATAGGGAGTCTCCTTCAGGCCGCCGATCCAGCCGGAATGTCTCCGGTAGATCTTCTGGTTGCCCTTGTCGCCGGTCAGCACCGCCTTGGAAGCGTTGATGATGACGACAAAGTCACCGCAGTCGGCATGGGGGGTAAAGGTGGTCTTGGTTTTGCCGCGCAGAATGTCGGCAGCTCGGACGGCCGTTTTGCCCAGGGGCTTTCCGGCGGCGTCCAGGATGTACCACTTGCGCTCAATATTGGACGCGTTGGCCATAAAAGTGGACATGTTCTTTCCTCCGTATATGAAATTCTTGATGTTCTTTACAAACCTGATATATCAGGGTAAAATCAAAGCACGTTTATTTATACCACCCTATTTCGGCAATGTCAACACAAATCTGATTTAGATATATGATACCTTTCATTATCTTTGTTTTTCTCTTAGTATCTCCCAAAATCACTTGTTCAATTTAAATTTTATAAAAAGGACGGAGGCGTTTCTCCGCCTCCGTCTTTGATCAAGCGCCTGATTTTATATGTAGCAGCTAGAGAATCCACTGCACCAGCAGCAGCAGCACAAATCCCGGCAGGCCCAGAATCCCCACCACCAGAGCGTTCCAGATGTTCAGTCCCAGGGCGATGCCGGTCCACGGGGCCGTCAGCCCCGCAAGATACAGCGCGAGAAAGCCCAGAAAGGTATTGGCCAGCAGCTTGACAGCCAGCTTCAGCGGCGCCTTGAAAATGCGCAGCAGTGCCGCCAGCAGAAATACTGCCAGCACGCCCAGAATGATTTTATGACTTAAGTCCATGTGGCGGCCTCCTCCGTCCGGGTCATCGCCGCCGTGTCAGGGCAGCGGGCCTTGATGGCGCGAATCAGGTAATTGCACCGGGCTTTGGCCGCGCTGATCTGGTAGACGCAGGATTCCACCAGCTCCGGGTCCGTCGCCAGATCGAACTGGCGATACGCCAGAGTCAGCTCGCCTTGGGCCGCGCGCAGCTCGCTTTGCAGGACCGACAGCTCGGACTCCTGCACGGGACGCTTGGAAAAGAATACGTTTTTCATATGACTCCCCCGTTTCTTTGCGCACTATATCTTACGGGGAGTTTGGACAATTATTCCAATTTCTATACGGAGGTTTCCATGGAGCACGAGGATTTTATGCGCCGGGCGCTGGCACTGGCCCGGGAGGCCGCGGACGCCGGAGAGGTTCCGGTGGGCTGCGTCATCGTCCGGGAGGACGAAATTGTCGGCGAGGGCCGCAACCGGCGGGAAGAATGCGGCCTTGCCGCCGCCCACGCGGAGATGGACGCCATCGCCGCCGCAAACCGCCGCCTTGGAGACTGGAGGCTGGAAAATTGCTCCCTGTACGTGACACTGGAGCCATGCCCCATGTGCGCGGGGGCAATTTTAAACACCCGGATTGCCAGAGTTTTTTACGGCGCCCGGGACGGGGTTTTCGGGGCCTGCGGCGGCGTGACAAACCTGTTTATGGAAAACTTCCCCAACCCGCCCGCACTGGTGGGCGGGATTCTGGGCGAGGAGTGCCGCGGGCTTCTGGCCTCGTTTTTCCAAGCCCTCCGGGACCGCGATCACAGCAAATAGAGGCTTCCGTTTTTGTCCCCTCCCGCGCATTCTATAAAAGACGCAAAAGAGAACAGGCTGCACGCCTGTGCCGCCTGTTCTCTTCTTCGGTCTGAATCTTCAAAATATTTTCTCCAGCCGGAGCGCCAAGCCGAAAATCCGCCTGCGGCTTTTTCCGTTCGGCATCACCAGATGCCCAAAGTCCTTTGCAGCACAAGGCTGACCACCGTGATGCCCACCCAGCAGCAGGCTCCCAGCGCCAAGGGCTTCCCTCCGGACTTAATCAACTGGATGAGATTACTGTTCAGCCCGATGGCGGCCATTGCCACCACGATGAAAAACTTGCTCAATTCCTTCACCGGGCCGAACACCGCCGCCGGAACGCCCAGCCGCAGTGCCACGGTGGTTACGACAGAGGCGGCCACGAAGTAGAGAATAAAGAAGGGGAAAATTTCCCGGAGCCGCAGGGCCTTCCCCGTACCCCCGGCAGCCTTTTCCCGGTGTGCCCGCAGCAGGGCCAGCACCAGCGTGATGGGGATGATCGCAAGGGTTCTGGTCAGCTTTACGGTCACCGCCTTGTCCAGCGTGGCGGAGCCGAGATTCCACATGCTGTCCCAGGTAGCGGCGGCGGCGGTAACGGAGGAGGTATCGTTGATGGCCGTACCCGCAAACACACCGAAGGCCTCACCGGAGCCGGTATCAAAGCCCAGCACATTTCCAAGGAGAGGAAACAGCACCGCCGCCAGCACATTGAAAAAGAAAATTACCGAGATGGCCTGCGCCACCTCCCCATCGTCTGCATCAATCACGGGGGCGGTGGCAGCGATGGCACTGCCGCCGCAGATGGAGGAGCCCACCCCCACCAGCGTGGAAATATTCCCCGGAATGCGAAGCACCCGGTGCAGCGCGGCGGCAATCGCAAGAGAGGTTGCAATCGTGCACAGGATGATGGGCAGGGACTGCTTCCCCGTCTCAATCACCACCCGCAGATTCATCCCAAAGCCCAGCAGGATCACCGCCCACTGAAGAATTTTTTTTGAGGCAAACTTAATTCCACTTTCCAAATGCCCCCTGCTTTGCAGGAAAAGCGCGATCACCATTCCCGCCAGAATGGCGATCACTGCCCCGCCCACCACGGGAAACCGCCTGCCCAGCAGCCACGACGGCGCCGCGATCACCAGACACAGCAGCAACCCCGGCCCATTTTTCTTTAAAAATTGCATCGGTCTTTCCTCTTTTCACAAAGTTCTCTTCGCTATCATACGCCTCCTGACGCGCAAATTCAAACGCCTTATTTATTTTTAATTGCCAGCAGAAGATTTCATACTTTTGTAACAATCCTTGCTTTTTCGGTTAACATATTGCCGTTATTATAATACTTGCAAGAGACAAAACTTCTTTTCATCCAATCTTCCAAAAGCACAACGGGCCAGCCTGCCGGCTGGCCCGTTGTGCTGCGCCTGTACCTTTGTACCTTGTGCGTAAAGGCGCCGAATTTCGTTTTTCGCAGTTCATTCCGGGGGCTGATCGCCGGGCGGCGAATCAGCGGTCCCTTCCCTGCAGAACTGCTCCAGCAGCACCTTGATTTCGCTGAGCAGCTCGTTCTGGTAGCTGAGGGCACAGCAGATATAATGCATCGTGGACTCCGGGAGCGCCGGGCCGCCGGGCTGCGGAATAGGGTGAACCCACCGACGGACCTCCGGTTCGCCGACGCCCGCTTCCGGGGCGGGGGAGGCAGCCGCGCTCCGACCCCGATCGAATTTATTTTCCATCAAAGCTCCCTCCAGTTCTAAACTGTGCCGGTTACCGGGCGGCTTTCGCCCCCGTCACCGATGCCCGTGGAGATATTTTTCCTTGGTGGCAATTCCGCCTCGGATATGGCGCTCCTGTTTGTTCACGTCCAGCACCTGCCGCGCCTGCGCCGCCAGCGCCGGATTCATTCTGGGCAGCCGCTCGGTAATGTCCTTATGTACGGTGGATTTGGAGATTCCGAATTTTCCGGCGGCGGCGCGGACCGTCGCTCGGTTTTCTATGATGTACTGGGCCAGTTGCTCGGCCCGCTCCTCCATGTTTCCCTTCAAAAAGCAACACTCCCCGCCTTGCGTTGCTCCATCCTATGCAAAACGCGGGGCGGTTATGTACGCCAAACGCGGGAGGCAGCCCGACGCGGGAATTCGCTGTCTTTCATGAGACGGATTTGCGATCTTACACCGGACCGCGGGGGCCGTCTCCTTTAAGGGAGACGGTTCGCCCCTGATTGCTGCAAATCTGCATGTTCATCTGCCCCTTTTGCAATTTACTCTAATTATACGTAAGCACCAAATTCTTTTGTTAATTAATATGTACAAAAAAAGTTTAAATTTCTCCCAGAATATACTTGACAATTTATATCCACAATAGTAGAGTGGAAGACGCAAAGGAGATGAAACATTGCTTCTGACAAAGGAAACGGATTACGCTCTGCGGATTTTGCGGGTACTTGCGGACGAGGAGCGGGCCACTGCGGCGCAGCTGGCGCAGGGAGAACAAATTCCTCAGCAGTTTGCCTATAAGATTTTAAAAAAGCTTGAAAAAGGCGGGATTGTCCGAATTTTGCGCGGAGCGGATGGCGGCTATATTTTGGCGGCCAAGCTGGAGCAGGTGTCTCTTTTCCGGCTGATGCAGGTCATGGAAGAGGATTCCTTTATCAGCCCCTGTATGAATCCGAACTATCAGTGCCTTTGGTGTAAGGCGCACGGAGATACCGTCTGCCGCGCGCATATCAATTTAACCTCCATCCAGAAAAAGCTGGATCAGGAACTGGAGGCCCATAGCCTTCACGAAATTTTATTCGACGGGTAATCATTTTTTGCACTTAAAGTGGATATATTTTGTCAAATATAGCGGTCAATTAAAAAGGGGGAAGCAGTATGTTATTCACGACCACGCAGCAGCAGGAAAAGCTTCGCGCCAAGGTCCGCGCGTTTGCGGAAGAAGAGATTAAGCCCCTCGCCTTCCTCATGGACAAGGAAAACCAGTTCCCCGATGAAGCGGTGGCAACTCTGGGAAAAATGGGGTTGATGGGGATTCCCTTCCCGAAAGAGTATGGCGGAGCGGGTCTGGACATGATCAGCTATGCCGTCGCGGTGGAGGAGCTGTCCCGGGTCGACGGCGGCTCCGGCGTCATTCTGTCGGCGCACACGTCCCTGGGCACCTGGCCCATCTTCGGATTTGGCACCGAGGAACAGAAGAAAAAATATCTCGTTCCGCTGTGTAAGGGAGAGAAAATCGGCGCGTTTGGCCTGACCGAGCAAAACGCAGGCTCCGACGCGGGCGGAACGGAAACCACGGCGGTGGATAAGGGCGACCACTACCAGCTGAACGGCGGAAAAATTTTTATCACCAACGCGCCCAAGGCCGATACATATGTGGTGTTCGCAGTGACCACCCCCGACATCGGCGTAAAAGGCATCTCCGCCTTTATCGTGGAAAAGGGCTGGAAGGGCTTTGAATTTGGCGACCACTACGACAAAATGGGCATTCGGTCCTCCTCCACCGCAGAGCTGATTTTCAACGACGTGAAGGTCCCCAAGGAAAATCTGCTGGGCAAGGAGGGCGAGGGCTTTAAAATCGCCATGGCCACGCTGGACGGCGGACGCATCGGCATTGCGGCGCAGGCGTTGGGCATTGCGCAGGGTGCGTTCGAACAGGCGGTGAGCTACGCCAAAGAGCGCGTCCAGTTCGGTAAGCCCATCGGCTTCCAGCAGGCCATTTCCTTCAAAATCGCGGACATGGCGACCAAGCTGCGCACGGCGCGGTTCCTGGTCTATTCGGCGGCAGAGCTGAAGGAGAACCACGAACCCTTCGGCATGGAATCCGCCATGGCCAAGCAGTATGCCTCCGACATTGCATTGGAGGTCACCAACGACGCGCTCCAGATTTTCGGCGGCAGCGGCTACCTCAAGGGCATGGAGGTTGAGCGGATGTACCGCGACGCGAAAATCACCACCATCTACGAGGGCACCAACGAGATTCAGCGGGTGGTCATCGCCTCCCACATTCTGGGCAAGCCGCCCAAGGAGGAAAGCGCCTCCTCCAGCCGGTCCAAAAAGCCCGCGCCCATCACCGGAATCCGGAAAAAGCAGATTTTCCGGGACGGGGTCGCCACGGAGCAGGTTTCCGCGTTGGTGGACGCACTGAAAAAGGACGGTTTTGACTTTACGGTGGGGATTCCTCTGGATGCGCCCATCGTGCAGGCCGAGCGTGTGGTTTCCGCGGGCAAAGGCATCGGAGACAAGGAAAACATGCTTCTGGTCGAGAATCTGGCCAAGGCCGCAGGCGCGGCAATCGGCTCCTCCCGCCCCGTGGCTGAAACGCTGAAGTATCTGCCGCTCAACCGCTATGTGGGTATGTCCGGCCAGAAATTTACCGGCAACCTATATATTGCCTGCGGCATTTCCGGGGCCAGCCAGCATCTCAAGGGCATTAAGGACGCCGGAATCATCGTGGCGGTCAATAAAAACGGCAACGCCCCGATTTTTAAGAACTGCGACTACGGCATCGTGGGCGACGTGAATGAAATTCTGCCCCTGCTCACCGCCGCGCTGGACACCGGCGACAAGCAGCTCGCCCCTCCCATGGTGAAGATGAAGCGCCCCCGCATGCCCAAGCCGGAGCCCATCGGCCCCAGCTATGTATGCAGCGGCTGCGGCTATGAATATGTACCCGAGCTTGGCGACGCGGAAAGCGAGATCGCGCCGGGCACGCAGTTTAAGGATCTGCCGGAAGACTGGGCATGCCCCGAGTGTGCCGAGTCCAAGGACCAATTTATTCAGGCGTAAAACCGAAGGGAGGAAAAAAATATGTATAGTGTAAGAAATGTGACTGAGGATGTGTACTGGGTAGGGGCCAACGACCATCGCCTTGCTCTGTTTGAAAATGCATATCCCATTCCCAGAGGTGTTTCCTATAACTCCTATCTTTTGCTGGACGAAAAGACCGCCCTGTTTGACACCGTGGACTGGTCCGGCTGCCGTCAGCTTCTGGAAAACATGGAGCACGTTTTGGCGGGCCGCCCGCTGGATTATCTGGTCATCAACCATCTGGAGCCGGACCACGCAGGCTCCATCGAGGAGATTTTGCTCCGGTGGCCCAATGTGGTGATTATTAGCAACGAAAAAGCTTTCATGATGATGCGCCAGTTCAAATTCCCCGTGGACGAACATGCGATCGTTGAGGTGAAGGAAGGTGACACCTTCAGCTTTGGGAAGCATGTGGTTACATTTGTGTTTGCCCCCATGGTCCACTGGCCGGAGGTCATGGTGACCTTTGACACCACCGACGGCGTGCTCTTCTCCGCCGACGCGTTTGGAACCTTCGGCGCGTTGGACGGAAAGCTGTTTGCCGACGAGGTGGACTTTGACCGGGACTGGCTGGACGATGCCCGCCGGTATTTGACCAACATTGTTGGAAAATACGGCCCCCACATTCAGCTCATCCTGAAAAAGGCCGGGGGCATTTTGAGCCAGATCAAATACATCTGCCCGCTCCATGGGCCGGTGTGGCGCAAGGACCTGATGTATTTTATCCAGAAGTACGACACCTGGAGCCGCTATGAGCCGGAGGAAAAGGGCGTGATGATTGTATACGCCTCCATGTACGGCAACACGGAGTCCGCCGCGCAGGCACTGGCCGCGCGGCTGTGCGACAAGGGCATGACGAAAGTCGCCATCTATGACGTATCCTCCACCGACGTCTCCCAGCTTATCTCAGAAACCTTTAAGTACAGTCACCTGGTGCTGGCCTCGGTGACGTATAACCTCGGAATTTATCCGGCGATGCACAATCTTCTCATGGATATGAAGGCGCTGAACGTGCAAAACCGCACCGTGGCCATTATGGAGAACGGGTCCTGGGCTATCAAGTCCGGCGATCTGATGCAGAAGTTCCTCGACGAGGAAATGAAGAACATGACCGTGCTGAACGAGCGCGTGAGCATGGCCTCCTCCCTGCACGAGGATAAGGCATTTGAACTGGAAACGCTGGCGGACGCCATCTTGGAGTCCATGCAGTAAGGCTATTTGAATCAGCTACGCCCCCTCCCTTTCTCAATCTTGTTTTACACACAAAAGACCGGACCTGTCGCAAGCCCAAGGCTTGCGATAGGTCCCCCTCTTTTTATCTGCATTTTTGCATTTGTTTGCCGCATGTGCTGACTTATCTGTCTAACCATTTTCAAAGCAGCGGAGATTGCGAAAGCCATTGCGGCCAGACTTTGCTTGTCGGGTTTTCCTTCTAAATACGCAGGTTATCCGGCGCTCGCACTCTGGCAAGATGGCGGTCAATGCCTGCCGGGACTATGTGGCGCAGAAGAGAGAGGGCGTGAATCCCGTCTTCCAAGCCGCTGATATCTGTATAGACGTCAGCCAACTGGACTATTGGAAGTGATTTTTCCCCCCTGGGGCTGCGCCAAGCGGCAGGGCCTTTAAGTCCGCAAAGAACAATCCGTTCCGCAGGAGCCAAGGCTCCTGCGGAACGGATTATCA
This sequence comes from Oscillibacter sp. GMB15532, assembly GCF_041020825.1. Lineage (NCBI taxonomy): Bacteria > Bacillati > Bacillota > Clostridia > Eubacteriales > Oscillospiraceae > Oscillibacter > Oscillibacter sp. GMB15532. Next base: position 439,823 of record NZ_JBEVTO010000001.1, read on the forward strand.
TAATTCCATTCAAAAAAGCACCCCAACCGTTATGCAGCATATCATGCTGTCTGACGATTGGGGTGCAGTCTTTATCTGCTCACTCGACTGATGCCGCCTGTTCCTGCTACTTCAGCTCCTTCTTCAAAAGATCAAGGATTGCAAGGTCGGCGCTCCAATAATAAGCGGACTCTCCCAGCAATGCGGTGATTCCCGCCCGGTCAAAATAGGTGCGCACAGAGTGCGTCATGCCGCAAAAGGCCACTGTCCTTCCCTCTTCCTTCATGCTCTGGCAAAGCTCCAACATCGTCTGAACGCCCGACACATCCACACTGGGCATCCCCCGCAGAGACAAAATAACATGATCATATGCGGGCATTTCTCTGATGCAGCGATTAAATTCATCCACCGCGCCAAAAAACAAAGAACCGGTCACATAGGCCACGCCGGAAGTCTCCCAAACAGCGGCTTTTTCATCCGGCACATCCCGCAGCCGATTTGCGTCAATCGCAGAAAAGCTGACGGAGATATGGCTGACACGGGACATATACAAAATAACGGAGTACAGCACACCTAGCAAAATTGCCATGGTCAGATCAAAGACCACAGTGGCCAGCATCGTCACGAAAAACTGACTGATCCCGGACTTAAAGCGGTGCGAAAAGATGTACCGGATTCCGTCCCAGTCGTTCATGCGCCATGCCGTGACCATCAATACGCCCGCCAGCGCCGCCAGCGGCAGCTTTGCCATGACGCCGCCCAGCAACAGCATGGACCCCAGCAGGAACAGGGAGTGAAACACGCTGGTAAGTCTGGTTTGCTGTCCGGACTTCACCGCCACGCTGGTGCGGGCGATGGCCGCCGTGGCCGGCACGCCGCCAAACAGGGGCAGCAGCATGTTTCCAACACCCTGTGCAATCAATTCCTGATCGGCATTGAACGTCTCGTTTTTCATCCGGGCGGCGGACGCGCCGCACAGCAGGCTTTCAATCATTCCCAGCGCTGCAATGGTGACAATCGGCGAGCTCAAGTTTGCCAGCATCCCAAGGCTGTCACCGTCAAGCGTCAGGCGGTCGCTCAGCAGCAACGACCGCGGAATGTCGCCCACCGTTGTCAAGCTGTCCATGCCAAACGCAACAGACACCACAGCCGCCACAACAATTCCCGCCAGAGAGCCGGGCACCTTTGCACCCCATTTCTTAGGCCAGAGCAGCATCACCGCCACCACCAGCACACTCACCGCCACAGCCTGCCAATTGGGGGAAAAACCCAGCCCTCCATAAGAAGCCAGTTTTTCCAGATTGGAACTTCCCTGCGAAACAGTTCCAAAAAAATTATCAATCTGCCCCATGGCAATAATGATTGCAATTCCGGAGGTAAATCCCATGACCACGGGCATTGGGATAAACGAGATCAGGCGGCCCATTCGGAAAATCCCCGCAATCAGCAGCAGTACTCCCGCGGCAAAGCTGGCCAAAAATACGCCCTGCAAACCATGGGTTCCCACAATGCCAATCAGCACGGCGCTCATGGCACCGGTAGGTCCGGATATTTGATAGGATGCGCCCCCCAGCGCGGCAATCACCACACCCGCAATAATGGCCGTGACAAGGCCCGCGGCCGCCGTGGCGCCGGAGCTGACGCCAAATGCCAAGGCCAAGGGCAGCGCCACCGCGCAGGCCGTCAGTCCGGCCATTGCGTCCTGCATCAGGCCTGTGGAACCGTATCCCCGAAACTCATTTTTCAAATCTGATATAAACCGCAAAAACAATGCCAATTCCTCCAAAATCGTTCTAAAACATGCGTTTTCCATTGTACCACAACTCATCCGGAGGGGCAAGTTTTAATCTGCATTCGGGCACGCTCTGAACCGGCAAAAAGGGCAGCCGCAAATGCTCCCAGAATAAAGCCGCCGCCCGCAAAAGCGGGCGGCGGCTTTGCATCATATCTGTTTCTGTGCCTCCAGATAGTCATTCAGCTCTGCGTTTTTCACGTCGGTGATAAACATATGCCCCGGCGCATGGGTAATGACGATGGGCGGCTTTGCATGCTCCACCGCCGCCTGCGGCGTCACGCCGCAGGGCCAGAACACAGGGATTTCGCCGGGCTTTATCTCCACGGGGTCCCCGTAATCCGGCTTCATAATATCCTGAATTCCGATCTGCGCGGGATCGCCCATATGGACAGGCGCTCCGTGGACATTGGGCATTTTCTCCGTAATGGCCCTGGCAATTTCGGCGTGCTCCGGCGACATAGGACGCATAGAGCAGACCATGGGTCCGTAAAACGGTCCGGCCTGCACTGTTGCAATGTTCGTTTTGTACATGGGCACATTGCAGCCCTGCGTAATATGCCGCACCTCGATTCCCGCAGAAAGCAGCGCCTCTTCAAAAGAAAAGGAGCAGCCGATCAAAAATCCCACATAGCCGTCCTCCCAATAGGCGGACACATCCGTGAGCTCTTCCGTGAACACGCCGCCGCGATAGATGCGGTAACGGGGAATGTCGGTGGTAATGTCGCCGCCCTCTCCCATGGCATGGGTCCCGGGCGTACCCTCGATCACCTCCAATATCGGGCAGGGAAACGGGTTGCGCCGGGCATACTCCCTGAAATCCGCCGCATAGTCCGGCGGCAGGATTACAAGGTTGGCCTGCGCATAGCCCCGGCACATACCGGCAGTTGGAAAGTCGATTTTCCCGGCGCGGATCTTTTCCCGCACCACTGCGGGAGAAAGGTCAATATAAGGCGTAATATCAAATGACATTGATGCTCCTCCTTTTTTATGTCAGCGCCTGTTTTCTTCAGTTGTCCAGCACATGCCGCAGCAGCCGCAGCGATGCCCGCTGGGCAAGCAACGCCTCCTGTGCGGCGGACAACGATATCTTTTCAAAACGGACCTTATCTCCGCTCTTTAGCTGGCCCAGAATGCGAAAATCCGCAGAAATTACGTTGGCAATCTTGGTGTAGCCGCCGGTGGTCTGCCGGTCGGAAAGCATGACGATGGGCTGCCCCGAAGAGGGCACCTGAATGGCGCCGAACGCGATGCCATCGGAGATGATGTCTCCGGAGGATTCATGGGCAATCTCCGGGCCCTCCAGTCGGCAGCCCATTCGGTCAAACTCGGCTGTGACGCTATAAACGCCCGTGAGAAACGTCTCCATCCCCGCAGAGGTAAACGCATCGTCCTGCGGTCCCGGAACCACCCGAAGCGTGTATTCCGTCCGCGCGCGGAACTCCGGCGCGATGGCACGGGTGGCCAGTGATTTTGGCCCCTTCTCCGGTGCACGAAGGCCAAGCACGTCTTCCTTTTCCAGCTTTCTGCCATGGAAGCCGCCGATTCCCGCTTTCATATAAGTCGATCGGCTCCCCATCACCTGAGGAATATCCAGTCCCCCCGCGACGGCGATAAATGCCCGGCAACCGGATTTGGGACCGGTAAAGCGCAGCACCTGCCCAGCGCCCACCTGAACGGCCCGGTAGTTATCCATAGGAACGCCGTCCAGCGTCGGGCCCAGGTCCGCACCGGTGACGGCGATCACCGCGGGCTGGTCGAAGCGGAGCTGGGGGCCCATAATGGTACACTCCAGAATAGCTTCTCCCTCTTCATTACCCGCCAAAATATTGGCTACGGCGGCGGAACGGGGATCCACTGCCCCGGAAACCGGCACGCCAAACTGCTGATACCCCGTCCGTCCCTGATCCTGAACGGTTGTCAGCATACCGGGATGCAAAACCGTGATACTCATTCCGCACGCTCCTCTCTGGAGTGACGCTTGCAGACATAAGTCCCGGCGGCCTCCTGCTCCGCAATTCTATCATATTCCGCCCGATCAATGGGGTAAAACTTCATATACTGGCCCGCCTCCGGCAAAATCGGTTTTTCACGCTCCGGCGCGTACATCCGCACCGGGGTCCGCCCGATCAACTGCCAGCCTCCCGGAGAGTCGATGGGATATACTCCGGTTTGCGCCCCGGCGATGCCCACGCTGCCTGCGGGAATTTTGACCCGGGGTGTTTTCAGCCGGGGCGTGGCGATGGTGTCGTCCATGCCGCCCAGATACGTGAAGCCCGGCGTAAAGCCCAGCATGTAGATCAGGTATTCCGGCGCGCTATGAATGGCGATCACCTCGTCCACGGACCTGCCTCCCTGCTCCGCCACAAACGGAAGATCCGGCCCTTCCTCCCCACCATACAGCACGGGAATTTCCAGCACCTCGCTGGGAGGAATCCGCACCTTGTCCAGACCGCCCAGCAGTCCCTTCAGCTTCTGTTCCAGTGCGGCATAGCGAATGACGCCCGGATCATAATGCACCATCAGGGACCGATAGGTGGGAACCGTCTCCACGATGCCTGAAATGCCGCTTTCCAGCAGGGCAATGTTAAACGCCCGAATGCGGCTGTTAATCGCCACGCTGATCTCATTGCCAAATTCCACGGTCACAGCCGTATCTCCGGCATTTAAAAATCTCACTTCGTCCATACTTGTTCCTTTCCGCTGGGCGCGACACCGCCGCGCCCAGCGTATGATACGCCTTTTATCAGGCGAAAAGCTTCAAAATGCCGGGAACGGCTTTCACTCCGGCGTAGAGAGAGATGCAGACCACAATGATACCCAACGCAATCATCCATGTAGGATGCTTGTAGTCATCGCCTACGATTTTCTTATTGCGGCACGCCAGCAGCATTACGCCCAGACTGACCGGCAGAATCAGGCCATTGAACGCACCCGCAATAATCAAAAGCTGGGCGGCGTTGCCAACCAGCACCATCATCAGCGTGGAAAAGGTGATGAAGCCCACCACGAACTGGCGCTCATACTTGTTGATGAAAGGGTGCAGCGTCTTGAGGAAGGAGACTGAGGTGAACGCCGCGCCCACCACGGAGGAGACGCCGGCGGAGAACAGGCACAGGCCGAACAGCCGATAGCCCAAATTGCCGGCGGACAGGCGGAACGCCTCGGCGGCGGGGTTTGCTGCGTTGATAATGGTGTCGGCATTGGCGGCATTCCACTGGGAGCCGATCATGCAGGTGCCCAGCACGGCCAGGAACAGCAAAATACGCACGGTTCCGGAGGTTCCGCAGCCCTGAAGCACACTCTTGCGCACATGCTTCACATTTTCAGGACCGGAAATGCCCGCGTCCAGCAGCCGGTGTGCGCCGGAAAAAGCAATGTAGCCGCCGCAGGAGCCGCCCAGCAGGGTGGTCAGCGCCACAAACATGGAGGGGATTTCATTGAACTTGGTCAGGCTGGACGCAACCACGCCCAGAGGCGGCTGAGAGATCACCGCCACCACCAGCACAGTGACCAGAATGATGGCAGCCAGAAGCGTGGCAACCTTATCCATGATGGTCTTGGCATTTTTGTTGACAAAGATGATGATGCCAAGGCAGCCTGCGATCACGGCGCCCACCTTTTCATTCAAGCCGAACATGGCGTTGAAGCCCAGCGCCACGCCGCCCACGTTGCCCACGTTGAATGCCAATCCGCCGATTGCCACCAAAACAGCAAGGACGACGCCCAGGCCGGGAAGCACCTTGTTTGCCACGTCCTGTGCCCGCATCTTGGACACGCTGACAATAGACCAGATGTTCATTTGTGCGGTAATATCCATCAGGATTGCCAGCAAAATAACGAGAATCAGTACGGGACCATATTGTGCGGTAAATTTTGAGGTCTGGGTCAAAAATCCGGGGCCGATGGCAGAAGTCGCCATTAAAAACGCGGCGCCCAGCAAAACAGATCTATTCTTTGTCGTCTCGTTCGCACTCATCGGGATTTCCTCACTTTTATTATATTTGTGGCACGCGATTAAACAATGGCGGCGATGGGGGCGATTTTCACGCCCTGCGCCTCCATAGCGGCACGGATGTTTTTTACAAATTCCACAGCGGAGGGGTTGTCGCCGTGTACACAGATGGAATCGGCGGAGATGGAAACCTCCTCGCCTGTAATGGCAGTGACCTTTCCCTCCATCACCATGCGCACCGTACGGCGAATGGCCTCGTCCTTATCGTGGATTACCGCGCCGGGCTGCTTGCGGGGAACCAGAGAACCGTCCGCCTGGTAGGCGCGGTCCGCAAACACCTCGCTGGCCACCCGCAGTCCTGCGGCCCGGCCCGCCTCAATCATTTTGCTTCCGGCAAGACCCAGCAGAATCACGTCCCTGTCTACCTCCGCGATGCCCTGCGCGATGGCGGACGCCAGTTCCATGTCCTTGCCCGCCATATTGTAAAGCGCACCGTGGGGCTTCACATGCTGAAGCTTTACCCCCGCCGCGGCGGTGAACGCCAACAAAGCACCCATCTGATACTGGACATAGGCCTTGGCCTCCTTGGGCGAGCACACCATGTTTCGCCGGCCAAAGCCCATCAGGTCCGGAAACCCCGGATGCGCGCCGATGGCCACACCCGCCTCTTTCGCCATGGCCACGGTCTGCGCCATGACCAGAGGGTCCCCCGCATGATAGCCGCAGGCCACGTTGACCGACGATACGTGCTGAATCACCTCGCTGTCCAAACCGATGGTGTACGCACCGAAGCTCTCTCCCAGATCGCTGTTCAGATCCACCAGATTCATAATTGTAGCTCCTTCCTTTTTTGCCCCAAGGGCACCATTCCAGATGTACCTGTCATACTTAGCAGCAAGTTCCATACCAAGCCTTCAAGTTTTTATTACAAACGCACATCATTTCCGCTTATGGCGCGAAATAATTGTTTGTATTTTACAGTTTCGCTAGTTGCTTTTTGTGATTTTCACATTCATAGTCTCTGATTTTTTTACAAAAAAACACGTCCGCTTAGGAAAATAAACCATTTTCCTAAGCGGACGTGCGATTCTGCACGGCCGGATGTTCAATTCCGCACGTCTTCATCCTCCATCCGGCGCTTCAGCGTAAACCGGCTGATACCCAGCAGCTCCGCCGCCGCGGTGCTGTTCTCCCCGCTCAGAGCCAGTGCCCGGCGGATATACGCCCGTTGAAATGCCACGGTCTCGGCTTCCAGATCAATCGGTCCCAAGGAAAGGTCCTTTACTCCCAAAGGGGCGCCTCCTCCGCCAAAAGCGGCCAAAGGCGCGCCCCGAAGGGTCTTTCCCTCACAAAACAGCACCTCCCGCTCCAAAACGTTTCTCAGCTCGCGCACATTGCCCTTCCAATAATAGCGGCGCATTTCGCCCAGATAGGCCAGGTCAATGGCTTCAATCTCCTTGGAAAATTTCTGATTGAAGTGCCGCAGGTAATAATCCGCGATGACGGGAATATCCTCCACCCGTTCCCGCAGGGGCGGGATAAATATCTGCATGACATTGAGCCGGTAGAACAAATCCTCCCGAAAGGTCCCCTTGGCAATCTCATCCTCCAGCCGGCGGTTGGTGGCGGCAACCACCCGCACATCCACGGGAATATCCGTCAGTCCACCCACCCGCTTAAAGCAGCGGTCCTCCAGAAAGGTCAGGAGCTTTGCCTGCATGGCAAGAGGCATCTCCCCAATTTCGTCGAGAAACACCGTGCCGCCATGCGCCAGCTCAAACAGGCCCTTTTTGGTCTTCACCGCCCCGGTAAACGCTCCCTTTTCATAGCCGAACAGCTCCGCCTCCAAAAGGTTTTCCGGAATAGCGCTGCAATTGATTTTCACCATGGGGCCCGCCTGCCGGGCGGAGGTGTAATGGATCATGTTCACCACCACCTCCTTGCCGGTGCCGGTTTCGCCCCGAATCAGCAGGTCTACGTTGTCATTTCTCGCCAACAGCCGGATCTGGGACCGGATTTCCTCCGTGGCGGGGCTGTTTCCAATCAGCTCCCGCTGCTTGCCCTTCACAGCCTTCAGGCTGCGGTCTTTTTTCAGTTCGTCCAGACTGCGGCGAATGATCAGGTTCAGCTCGTCCAGATCAAAGGGCTTTTGCACAAAATCATAGGCCCCCCGGCGGATGGCCTCCACGGCCTGCGCAACCGTCCCGTAAGCGGTGATCATGATGATGCGCACTTCCTCGTCAAGATGTCGGAGCGCCTCGATATAGTCCGTCCCCACATCCCCTTCCAAGCGATTATCCAGCAATATCACGTTTGGCCGCATCCGCTCCGCCGCGGCAAGGCCCTGGGCGATTGTCCCCGCTGTGGCAACTTCATAGCCCATGTCCGACAGGCCCGCCTCCAGAGAAATGCGGATAAGACTTTCATCGTCGATGACCAATACCCGTTCTTTCATAGCGTCTCCTTTTCCCCTGTATCCGTCCGGCGAAACCGCATTTCAATGCACGTCCCGCCGCCGGGACTGCTGAGAATTTTCATTTCCCCGCCATTTTGCTCCAGCAGACGACTGACAATGGCAAGGCCGTATCGTCCGGTTCCGCCCGAGGCAATGCCCCTTTCCACAGAGCGCAGCTTTTCGCGATCCATGCCCGCGCCGTCGTCCGTCACCGACAAAAGGACCTCCCCGGGGCCGCCCTGCGCCCGCAGGGCAATGCGTCCCCCCTGCCCCACGGCTTTCAGTCCGTTGCTCACAAGATTTATCAAAACCTGCTTGAGTTCCGCCTCGTCGGCATAAATCGCAAGGCCGGGCTCCGCCGTGGTTTCCATCGTGACGCCGTGGTTGCCGGCCAGCTTGGAGTATAGCATGGCCACCTCGCCCAGCAGCGGCTTCAGCTCCACCACGGCCTTGTGGCTTTCCCGCTTGCGGGACAGATTCAAAAGGTCCCCAATCAGTTCATTGATGCGGTCCACCTCTTTGATGACGCTGGTGCACAGGGTCCGGTCCCGCTCCCGCTCCAGTCCCCGGCCCACCACCTGAATCGAGGCGCGGATGCCCGCCAGAGGATTGCGTATCTCATGGGCCAGCATGGCGGCCAGCTTTCCGATATAGGCCAGTTTCTCGCTCTCGCCCACCTTTTCTTCCATGATCTTGTCATAGGTCACGTCGTCAATCGTGCAAAGCGTCCCGGGCTGCGTTTCAAGGCTCCCCCGCCCAAGCCGCCAGACTCCTATCTGGTAGACCCGCACATCTCCCCTGCCGTTCTCCAGCCGAATTGCCTCAAGGGGGACGCTGGCCTGCGTAAGACGGCGCTCCAGCACCAGGCGCAGCGTCTGCCCGGCGGCAAAAAACGTCTCATTCGCCAGCATGGCGCTGGCCCGGTCGTTGACGCACAGCACCTGCCCGTCCGCACCATAGGCCACCACGCCCAGCGGCAGATTCTGCACAATATTTTCGTTCAGTGCTTTCTGCTCCGCCAGCGCCGCGTTGTACCGCCGCAATTCTTCCAGCATTCTGCGGAACGCATCCGCCAGCTGCCGCGTTTCCGCGCCGCCCACATCTGTGGGAATCAACTCCGGCGACGCCTCCTGGGGCCGTTCTCCGATGGCTGCGCAGGCCGCTGCCAGCCGCCGCACCGGCTCTGAAATCCCGTAAGACACGAAGACACCCACTTGGATCGTAATAATCAGCAGCGCAATGGTGGCAAGAATGGCGTATTTCTGCTCCTCCACAAGGCCGCTTTGAAACGCCGCTTCATCCAGCGTATAGCAAAGTCTCCAGCCAAACCCATTGTCCCGCTGCTCGGCCAAAACACTTCCCTCCTCCACCAGGGCAGCTCCCTGTTCCGTTCCCAACAGACGGGCACCCCTGCCATCCAGAATGACAAGTCCGTCGTTTTCAAGAGCGGCGCAGCCGGCGAGAATCGCGTCCTGTCCCACATTGTCTCCAAACTGGCGGATGTCCCAGCTGATATAGGCCAGCAGCTCCTCCCCCTTTTCCCGCTCCTGTGTCAGCTTACTCGTATACCCCTCCCGGAGCATCAAAAAGCCGAAGCACAGCACAGAGAGGACGCAGATCCCCACCACCGCCATGAGAATCTTATTCTCAATGGTCAGTGAACGTCTCAACTTCATACTTCCGCCTCCCTTTTCCGGCTCAGCACGGACCCCAGCCACAGTGCCCCGGCGGAGATCAGCGTTCCCGGCAGGGCGGGATGCACAGGAAGCAGCCCCTCATAGTAAAGCGGATAGAATACCGCCAGCGCCAGAAGCCCGGCTCCCAGCGCGGCGCAAACGCCTGTCCGGGTGGTGCTCTTCCACAGAAGGGTCCCAAACACCGGGGCCAGCAGCGTCACACTGAATACGCCCCACACATCCCCTCCATATGTCAAAAGGGAGGCCGGCGGCGACAGGGCCAACAGCAGCGACAGCGTTCCCCCCGCCATCACCGCCCCACGGCTGAGGCTGACCAGCGTGCTCTCCTTGAGCGGTCTGGGCCACAGCGCCCCCACGATATCGCAGGAGCAGCTGGACGCGATCAGCAGCAGCTGGGAGTTCGCAGTGGAAACGCACGCACCGATTATGGCAAACAGCAAAAATCCGCTCCACGTGCTGTAAAGGTCGTTATTAAGAATATAGGTAAGAATCTCGTCGGTGGATAACGTCTCATTCACCGTGGGAATCAGCACCCGCATACCAAGACCGATACTGCTGAGCGTAAAATAAATTCCCGCCAGCAGCGCCAGAGAAATCCAGATCATCCGCCGGGCGGAGCGGGCGTCCCGCGAGGCCAGAATTCGCACGGCATATTGGGGATTTACCGCCAGACCCAGCCCCCAGCCGAAAAACATGCTGATGCTCATCAACGGCGCAAAGTCCCCCTGCCCGAAGGGCCGCAGAAGGTCCCCTGCCTCGGTGGCATATTCCATTCCCGCATGGGCGTATCCCGTCACGCCCGCCGCGCCGGAGTAAATTCCGCCCAGACTTCCCACCCGGGCCACGACAATTACCAAAAGAACACCCAATCCCACAATCATGAGAATCAGGTTGAATGCGTCGCTGCGGGTCACCGACTGATAGCCGCCGAAGGACGTGTACAAAATAAACAGATACACCAGCAGGATAGACAGGCTGTACGGGATGCCAAACAGCGTGGAGGCCACAATGCCGAAGCCTTTGATCTGAATCACCAGATATAGCACATACACCGCCGCCAGCAGCGCGCCGAACGCCGCCTGAAGCCCCTTGGACCCATATCGGACGCGAAACAGCTCCGGCACCGTGGTGACGCCGGTGGCATACAGCTTCCCGCTGACGTGTATCATCAGCAGCGCCCCCAAAAACCAGGGGACCACCGAGAACATCAGCGCGGACAGCCCGCTTTCATACACCGAGCCGGTCAGACTGAGAATGCTGGCCGCCGAAACCCACGTTCCCACAAAAGTGCAGACGCACCGCCACAAGGGCAGCCGCCGGTCGCACATAAAAAACTTTCCAACGCTGTCGCTGTCCCTAAGGCTGCTTTTGCCGATCACCAGCAAGATCGCGGAATACGCCGCAAAATAGATGAGATAGAGCAGAGTTTTGTTCATGGCCCGTTTTCCCCCTTGCGTCCCGGCAGCTTCTCTTTTTTTACACAGTATCCTATCATACCCTGCGATATTTGAAAACCCCCGGCTCCGTTACAGATATTGCACTCACGCGGCGGGCGCGGCTGATTTAAGACAGCGCAGCAGGTGCGAAGCCCCGTTTGAGAAGCAGTTGAAACGCAAAACAAGGCCCTGATGCCAAAGCATCAGGGCCTTGTTTCTTGTAAATTCGCAGGGGCGGAGGAAAAATGCAGGATCAGCCCGCGTTAAAATCCGCAGCAACCTGCGCGTAGAGCAGCACACTGTTAATCAGCGCACTCTCATCCACCCGGTATTTTCCGGAGTGCTGGGGCCACACGGCGCCGCAGGCCTCATTTCCAACGCCCATCAGAGCGATGGCGCCGGGGACCTTCTCCATGAAATAGGCGAAATCCTCACCCCCGGTGATGCGGTCAATGGCAATCACTGCGTCGGCAGAAATCGCCTTGCGCGCGGCACCGATCGCCACCTCGGTCATTTGGTCGTCGTTGATGGCGGGAGGAACAATGCGGTCATAATTCAGCTTCGCCTCAGCGCGGAACGTCTGCGCAGTCTGGGTCACGACCCGCTCCATCATCTCTGGGAAGCGCTGATACAGGTCCCGGGAGAAATAGCGGGTGGTGCCCTCCAGTCTTCCGTACTCCGCAACCACATTCCAGCGGGTGCCCGCTTCTATGCGTCCCACTGTCAAAACGGCGGGGTCGCCGGGGTCCACTTCGCGGCTGACGATGCTCTGCAAATTGTTCACCATCGCGCTGGCAACCACAGCGGCATCCACACACTGATGGGGCGCGGAGGCATGGCCGCCCTTCCCCTTGATATCAATGCTGAACTGATCGGCGGCGGCCATCCGGGGTCCCGGGGCCAGCGCCACCCGTCCGGCGGGCACGTTCGACCATACATGAATGCCGAAGCAGCCGTCCACACCTTCCAGCGCACCGTTCTCAATCATGGATTTTGCACCCTGCGCTGTTTCCTCCGCCGGCTGAAACGCCAGACGGACAGTCCCGCACAGGTCCGCTTTGATGTCATTGAGCACGCGCGCCGCTGTCAGCAGCGTTGAGATATGGCAGTCATGGCCGCAGGCGTGCATCACGCCGGAAACCTCGCTGGCAAAGGGCAGCTCGGTTTCCTCCTGAACGGTCAGCGCATCCATGTCGCCCCGCAGCAGGATGGTCTTTCCGGGTTTTCCGCCCTGAATGGTGGCCAGGATTCCCGTCTCCAGACCGCAGGGGCGCCAGGCAATCCCAAACTTATCCAGTTCCGCCTTAATCCGTTTGCTGGTTTCATACTCTTTTCCGCTGACTTCGGGATGCGCGTGGAAACAGCGCCGCATCTCAATGAGGTAATCGCCGTATTTTGCGGCAGCTTCTTTGAGGTTCAACTTTCAGCACTCCTTTTTATTAAAACATAGTTGCAAACACGCCGGCAATAAAGACTGATGTAATGGTCACTGTGACAAAGCCGCCCACAATCATAGACGGGAACATTCTGCTCATCAGATACTCCTTCTCCTCGGGGGTCTGAGAAAGCGCCGTGCAGGTGGACTCGGTGATGATCGCGTCGCAGGGGAACCCGTACAACGCCGTCAGTCCGTTGGCAAACGCCATAGGGAAGGACATCCGCAGCACCTTGGCCACGATAAAGGACATGATTGCCATGCCCACAACGCCCACCACAATCAGGGCGACCATGGGGAAAATGATGGCCTTCAGCATATCGGGTGTGCAGTCCTTCAGTCCGTCAAACACATACATCATCAGCGCGAACATCATAATTCCATAGGAATTGGCTTTATTCAGCGAGTTGGCATCCAAAAAGCCGATGGTGGTGAAAAGGATACCCAAAACCAGCGCCCAGATTGCGCCGCTGATTTTGCCGATGCCGGGGAAGACGATGCCGCCAAGCTGGGTGGCCAGCCAGCCCACGAGGGCCAGCTTGATCAGAACCACAACAGCGGAATCAAATTTCTGCGGGATGGGGGGAATCAGCTTCTTTTTTGCAGCAGACGCAGAGGTGGCGGCCTCCGCTGCCTTTACGGCGGCTCTGTCGGAATCGGTCATGACCGTCTCGCCGCCGCGGTACTCTTTCAGCAGGCGCTTGCCCTCTGCCTGAAGGCAGACAGCGGTGATGGGATACCCCGCAAAGCCCTGAATGCAGTACATGGTGATGGCAAACACGGCAGCCTTCTGGAAACCGGCCGCGGCAGCAGCGTCACGCATGAGCGTGGCGGCCACAATGCCGCCGGTCAGCGGAGGCAGACCGGCAATGACCAGCTCGCGCTCCATGATCAACGGAGCCACCAGCAGAGAAAGACCGCACATACCGGCAAGACCCATCAGGCATACCACAATGGTCTTCCACTGTTCTTTCAGCTGCTTGAGGCTGATCACCGTGCCCATGTGGGTAATCAGCAGGTAGATGCCGATGGTACTGCCGAAGGGGATCAGCATACTGTCGCTGACCAGGGTGGTGGGGAGCACAGTCCAGTACCCGACCAGCATCACCACTGCCGTGACAAATACCGAGGGAATCCATGCCTTGGTCAGGGTGGAAACCACTTCACCGATGATGAACGCGGCTGCGCAGATAACGAATGCAAGTGCAAAATTGTACATATTTTCTCCTTACTCCTGTCGTGCTTTTTTCTATTCAAAACCCGGCGGCTTGCCGCAGGGAGGTCCTTTGCCGATGGATGTATGGTGCGGCTCCGCTTTCTGATTGGGAGTGCCGCCCTCAGCGGTTGAGATATTCAACGGCGATGCCTGCCATGGCCCGGATGCCGTATGGCATAGCCTCCTCCCGCAGGACCAGCTTGGGGCTGTGAAGGGGATACAGTTCCTCCCCACCCTGCCCGCCAAAGAGCATAAAATAGGCGGACGGCGTGCCCGTCATCTGATAGAAATAGGCAAAGTCTTCACTAAAGCCCATGGGCCGCTCCAGCTCCACGATGGCGTCGTCTCCCAACTCATCCGCCACCGCCTTCCTGGCGCAGTCTACTAAATCCGCATCGTTGTATGCTGCGGGATAGCCGTGGTAATGGTAAATATTCACCTTACAGCCGGAGATGGACTCCATTCCCTTGCCAATGGCAAACATCTGACGGCGGATCGTCTCCCGCACTTCCTCAGAAAAAGCCCGGGACACCCCACCAAATTTCACCTCGCCGGGAATCACATTGGGTGCGTCTCCGCTGTGAATGCTTCCGATCGAGAGAATTCCCGTCTCCAGCGGGTCAATTCTGCGGGCAACAATCTGCTGCATATCCACAACCATCTGACAGGCGGCCAGAATGGGATCGTCCGTTTTCTGCGGCTCGGAGCCATGTCCGCCCCGACCGGTCACCGTCACATCGTACAGGTCCACAGACGTGGTCACAGCCCCGGCACGCATGCCGATCTTGCCCACGCGGTCTTGATCCGGCAGCATGTGAATCGCATAGATGGCATCCACATGTGGGTTTTCCAAAACGCCCTTTTCCACCAGCTCCATGGCCCCTCCGGGAAGGGTATCCTCGCTGTGCTGGAAAATCAGCTTCACCGTTCCCCGAAACTGTTCTCTCATCCCGCAGAGTACCTTTGCCACGCCCAGCAGCATGGACGCGTGCATATCGTGTCCGCAGGCGTGCATCATTCCCGGCGTCTCGCTGGCAAAGGGCAGCCCGGAATCCTCGCTTACCGGCAGCGCATCGATGTCGGCACGCAGGGCAACGCACTTGCCAAATCCTGCGGTACCGTGAATCAGGGCAACCACAGCCGTTGGAACAGGCTGCTCAATCCTGTCCACTCCGTACTCCGCCAGCTTTTCCCGGATCAGCGCGGAGGTGCGCACCTCCGACCGGCCAATTTCCGGATGACGGTGGATATCTCTTCGGACGGCGACGATTTCGTCAATGCAGGCTTCCGTTCCGGTTTGAATTGCACTCATGTCCATCACACTCCTTGCTCTTTTGATAAAATGCTATAAAATTAAGGGGCTTTTGCAAAACAACCACAAAAGTCCCTCACAAGTATGGGGTCGCCCGAATGCCTCGTCCGTTCATCTTTTTAAGTGAGGTTTTGATCAGGCAACGCAGTGATTTAGCTATTTAAATAGTATTATCCTGCAAAGCGTTTCAACAGTCAACAGTGGTGTTTGAAAAAATATACAAACTTTAGAAAGTCATTTTTTATTTTACAGTCTTTTTCACCAGATGCCCCTTGCGTGCCGGAAGTTGCATCCGCTTACTTTTCTTAAAAATCCCTTGATTGGTCAGAAAAATTTTCAAGTCCGCCTATGCCACAGCATTTTCAAAATTAAAATCCAGACTTTTAACTTACAAGATGCCCGAAAAAATAACCATTTCTTTTCATATTTTATGCACATTCCAAAAAGGCCGGGGAGCATCGGCGCAGTGCGCCGATGCTCCCCGGTTCTTTCTAAGCAGTTTGCGTTACACGCCAAACTGCCGATACAGGAAGGTCACAATCTGACCTCTGGTGCAATTGGTATTCGGGCTGAACGTGGTAGCTGTGGTTCCGTTTGTAACCGATTTTTCCACGGCCCACAGAATTGCGTTCGCGTAGTACGCGCCGGAGGGCACATCGCCAAAGGAATTGGCGGTTGTCACAGAGGGAGAACCCGCTGCGCGGTACTGGAAGGTGACAATCTGCGCCCGGGTAACAGCGCCATTGGGGTTAAATGCCGTGGCGCTGGTGCCGCCGGTGATTCCCTTCTCCAGCGCCCACAAAACCGCCTTGAAGTAATAGGCTCCGCTGTCCACATCCCCAAAGGGATTTGCCGTGGAGGCAGGCTCCGGAGAACCCGCTGCTCTCCACAGGAAGGTCACCGCCTGCGCGCGGGTGCATGCGGCGTTGGGTCCAAAGGTGGTGGCGCTTGTCCCGGAGGTCACGCCCTTTTCAACCGCCCAGCGCACGGCGTCCGCATAATACGCGCCGCTTGCCACATCCGTGAATGCCAGCTCCGCAGGCACTTCACTGCCGGGAATCACAGCAAACACGGAGAGATTCCGCACGCCGCTGATCGTGAGGCTGTTTCCGCTGACCGAGGGCTTCAGATACTCCTTTGTGCCGTCGGTCAGAATGTGCAGCACATAGGGGTTTGCAATCTTGCTCAAATTGGCCACCGTCAGCGTGATTGTCAAAGAACCGTCGAAACTGTGGACGGCCTGACCGCCAACGGAAAGGGATACGTCAAATGCAGGTGTTCCATCAGAAAGGCCCGCGGCGGAGGCCGACGCAGCCGTGATGCCAACACTGACGCTGGCACTGGAAGAAGCCCCGCTGATCACGCCCGCCAGAGCTTCGGCAGACACGGCAATCACACCGTTTTTCGTGGTAATGTTGAGGCTGTTGTTATTGGCCTGCGCCGCGGTCAGTCCGGATACGGGCAGCGTAACCTGCGCCGCGCCGGACGCGCTGATGGAAATGACAGCACCCTTGGCCGCGCTCTTAACTGCGGCGGTCATTTGTGCGGCAGTCACGCTGCCGCCGCTGACATTGATCGTCGCGTTTCCAGAAGCAACAGAGCCTCCGTCACCGGAGCCGCTGCCGGAGTTATCATTGGAGGTACTGCCGCGTTTGGTGTAGGTAATGCTTTCTCCATCCAGCGTTGTAAAGGTCAGGTTATTGCCGGAGCGCACATAGTGGCTTCCTTTAGTCTCATCTTCTGCGTTTGCAACATATATGCCGGACATGGCGCTGGCACTGTTGTCATAAGCAAAGAACTGATAGCTGTTGGCGGCCTGACCGTTGACATACGTAATTCCAGTGCCGTCGGCATTGAGGACGCAGTAGAGACTTGTGACGCCCATGCTTACCAGTTCGGGATAGTTGTTGACGTTGCAGTCCCAGGTTCCCACCACATCGCTCAACTGGGCCAAAGAGCTGGCGGTGCGGGCTGCGGTGTAATCCATATTCTCAAGGCAGAACAGGGAGATTACCTGCTCCAGCAGTTCTTCGCTGCTGTCCGCCATCGCGCTGGTGGGAATGCCCGCAGCCAGCCAATTGGCATAGCTGCCGGTTGCAAATTGCTGAAGCGCATCTAAATCGCTGCCATAGCGGAATTCAATGTGATAGGTTGAGGCAGGCGTATCGGGCGCCATCAGGAAGTAGGTGTACTCTCCGGAGTTCGCATCCAGGCTTTGCAGGATGGTGAAGCCGGGCATAACCACCTGCCCCTCCATATACAGGGCCCCGGTACCCACGTAGCGATAGGGATGAGAGAATAGCTGGACGCCCTGCGCGTCAAAGCCGGAAATCTGCAAGCCGTTAAAGGTGAGGCTCGCTACATCGCCCATGAAGCCGCAGAAGAAAGAATCCCCACCCTGCTGGCCTTCTGCCGCGCCGATGGAAGCCTTCATCATGGCAACCATTTCGTCCGCCTTGTCCGCACCCACAATGGCAGCACAGTAGTCATACCAATAGTGGTCGTACTGGCTCTCCAGAGTCGCGCCCTCGAAAAGCTGCTGATAGGTATCGCTGATGCCTTGGATAAAGCCTGCTGTGTCGTCCTCACCGTATTGGTCCCCGCTCTCGTACATGCCGTTGGTCGTGCCCACGGCGTTTACGGCGGCCACGCTGTTGATTGTCAGACCGCTGAACGTATTGCTCTCATCAATGCTGCTGCCCACGGCCCGTCCGGCAATTGCACCGGGAGTGGTCGCGCCGTACAGGGAATCCACGCCGGTTCCGGCAGTGATGGAGCCGGAGACGGTATTGCCGCTGGCCGTGTATCGGTCTTCCATTCCGTAGAAATACAGACCGGTTCCGATCAGGCCGCCTACATGGGTGGCTCCTGGGGCATTAATGGTAATGTCAACCGTGTTGCCGGTGACAGTGGTAGGCGCGGCAGGCGCAACGTCGATGCCCGCTCCGTCAGTTCCGGTGCCCGCATAGCCGCACAGTCCGCCAATGGCGTGGCCGCCTTGCTGCGTGGTGATGGTCACACCGGAAACAGTGTTATCGGTGATGGCCGTCATGCATTGCAGGCAGCCAGCCAAGCCGCCAAGGCCCACAGGCTCATTACCGGCAGCGCTTACCGTGCAGTCGGTGGCGGAGCTGTTTGCGATGGAGCCGCCGAAGCCGCCGCCCACCACGGGACCACCGCATTCCGCAACGTCGACCTGAATGATGCGGCCCGGAGTCTCCGAGAAATCGTTGCTGCCCAGCACCACAATATCGGTCTTCGAGACGTCGCAGTAAGACAGCGTGGCGTTCTCACTTCCGCCGGTAATGCCACCCACGCAGTTCCGTCCGGTGACGGTATTTCGATGTCCATCAGCCGCCGTCAAGTCGACGTTGCTCAGAACTGCACCGGGCAGGGCATATCCGATGACGCCGCCGGCAGTCATGGCCGCATTTTCGTTGGAGGTGACGGTGACATTTTTCACTGTCAGGTCCTTCACCGTGCCGGTGACGCAGGAGAAGATGCCGCCGGGAGCCATCATCGTTTCATCGGCGCTGGCATCCACCGTGACGTTGGAAATCGTATAGTTTCCGCCGTCAAAGGTACCGGAAAACGCCTTGGTCAAATCCATCGCTCCGGTGGTCATATCCACGTCCGTGCCGTATCGCAGCACGCCGATGGGCTGCCACCTATGGTAGACGGTGCTGCCGTAACTCAAATCAAACGTGGCCCCAAGGTCAAGGTCAGCCGTCAGCTTGTAATTTGCATTCAGGCCGTAGTTCACCGCATACAGCGCGGCGGCATCTGCAATCTGATAAGGAGTATTGACAGCGCCGTCTCCGCCCGCAAAAATACGCTCGCTTCCGGGTGTGCCATTAATGCTGTCAAGCTCGGTGGCATGGCCCACCAGCCCATAGGAACCTGCGTCCGCGGTGCTATTGGTCACACTGATCCGGGCGGGAACCGGGTAATACGAGGCATAATCGGGGAAATAGAATCCGCCGCCCAACAGTCCGCCCACGCGGCTGGTTGCACCGATAGCGTAAATTTCCGAACCTGCCACGGTGCAGTTGTTAATCTGCGTAGGGGCCGCAAGGCCGCTTGTCCCGGAATAGCCCACAAGGCCGCCGATCAGGTCGGACTCGCCGTTGGCAATTCTGACCGTCACATTGGTCGCTTCGCAGTCTTTCACATAGGCCGCTTCAATGGCGCAGCCCGCAAGACCGCCGATACCGAAGGCATATTCTCCGGCAGTGGTGACCTCGACGCCGCCGCCTGTCGCAGTACAGTTCTCCAGCGTGCACCCTTCCATACCGCCAACCACAAGGCCCGCGTCATGAACGTTCGCGCCTGAATATGCTGCGCCGGAAATTCCGTCCATGGTCAGGGTAGTCCCGGAAACATCGCAGTTCAGAATGGTGGAATCCATGCCCGCGCCAACAATGCCCGCCACCATATTGGCAACGTTGGCGCCCGTACTCCGCCCGCGAATGGTATTGGCGCCGGTCAAGTCCACGTTGTCAACCGTGGTGTTGTAAGCATAGCCAATGACCGCGGCGGTCATGGTGAAGCCTGCAACCTGCGCGTCCTCAAGAGTCAGGTTTTTTACAGTGGCATTGGACGTAACGCCGAACAGGCCCACGCACATGGCGTTTTCTCCCCCGACGTTCAGTCCGGAAATCGTATTCCCGTTGCCGTCAAAGGTTCCGTGGAAGGCATAGGCTCCATCGGGCTCCTCGGCATTCTCCGCCGACGCCTGAAACGTACCGATGGGCGTCCATGTACCGGTCAGGGGAATATCCTCCACCAGCTGATAGGATGCTCCCATATCTTCCGCCACCAGGGCAAGCTGCTCGGGAGTCTGAATCTGATAAGGGTCGTCCACCGTACCGGAGCCGCCGGCAAAGTTTGATGTACCCTGCGATGCAGTGGTCAAATAGCTTTCGAGCTGTGCGTCGCTGCTGCGCTGCATTTCGCCGCTAATTTGCGCCGAAACGACCTGTTTTGCCGAATCGGCATCATTCAGTTCCGCCGCCAGTGCCGCCGACGGCAGTAAGGACAAAGCCATCACTGCCGACAAAACCGCAGACATTATTTTCTTACGTTCGATTTTCATTTTTTCCTCCTCTTAAAATACTGTACCGCCAGAAAGATTCTCCTCCTTTCCGCTTAATAGTTAGCTAAAGCTAACCACTAGGCAATATATGTTGCTTGCTGCAAGCCGCGGTCCGGAAATCAAGCAGAATACTCTGTCAAGCCCTTTGGTTAGTTAATACTAACCAAAGCCTATAAAAAAATCTCCCTCTGCCCTTTCCGCACCTCATTATTCTAATCTCAGCATCCGTATTTTACTGCAATGCTGCACACATGTCAACCGCAATTAAGAAAATTATGGAAATAAAAACTCGGACTAAATGTAAGCCAATGCAACAATTGCAGTGCCAAATTTAGCGAAGCGCGCGACTTTGCATCCTCCCGGGGGCCGATGTCCTCCTGCCGGGCCTCTGGGGATGATCGCACAGGCAGCTCCATTCCCGCCCGCAGATTTTTTGGCGGGCTAATCATTCTCGTGTCTTTCGGGTTGTACGGACCGGGCGGGGCCGTCTCTTTATAAAAGAAGACGGCCCCGCCCGTTTTTTAATCAATCAATCCTCGGGATGGAAATGGCTCTTGTCCGCGCCGCACAGAGGGCAGACGTAATCGTCGGGCATGGGGCCTTCCTCGGCCTCGTCATAGACATAGCCGCACATGTCGCACACATACTTCATAAAAAATCTCCTTTCCGATATATTTTTTCCTGTTTTCAGGGCAGGGGCTCAAAGACTTCGGCGGTGCGATGACAAATCGGACATTCAAAACCGTCCGGCAGGGCGTCACCCTGATAGATAAAACCGCACACCTTGCACACAAAGCCCTTGGGCTTGTCCTCATTTTGATCGCCGGGAGTAGCCGGCGTCTCTCCCCGCAAATCGGCGGCCAAGGCATCAGCCAAAGCCTCCAGCTCCGCGTCCTGTCCGATGGCCAGCGCGGATTTCAGCGTGACGGGGGCAGTCACAAGCTCCATATTCTTCATCCCGCCCAGAATCTGGGTCATCAGCTTTCCGCTGGCGGGTGCCCAGGAGCCGTTTTCAATCAGGGCCACCTTCCTGTTTTGCAGGTTGTGGTGGGCCACATCATGGAGCAGATTTTCCATGGAAACGAAGATGCCATTATTATAGGTAGTGGATGCAAACACAATATGGCTGTATTTAAACAGCTCGGACAATACGTAGGAATAGTGGGTCACGGACACGTCGTACATATCCACAGCGATGCCCCGCTCCGCCAGACGGCAGGCCAAAATGTTGGCCGCAGCCTCCGTCCCCCCGTAAACCGAGGCAAATGCAATCAGAACGCCCTGCACCTCCGGTTCATAGGCGGCCCACTTGGCATACTTGCTCAGGGGATAGTCCAGATTCTTCCGCCACACCGGTCCGTGGAGCGGGCAGATCAT
This sequence comes from Oscillibacter sp. GMB15532, assembly GCF_041020825.1. Classification (NCBI taxonomy): domain Bacteria; kingdom Bacillati; phylum Bacillota; class Clostridia; order Eubacteriales; family Oscillospiraceae; genus Oscillibacter; species Oscillibacter sp. GMB15532. The sequence goes on from NZ_JBEVTO010000001.1 coordinate 461,572, forward strand.
CCCCAGCTCCAGCCCCGAAACCTTCTTCAACAGCGAAAGCACCTGCGGGCCGTATTTCCCCACGATGTTGGTGTAGTACCGCCGGAACTCGTCCAGCCAGTCCCGGTCAAAGTCCACCTCGTCGGCAAACAGGATTCCGTTCAGTGCGCCGAAGCTGCCGAAGGCGTCGGCGGTAAACAGGATGTGGTCGGTGGAGTCGTAGCTGGCAATGACCTCCGGCCAGTGGACCATGGGGGCGTTGTAAAAGGTGAAGCTGTGCCGCCCGGTGGGAAGGGTATCCCCCTCGTTTACAAGAATCACCCGCTTGGGGTCCGTGCAGTGAAACTGGTGAATCATATTGACGGACTTCCCGTTGCACACAATCGTGGCCTCCGGATGCCGAAGCATCAGATCGCCCAACGTGGCCGCGTGGTCCGGCTCCATATGGTGGACAAACACGTAGTCCAGCGTCCGTTCCCCCAGCGCATACTCAAGATTCTCAAAAAACTGGGTCTGTACCGCCCGGTCCACCGTGTCGAACAGAACGGTTTTTTCATCCAGCAGAAGATAGGAATTGTAGGCCATGCCCCTAGGTGTAGGGTGGGCCGCCTCAAAGCGTGGGGCCTGACGGTCGCTGACACCGAGCCAGAGCAAATCCTCCGTTACCTTCCGAATACAGTGCATAGTCAACACCTTACCTTTCTAAAACGCAGCGTTTCCATACCGCCATACGGCGCGGTCAACAGTTCTTGGCCGTGCTTTCAGGCCGCCTCCGGCGGGCAAAAACGCAGCCAAAAACAATTACATTGCCTGCTTTGCTAATATTATAACATACTCTTCCTGTAAAAACCAACCGGAAATATGACAATTTTAGAGCCGCCATTCCGGATTTCAAAGTCCGTGGACCACAGCAACCAGCCGCAAAAGCGGGCGGTACAAGATTTGAATTCAACATATACCGGGCCCGGTGGCTTTGTCAAGCGGCAAATGCCTCGTTTTTCCCGACGGAGAACGGAAAATTTTTTTGAGAGCGAAACTTATTGGAGCGTTTTTACGTCAATTATTACAAGCCCAGCCAAAAACGGCAGGGATTACTTTTGGAGGTATTTTGTATGACAGGAAAAACGAAACCGCTTACTCATTTTAAAAAGCGGATGCTGGCACTATTGGCGGCGGTGTCCCTCATGGCTCTGAGTGCCTGCGCGGCGCAGCCGCCCGCAGGCTCTTCCGGCAGCGAGGGGCAGGCGTCCTCTTCCGGATCCGCCCAGTCGGGGACCTCTTCCGCCGGGTCTTCTCAGGCGGAGGACGCCGGTGCCATGGACCTTTCGGACCTGACGGGGCTTCTGGGCCTGACCCAGGAGGAGCTGATTGCCGCCTTGGGAGATGAAACGCCCGAATCTGTGGACGAGGGCGGATTGGCCTTTGAAAAGGCAGGCATCCGCGTCTGGTTTGACACTGACACCTACACGAAGGTGGCACAGGTCCTTGTGATGACGGACGACATTGACTTGAACGGGCTTCATCTAGGCGACAGCCTGTCCGACTTTACAGAGGTCTTCGGCGAGCCCCTCAGCGACAAGGATGGCGACGCCCATTTTGCCTATGAAGACATGTTCCTTTCCGTGGTTTACGATACGGCCTCCGCTTCTAAAGAGGTGATCAGCGTCTACGTACTTCAGGAGGATTTTTAAAACCCCGTCCCGTCTTTTCCATTTCTTTGACGGGCATTTGACAGCTTTTGCACAACCGGGTCCCTGCGCCATAGGCGCAGGGACCCGGTTTCATTTATTTCGGCGTGATTTTGCGGTGGGCCGGGGCATCGGCAAAGCTTGCGTGGAATTTCGCAGCTTTTTTGCTGAAACTACGCCAGATTGGCCACGGCGGTATAAATGCCCGAGATGCGGTACCATGTGGGGAAATTGACCCGTCCCGTCACCGGCAGGTCAAACGTCTCCTGAAATACCCGCACGGCATTTGCCGTACTCTCTCCGTACACGCCGTCCTCCGCCACCTTGGGAATCAGGGGATAGTTGTTGGAAATGGCGTTGAGCTGGTGCTGGATGGTCTGCACGGGAGCGCCGGTGGAGCCCTGCTCCAGCACGTAGCCGGGGAAGGAGATGGGAATACCCTCCACCTTTTGCGCCTGCTCCAAAAAGATGTCGTAGCCATAAAAGCTTTTCAGGATTTGCAGCGCGGGATAGCCCTGATCTCCCAAGTCCTTGGAGCCCCACTGGCTTAGCCAGCCCGGGCAGTTCCGCCTTGCCCCGTCGCAGTACTGGGTAAACAGGGGCTGGACAATGTCCGGCTTCGTGATATAGGTGGTAAATATTTCGTCCACCACCTCGGAAATCTCCCGGAAGATGGTGCGTCCATAGGTAAACGCTTGATCGTAGGCAGTGGAGTTGGTGACTGTAAAGTCAAAACCCTTATTTCGATACCACTCCGTGTAGACCCGATTGAGGGTAAAGGAAATGATTGCCAGAACGTTTGCCGTAATTGTTTCCCGGGGCCAGGTGGAGTAAATTTCACTGCTGGCCACGTTTTTGATGTAATCTGTAAAAAGCACCGTGACGTTGGCCGCATCTGTATTTTCCGGACGGCCCTGATGCACCACAATGAGTTCCGGTACCACCGGCTCCGGCAACACTACAAAATTCTCAGCAAAGGGCAGTTCTTTTATGGCATCCTCCGGAATTTTGGGTGGGAAATCTCCCCAAAGCGTGGGATAGGGAATCAAAAGGCCAGAAAACGTCGGCCGCAGGGCCACGTTCTGCACCGCGGTGACCTCTGGAAACATCTGCACGTTTTCGATGACCGTCTGCCCATAGCCGGGGAGTGAGACGAGCACATTGTACTGATTAAAGGGCCGGGGCTGCCCTGCCTCCATGGAAAATTCCAGCGGGGGCGTTGGAAAGGTCAGCTCCGGGGCCTTTCCTTGGGCGTTGGTCTGCACCTCCTCCAAAACATTTCCGGAATCGGGGTCAATTATCTGGACGGACACGTCTTCCGCGGGCACGCGCCGGTCCTCCAAAAACGCGTTGATCTGCAATTGTCCCAGTCCACCCCGGGTGTTTTGCACCGGTGCGGTATTGTTTTCACCATTCATACTTCAAGCGCTCCTCCCTGCGGCATGTGGATTTGACTGCTGACGGCGCGCCTCTCTGCGTCCGCCTGCCGCCCGGGCTTTCCCGGCGGCAGGCGGACGCAAAGACGCTTTTCGGACCGACAATACCATCCTATGCCGCTCCTGCGGGCCTTATCACTCCTGCTGCGCGGGAGCGTTTTTTCCTTTCCAAAAAGGGCATATAAGCCAAATACGAGATAGCTATAAGCCCAATAAATAGTAATCATTCCGAAAATATCCTTGCATTTTGGACCCTGATATGATACATATGAAGGGTACTACATCTGTCAAAACCCCGCATCGGACTGCCTAAAGCATTGCCGCTGCCGCCGTAAAGGAGGAACGACTGTGAAAAAAATAACAGCATTGCTGAGCCTGTCTTTTTTATTTCTATTGAGTGCCTGCTCCCCCAGTGAGCCGCCTGCTTCGGGTGGGGGTTCCGAGGACGTTTTTCCGGAGCCTGTTAAAATTACCGCTGAGGAAGCCCATGAGCGCATGACCGCAGGGACCCCCGTGGTGGTAGACGTGCGCACCGCCGGAGAATACGCAGAGGTCCACATTCCCGGGGCCATCCTGCTCCCCAACGAGGAAATCGGCACGGAGCCGCCGGCCCAGCTTCCCGTTCTGGACGCGGAGATTTTGATTTACTGCCGCAGCGGAAACCGCAGCGCACAGGCCGCAACAAAGCTCTCAGGCATGGGCTATACGAACCTCAGTGATTTCGGCGGGATCATCGACTGGCCCTATGAAACGGAGAGCGGGGAGTATCAGCCCGCCGAGAAGGCGGGAACCCTGTCCTCCTTCGCCGCGTGGGATTTAAACGGCGTCCCCGTGGACGAGGGGATTTTTGCGAATCACAAGCTGACCTTAATCAACATCTGGGCCACCTTCTGCGGCCCCTGCCTGCGGGAAATGCCGGATTTGGGCCAGTTGGCCGCCGACTATGGGGAACGGGGCGTTCAGATTGTGGGCATTGTGGTGGACGTTTCGCAGACCAGCGGGGCCTTCTCCCCGGATATGGTGCAGACCGCCCAGGAATTGGTAGAGCAGACGGGGGCAAACTACCTCCATCTGCTGCCCTCGGAAGATTTGATTGCCGCCAAGCTGTCTGGCGTCAGCTCCGTACCGGAGACGATTTTTGTCAACGACAAGGGCGAACTGGTGGGCCAGTCCTATGTGGGCGCACGCAGCGGCGAGGAGTGGTCCAAAATTATTGACACCCTGCTGGAGACTGTGGGATGACGGCAAAGGACGCACCCCGGCCCCACCGCCGGTTGGCAGGAAAACGCCTTGTCACCGTCGCGATTTTTACCATCTCGGTTGGCCTGATTGCGGTGGGCATTTCTGTTGGTGAGCCGGCGGAGGTTTTGCAAAAGGCCGTGAACATCTGCCTTGAGTGCATCGGGATCGGCTGATGAAACAGGGAACTCGGCATTTGATTCAGGCGCTGGCGGCGCTTGCCCAAAACCCGCATCTGGGAAACTTTATTACCGGGCGCATTCATCAGGGCCCTTCCAAGCGCCTGTGTGTCCCAGGGCTGAATTGCTACTCCTGCCCCGGCGCCGCGGGGGCCTGCCCCATCGGCTCCTTACAGGCAGTGATCGGCGGACGGACGCGGAGCGTATCCTATTACGTGGCAGGAACGGTTCTGCTGTTCGGCGTGTTGTTCGGGCGGCTGATCTGTGGCTTTTTGTGCCCTTTTGGCTTTGTGCAGGACCTGCTGCACAAAATCCCCTCTCCCAAGCCCAGCCCACCCCGGCGGCTGGACAGGACACTGCGCTGGGGGAAATATGTGTCTCTTGCTGCCGTGCTGCTGCTTCCCGCGCTGGTGAAGGACGCCTTCGGCATTGGAGACCCGTTTTTCTGTAAATACGTCTGCCCCGCCGGAACGCTGGAGGGCGGCCTTCCCCTGCTGGCGACCAACGAGGCGCTGCGGGCCGCCGCCAGGTTTTTGTTCTCATGGAAGCTGGGGCTTTTGGTGCTGGTTATTGCGTGGTCGGTGCTGATGTACCGTCCGTTTTGCAAATATCTCTGCCCTCTTGGGGCGATTTACGGACTGCTGAACCGTTTCAGCGTCTATCAGATGGGCGTGAACAAAAGCGCCTGCATTCATTGCGGACGGTGCGAAAAGGCCTGCAAAATGGGCGTGGACGTGACCGGGAATATCAACTCCGCGGAGTGCATCCGCTGCGGCGCGTGCAAGGCAGCCTGCCCCACCGGCGCCATCTGGTCCGGCTTTTTCAAGGACGAAAAAACCGCCGTGAACCCCAGCCAGACCCCGCCGTCGTCAGGGCCGTCCGTGGGTCGCGATTGAACAGGTTGTCCGGCAAGCCGTTAAAATTTCGACAAGCCCAAAAATTCCCCCTCGCCAGGATGGAATTTTGCCTTGACACTTTACTATTTTTAAGCTAGTATAAAAATAATTCAGGTGTGTCAACGGGGACGAAAAGCGAGTGGAAATGATCTGCGCTTTCGTCCCTCTTTTTATGATTGGGGGAAATCCAATGGAAGAACTTCTGCGCATGGAACACATCACCAAGCAGTTCGGCAGTGTCTACGCCAACCGGGACATCAATTTGGACGTCCGGCGAGGCGAGGTGCACACGCTTTTGGGCGAGAACGGCGCCGGAAAGAGCACGCTGATGAACGTGCTCTTTGGCCTCTATCAGCCTACCGCCGGGAAAATCTACCTGAATGGAGAAGCGGTGAAAATTGCTTCCCCCGCCGAGGCGGTGAAAAAGGGCATCGGCATGGTCCACCAGCACTTCATGCTGGTGGAGGCGATGACGGTTTTGGAGAACATCATTCTGGGCGACCGGCGGACAACGGGCCTGTTTATCGACAAGGAGGCCCGGCGCAAGGAAATTCTCGAGCTGGCGGAGCGCTACGGGCTGGACGTGGAGCTGGACAAGCCCATCACCGAAATTGCCGTAGGCGCGCAGCAGCGCGTGGAAATCCTCAAGGCACTGTACCGGGGCGCGGAGCTTTTGGTGCTGGACGAGCCCACCGCTGCCCTCACGGACATTGAGACGGAGGGCCTGTTTGCCATCATTGAAAAGCTGAAAAGCGAAAACAAGAGCGTCATCTTTATCAGCCATAAAATGCGCGAGGTGATGAAGATTTCTGACCGGGTCACGGTGCTGCGGGCGGGCCAGACGGTATGTACGCTGGACTGCCGCGGAACGGACAGCTGCCAGCTTGCAAACCTGATGATCGGCCGGGACCTTGCCCCCTCCCGCTATGAAAAAATTGAAACTCCCGGCGCGCCCGTAATGGAGCTGAGCCATGTGAGCTTTCACAAATCCTCCAAGCACAACGGGCTGAACGACGTGTCCCTGACGGTGGGCCGGGGAGAAATCGTGGGGATTGCGGGCGTGGACGGCAACGGCCAGAGCCAGCTCGCCCAGATTGTCACCGGCGTGCTCACGCCGGAGGAGGGCGTTGTGGACCTGAAGGGCTCCACCGTGGCCCGCTTTACCCCCAACGGCTTCATTCTGGAAAACGTGTCCCACATTCCGGAGGACCGCAATAAAATGGGTCTGATCGGCAACATGTCCGTGCAGGACAATCTGGTGCTGAAAAGCACGGAGGATTCCCGCTTTTCTGACGGACACGGACTGCACCTGAAGAAAAAGGCCATTCACGACTACGCGATGGGCATGCAGGAAAAATACGACATCCGCTGCGAATCCGTGGATCAGGAGTGCCGCAATCTCTCCGGCGGAAACCAGCAGAAGGTCATTCTGGCCCGGGAGCTGGAGGGCGATCCCGACCTGCTGGTGGCCGTGCACCCCACCCGGGGTCTTGACATCGGTGCCACCCGCTACGTGCATGACTCTATGATCGACGCCCGTGCCCGCGGCTGCGGCGTGCTGCTGATTTCCGCAGACTTTGACGAGGTGCTGGAGGTTTCCGACCGCATCATCGTCATATTTGAAGGGCAGATCATGGGCGTTTACTCCGGCAAGAATCCTCCTATCGAGGAAATCGGCCTGGCCATGGCCGGCAAATAAGGGGGCGGGATCGTTATGAAAATCAGAAAGAATCTGGTGAGCATTTTGGTGCCGCTGGCCTCTGTGCTGCTGGCCTTCGTCATTGGCGCCATTATTATCGCCGCTTTGGGGAGCAACCCCGTCAGCGCCGTAGGCTACCTGTTTCAGGGCGCCTTCGGCAAGGCCAACAACATTGCCTCCACACTGGTAAAGGCAACGCCGCTGATCTTCACCGGGCTTTGCGCCTGCTTCGCCTATCGCTGCGGCGTGTTTAACCTTGGCGGCGAGGGGCAGTTTATCATGGGCTCCATCGCCACCTGCTGGGTGGCCACCACCTGGGGCATTGAGGGGCCGGGAGCCACGCTGCTCTGCCTGCTCTTCGGCGCGGTGGCAGGCGGCCTGTGGGGCGCGATCCCCGGCATTTTGAAAATCACCCGGGGCCTGAACGAAATGATTGTCTCCATCATGCTCAATTATGTGGCAACTTTGTTCATGGGCCTTTTGTACACCAGCGTTCTGCGGGAGGGCAACGTTCCCCAGACCGCCGCCGTACCGGACGCCACGCAGCTCCAGCGCATTTTTCCCGACCTGCGGGTTACCTGGGGCATTATCATCGCGCTGGCGGTAGCTGCAGTGGTGCAGTACTTCCTGTTCAGCACCTCCAAGGGCTTTCAGCTCCGGGCGGTGGGCCTGAACATGACCGCCGCCGAGTTTAACGGCTTCAGCGTCAAGAAGTACATTCTGTACAGCTTTATCGTCTCCGGCGCTCTGGCGGGCCTTGGCGGCAGCGTGGAGCTGTTGGGCACCCAATACCGCCTGATCAGCGGCTATGCCGTGGGATACGGATTTGACGGCGTGGCCATGGCGCTGATTGCCCAGCTCAACCCGGTAGCCACGGTGGTGGTGGCCTATTTCTTCGCAGTGCTCCGCACCGGCGCCAACACCATGCAGGCCGGAACCGGCGTTCCCACCTCCGTTATCGGCATTATTCAGGCTCTGGTGATTGTCTTTGCCGTGGCCGGCACCGCGCTGGTCAAGCTGCCGCACATTCGCCAGTGGCTTTCAAACCGCCTGGAAAAGAAGGGAGAGGTGAAGTAATATGGATATCGGTGAACTGATTCTCTCCACCGTCCGCATGGCAACCCCTATTCTCATGGTAGCCCTTGCGGAGCTTTACTCCGAGCGTGCAGGCCTCGTCAACATCGGTCTGGACGGCATCATGGCCTTCGGTGCGCTGACGGGCTTTATGGTTTCCTTTCTCTCGGGCAGTCCCTTCCTCGGGATTGTGGCGGGAGCCTGCGGCGGCGTGCTGATCAACATGATTTACGCTTACTGCACCATCTCCCTGTGTGCGCCCCAGATTGTCTACGGCATGGCCATCAACATTTTTGCCCCTGCGGTGGCCTCCTTTATCTACCGGGTTTACTTCGGCGTCAGCTCCACGCTGGCGCAGGCGACCCTGATGCCCACCGTGGCAATCCCCGGTTTGAAGGATATCCCCTTTCTGGGCAAGCTCCTCTTTGACCAGACCCCTATGGTCTACTTTGCCTATCTGATGGTCGTTTTTACCGCCATCTTCTTCAACCGCACGAAAGCGGGCCTGAACTACAAGTCCGTAGGCGAGTATCCCAAGGCCGCGGAAACGCTGGGTATCAACGTCATCCGCCAGAAATACGTGGCCTGCATCATCTGCGGCGCGCTGGCGGGCATCGGCGGCGCATATCTCACCACCTGCTATGTCAACACCTATTCCGACGGCGTGGTGGCCGGGCGCGGCTTCATCGCCCTGTCCGCGGTCATCTTCGGCCGGTGGAGCGCGGGCGGCGTGCTGATGGCCTGCCTGCTCTTCGGCTTCTGCGACGCGCTCCAGCTCCGTCTGCAAATTTTCAACACCTCCACCCCCTATCAGCTATTCCAGATGATCCCCTATCTCTTCACGCTGGCGGCGCTGGCCGTGCTGGGCATTAAGAAGTCCGGACCCGCGTCCAACGGAAAGCCGTATATGCGCGAGGAGCGCTGAGTTCCATTCATCAGGCTCCAGCCTTTTGATAAAGTAACCAACCAAAAAATCTGAATTACGGAGGAAAATGAAAATGAAGAAGTTCTTTGCACTGGCTCTTGCGCTTGCCATGACCGTGTCTCTTGCGGCCTGCGGCGGCGGCTCCACCCCCCCTGCGTCCGGAAGCGGTTCTGCGGGCAGCGCCGCCGCTTCCGGCGGCAGCGACAAGGTCTATAAGGTGGCCATGATCTGCGACTCCAGCATCTCCGATGGCGGATGGGGCGCGGCCTGCTACAACGCTATGGAGGCTGCCGCCGCCGATCTCGGCTGGGAAACCAACTATGCCGACAGCGTGGCCCAGTCTGACTATGCCAACTCCATGACGGGCTTTTGCGATATGGGCTATGACATGATCTTCCTGCCCGGCAACCAGTATTCCGACGCCACCGTTCAGGTTGCCAAGGACTATCCCGACATTGCGTTCGCGGTGCTCAACGGCGCCACCACCCTGCCCACCGAAAACATCACCAGCATCCTGCCCGACGCCAACCAGATCGGCTACATGGCCGGTGCGTTGGCCGGCCTGATGAGCAAGACCAATGTTTTGGGCTTCATCGGCGGCATGGAAATCGACACCACCAAGGCGAAGCTGGCCGGGTTTGAGAAAGCCGCCAAGGCCATCAATCCCGACATCACCGTTCTCTCTGCCTATGCAGGTTCCTTCAACGACGTGGCCAAGGGCATGGAGCTGGCCAACGGCATGATCTCCCAGAAGGCCGATGTCTTCTTCGGCGATGCTTCCGCCGTGGACTCCGGCGCCCGTCAGGCCATCGACGCAGCCAACGGCAGCGGCGAGATTGCCATTTTCGACATTGGCCAGCCCGCCGATCTGGTGGCTCTGGGCCAGAATCCCTGCCTGATCGGCTCCGTTGTCACCGACAATGCCGGCATGCTGAAGCTGGCCATGCAGGACGTGGAAGCCGGAACCTTCGGCGGTAAGACCATCTACGGCTCCTTCGACAACCAGTGCCTGACTGTGGGTACCTTTAACGACGATCTGGTTTCCGCCGACGTGCAGACCTCCTACATGGAGTACATCAACCAGATGGCCGCGGGCACCTTCCCCGGTTAAGCGTTCAAAAGAAAGACGTACTCCAGGCCGGGCCGGACATATGTCCGGCCCGGCCTTTTTTAACGCCGCCGGGAATACGGGCAGCAAAGCAGGAACATGCACCGCCGGACGGGCTTTTTGCTTTCACCCGGCGGCAATTCCCGTTCATAGGAACCCGCCGCCGCCGCATAGGATAGCGAAGAGGGCGCCGGTGGGTGTGCCTTTGAATCGGCGGACCGCTCGCTTCATAAAAGCGGCAGACGCGGCGCAGAATGTGCCGCCAAGAGGGAGGGCTTATGCTGACTGCGGCACTGCTGCTGTTTGCCAATACGCTGCTTTTTACCCTGCGGCTCAACGGAGGGGGCTCTTTTCCAAAGCCCCTGACATCGGAGGAGGAGCGGGAATATCTTCGGCTGATGGCTGAGGGGGACATGAAGGCACGGGACGCGCTGATCGAGCGGAACCTGCGGCTGGTGGCCCATGTGGTGAAGAAATACTACTGTGCCCAAAGCAATCAGGAGGACCTGCTTTCCATTGGCACCATCGGCCTGATCAAGGGCGTTTCCACCTTTGACGCGTCCAAGGGCGCACGGCTTGCCACCTACGCGGCGCGGTGCATTGAAAATGAAATTCTGATGTATTTCCGCAGCCAGAAAAAACTTCAGGGTGACGTGTCCCTTGCGGATTCCATTGACACGGACAAAGAGGGCAACGCCTTGCAGCTGATGGACGTGGTGGGCGTCAACGACACGATGCTGGAGGACATTCAGGACCGGGACGACGCGCTGCGTTTGCGCCGTCTTGTGGCGGAAACACTGACCCGGCGGGAGGCTGAGATTATCCGCCTGCGGTACGGTCTGGGCGGCACGGTCCCCCTGACCCAGCGGGAGGTGGCCTCCTCCTTCGGCATCTCCCGGAGCTACGTATCACGATTGGAGACAAAAGCGCTGGCCAAACTGCGGGAGGCGTTCCAGGGGCGGGAATAGCAAAAGCGCCTTTGCGGGCAGGTATAAAAACGCGCCGCCATCAAGAAATGGCGGCGCGTTTGAGTTTTTGCAAATTTTTTCTCTGTTCCAAACGCCGCGGACGATAAACACGAACGCCGTATTGGCCCTTATAAAGGGTATCGCTACGTAAAGTTTAGATGTAAAAAGCACGGAAACTGGTGCCGGAAACGGCGCTTCTTTTTTTAAATTGCTGAAAATACAGAATTTATTTGCATTTTATTTGAAAGTCCTGTAAAATAGCAATTCAATAAAGGTACTACCTTATAGTGGTGCCACGAGGAAAAGAGAGGGTACTGGAAAATGAAAATAGCAAAAATTTTGTTGTCTTTTGTTCTGGCAATCTCAATGCTGACCATCATGACCACGGCCGTTTCCGCAGAAAACGCAAGCAAGGCTGGCCCCGGCGATGTGACAGAAAATTCCGCGTTTTCAGCAGCCATTCAGTTCGTCTGGGAACGGGGATACATGAACGGATACGCAGACGGAACCTTTCGTGCCGAAAACACAGTGACCCGTGCCCAGCTGTTTCAGACGCTTTACAATATTCAGAAAGCACCTTCCGTCTCCGGCATGACCTCTTTTCAGGATGTCCTAGCAAGTGCATGGTACGCCTCTGCAGCCGCGTGGTCTAAAGGCACAGGCCTGACACAGGGTACATCCACGGGCTTCTCCGCAAATGTAGAACTCAATCGTCAGCAGCTTGTCAAGGTGATGTGCGCTTACGCGGAGCTGACCGGCGAAACCCTGCAGGGAGGAGACTTGTCTGCGTATAAGGATGTGGATCAGGTGGCTTCCTACGCGCTGCCCTATATGAAGATGGCCGTGGGTTCCGGGATCATCAACGGCAATGGGGATAAGCTGAATCCTGCCGGTGCGGTGACCCGCGGCCAGCTGGCACAGATTCTCTATAACTATTTCAGCAAAGCGGAAGCTGCCTATACTAGTGCCAAACGCCCGCTGCTGTTGGAAGGCGCCATGGGCATTGAAACGACCACAATGATCGAGGCGCTGACCAATCCGGTGGAATACACACTGGGTCAGTATGACTATGTGGCCGGTACATACCACGGCTACCCCGTGGTGGTCTGCCGAACCGAACAGGGGCAGGCCAACGCCGCCGCTTCCACGGCGCTGGCGATGGAATTTTTCAATCCTGTCGCCGTCATCAATCAGGGTACCTCCGGCGGACATGACCCGGCTCTGCATACCTATGATATCGTGATCGGCAAGCAGTCCTTTGACGGCAGCGCATGGAAATCGGGTGCATCCGCCAAGGGAGCCGGCGTGGACTACAAAGACATTGAAATGCAGGGCGTCTACGCTTATGACAAGACTGCCGGGGAATTTACGCAGCAGGTCTACTATGATGCCGACGCCACATTGCTGGCTGCCGCCAATGCCGTCAAGGGCACGTATACTCAGGGCAGTGTTGTAAATGGCATCATTGATTCCTGCGACGCCTGGAACAATCAAATTGACCGGATGCTGTACCTTTACGAAACCTTCGGCTCCTCCTGTGAGGAAATGGAAACCAATGCCGTTGCCCAGATCTGCAAGACCTATGATATTCCGTTTTTAGGCATCCGCATTCTCTCCAATACTGGAATCTATGGCGAGAACTTTGACTGGAAAACCGGTGCAGCCTGTCAGAGCTACGTTCTCAATGTGGCAAAACAGTATATCACTTCCTATCTCAGCAGCGCGCCCGGTTCTGTGACCGCAAACAGTCAAAAGACCTCCTTGAATACCCAGAGCTATGATAAAACACAGCGGCCCATCCTGCTGGAAGGGGCCATGGGCATTGAGACAACCACGATGATCGACGCCCTGAGCAATCCTACCTCCTACAAGCTGGGCCAGTGGGATTATGTGGCCGGCACCTATAATGGTTATCCCGTCGTGGTCTGCCGCACGGAACAAGGCCTTGCCAATACGGGCGCCTCCACTGCGTTGGCGATGGAATTTTTCAACCCTTCTGCGGTGATCGATCAGGGCACCTCCGGCGGCCATGATCCCGCACTGCACACCTATGACATTGTTCTGGGCAAGCGGACTGTGAACTACTCTGCATGGAAAACCGTTGTCTCCGCCAAGGGAGCGGGTGTGGACTACACCGCCTTTGAAATGAACGGCGTCTACGCCTATGACAGAGAGGAAGACACCTTTACAAAGTCTGTCTATCATGATGCCGACCCTGCCCTGCTGAAGGCGGCCAACGCCGTCAAGAGCAGCTACACCGGCGGCTCCGTGGTGGAAGGGACTATCGCCTCCTCCAACGAGTGGAACAACCAGATTGACCGGATGCTCTACCTGAATAAGACGGTTGGAACCTCCTGTGAGGAAATGGAAACCGATGCCGCTGCACAGATTTGCGAGACTTACGGTGTTCCGTATCTGGGCGTGCGCATTTTGTCCAACACCGGTATTTACGGAGAAAACTTCGACTGGAAAACCGGTGCAGCCTGCCAGAACTATGTGCTCAGCGTTGCCGGAGAATATATCAGCAGCAACCTTAAATAACCCCCGAATACATGTGCGGCCAGCGCTTTTTGAGCGCTGGCCGCACAGTCATTTGATTCAAAAGCGTCAAACAGCTTTTGAACATTTCCATCCACGTCCCTCGCGAGAGGGACGACTTCATGCGCTTTACTGTGGGTATCCTGCCGCGCTATTTCAATCCACGTCCCTCGCAAGAGGGACGACCCAACAACATTTTTTCCCTTTTCCACAATTTCACGATTTCAATCCACGTCCCTCGCGAGAGGGACGACTTGGGGATGCCCTGTCCCGATGCAAAGTCAAAGGCATTTCAATCCACGTCCCTCGCAAGAGGGACGACTTCATGGGAGATATAATCGTTCATTTCTTTTTTATTTCAATCCACGTCCCTCGCAAGAGGGACGACTAGGAAACCACGACGGACGGGATGTACAGCTTATAATTTCAATCCACGTCCCTCGCGAGAGGGACGACCCTCACGGCGAAGGCCACAAAATCCACAGCGGGAATTTCAATCCACGTCCCTCGCGAGAGGGACGACCGTGCTGGCGGCAGCGTAGCTGTCGCCGACAAGATTTCAATCCACGTCCCTCGCGAGAGGGACGACAAAGCAAAGGCGCAATACTTTTAAAGGCTTAATATTTCAATCCACGTCCCTCGCGAGAGGGACGACCATATCGTTAATTGACATCATTGCTTGCAATAGAATTTCAATCCACGTCCCTCGCGAGAGGGACGACTGTGCCATAAACAGGCCCAACCCATGGTACATCTATTTCAATCCACGTCCCTCGCGAGAGGGACGACTGTGCCATAAACAGGCCCAACCCATGGTACATCTATTTCAATCCACGTCCCTCGCGAGAGGGACGACGTCTTTGGGTCAGCGCCCACACCACAGCATGTCGGATTTCAATCCACGTCCCTCGCGAGAGGGACGACGTCTAGTTTTGCGTGGGCCACACCAAACGATTTTATTTCAATCCACGTCCCTCGCGAGAGGGACGACCGCGCCGCCCTTTCATCGTATTAAGTTAGGGCTTGAATTTCAATCCACGTCCCTCGCGAGAGGGACGACAGCATATTGAGAATGTCACCGTAGCCGCTGACGATTTCAATCCACGTCCCTCGCGAGAGGGACGACCTGCGGGGGCTGGATTTCCTCCTCCACTTTTTCCGATTTCAATCCACGTCCCTCGCGAGAGGGACGACCTTTTCGCGGCTACCGTCGTTCTGCACAGAGCAATTTCAATCCACGTCCCTCTCGCGAGGGACGACAACGACGGGTCGTTGCTCTCGTATAACTTGCTCTATTTCAATCCACGTCCCTCTCGCGAGGGACGACCAGCGTAGGCAACTACTCCGTTTTCACAATCAGATTTCAATCCACGTCCCTCTCGCGAGGGACGACGCGTCAGTGTGGTAAAAATGAGGAACGCCACAACATTTCAATCCACGTCCCTCTCGCGAGGGACGACTCAACAGCCCAACCATCAGCTCATCAAACATATTATTTCAATCCACGTCCCTCTCGCGAGGGACGACGCACTCTTCTGCACGTCCGCTTATGAGCAGGCCATTTCAATCCACGTCCCTCTCGCGAGGGACGACCTGCGGGGCTTTTCCGGGGCTTTCCGCGCTATTCAACATTTCAATCCACGTCCCTCTCGCGAGGGACGACACCCCGCCGCCCTGAATATGTTTTGTTCCGTCCAATTTCAATCCACGTCCCTCTCGCGAGGGACGACCCGGAAATTTTTCATTTTTATGGCGATTATTTGTTAATTTCAATCCACGTCCCTCTCGCGAG
The DNA here is from genome assembly GCF_041020825.1 of Oscillibacter sp. GMB15532. Taxonomy (NCBI): domain Bacteria; kingdom Bacillati; phylum Bacillota; class Clostridia; order Eubacteriales; family Oscillospiraceae; genus Oscillibacter; species Oscillibacter sp. GMB15532. The sequence continues at coordinate 477,093 of NZ_JBEVTO010000001.1, forward strand.
GGACGACTTTGCCGTTGTCGGTAAATTTGACACAACAAAAATTTCAATCCACGTCCCTCTCGCGAGGGACGACGATTTTCCTGGAACGCTCCCGCCTGTTGGCTGCGAATTTCAATCCACGTCCCTCTCGCGAGGGACGACTTTTCCCGTGTCTGTGGTGGGCAGGCGCTGGATATTTCAATCCACGTCCCTCTCGCGAGGGACGACCAGTGGCATAGATCTCCGGTGGTAGAGCAGGGTATTTCAATCCACGTCCCTCTCGCGAGGGACGACGGCGCCTCCTCGGCGGCGGTAAGAGCCTGCCAGAATTTCAATCCACGTCCCTCTCGCGAGGGACGACTTTCCGGCTGCTGGAGGTGTAATAAGCCTCATATATTTCAATCCACGTCCCTCTCGCGAGGGACGACATATCTCTTTATGAGGTAATCGAAAAACTGATTATTTCAATCCACGTCCCTCTCGCGAGGGACGACCACGGTGAAAAAACCGTTGCGGCAAACTTCAAAGTATTTCAATCCACGTCCCTCTCGCGAGGGACGACTAAAGGCTGGGGGAGCAACAACTTAATCAAAGGATTTCAATCCACGTCCCTCTCGCGAGGGACGACTTTCGTAGTCGGATTGCTTTTCGCCCTCCGTGTATTTCAATCCACGTCCCTCTCGCGAGGGACGACGTCGGATTCGTTGGGGCTTCTGACGAGTGATGGATTTCAATCCACGTCCCTCTCGCGAGGGACGACCGGTGCGGGTGCTGGCATCCGATCAAGGGCATTTATTTCAATCCACGTCCCTCTCGCGAGGGACGACCAAATCTGCATCTGACAAGGCCATGCAGATATCTAATTTCAATCCACGTCCCTCTCGCGAGGGACGACCCACTATGTTGGAATGTTGTCAATAGATTGGAGGTATTTCAATCCACGTCCCTCTCGCGAGGGACGACCTCGCCACGCTGGAGATTTAATCATCTCTTTCGCATTTCAATCCACGTCCCTCTCGCGAGGGACGACGACGGAATGGCAGACGATTAGCGCAGAGACAGGTATTTCAATCCACGTCCCTCTCGCGAGGGACGACCAGCTTTCCATTTTGATAGGTATAGAGGATTGAAATTTCAATCCACGTCCCTCTCGCGAGGGACGACATTTGCGCGGCTTCCATAGGTTACGGCTTGTGAAGATTTCAATCCACGTCCCTCTCGCGAGGGACGACTAGCACCCGTGCATATTCCCTCAAACAGCACGGAATTTCAATCCACGTCCCTCTCGCGAGGGACGACGCTGAAAATAGAATCAATATCAAATTCCGATTTGCAATTTCAATCCACGTCCCTCTCGCGAGGGACGACCTATACGCCGAAAAAAATGCGCACCGCCAAAGCCGAATTTCAATCCACGTCCCTCTCGCGAGGGACGACTTGTTGTCCGAGTAGGCATTCCAAAGCGAGATAATTTCAATCCACGTCCCTCTCGCGAGGGACGACTGCGAAACAAACAAATTTGAATTTTATTCATTTGACTTGTTTGGTAATTATTAATAATATCAATTTAATTTTAGCGAACCCAGTCCATCTTCTCAGCGCAAAACCATCAATATTCATGCGCGAATCTCCCACTCATTTGCTGTATGCTTCCGGTTCGCGTTAAATAATGATTGGGTCTTCCGGCGAGTACGTCTGCTTTGCGCCGTAATGTTCAATTCGAGTTTTATAGCTGCTGCCCAGATTGTAAATTCTCAAGCTGTCTTTTTGCTCATCCATGGCCTTGAGTAGTTGACTTTTTACAATGCATAGTTCCGCGGGAGACAGCAGACATTCAAACACGGAATTTTGCACCCTCTGCCCGTAGTTGACGCAGACTTTTGCCACTTTGCGCAGCCGTCTGCTCCCTTGCGCGTCCTGGGTATTGACATCATAGGTTATGAGAACAAGCATCACCTACCTCCAGATGAACGGCGGATATTCGTCAATATCTCCGCGAATATATTTCGCCAGAAGCATGGCTTGTACATACGACAGAAGTCCCCATTCAACTTTTTCCTGTAAAAAGGGATGCATAATCTCTTCCTTCTTTTTCTGTTGCCACAGGGATAAGAACTTTTTTCGTCCGTCCTCGGTCAGCAGAATGCCACCGCTCTCTTTTTCAATAAAATCCTTACCGCAGATGCTTTTTTTGTTGATGGCGGTAAGTACAAATCGATCTGCGAACGCCGCGCGGAATTCTTCCAGTAAATCCAACGCCAGAGAACACCGTCCAGGCCGTTCTGTGTGGTAAACACCCGCATAAGCATCCAACCCGACCGATTCCAACGCGCTGACACACATGGAGGTGAGCAGACTATACGAAAACGAGAGCATTGCGTTGACATTGTCCATAGGTGGACGGCGCGACCGCCTATGATAGAAGAAATCATCCTTTTGCTGCAGGATCATGTCGTCAAACACAGAGAAATAGTGGTTAGCGCATTCACCTTCAAGCCCACGGAGGCTGTCGGCACTCTGCGCATGAAAGGCATTCACCTTTCCGCTTTGAAGCATTCCGCCGATCTGAACAAATTGATCGGTATTGATTCGCAGGGCATGATCCCGCACAGCGCGGCTGAGAACGGCGTTGCTGTTTGCAAGCTTTGCCGCGATGATATTTTTGGCGATCATTAACGAACGCGCCTCATCCTCGCAGATGCGGTACTGTGCACGGCGAAGCAGGATATTCCCATAGGATTTCCCCGTGACTTTGGCGAGGAACCGTCCGCTGGGCTTCAAAAATACCAGTGACTTGTTCATCTCGGCGCATTTTCCCATCAGCGCCGGGCTTGCTCCAAGATAGCCAAACGCCATAATGCCGTCTATCATATGCAGCGGCATGCGCCCCAGCATATTGCCCTCGCTCTGAACCACAACGTTTTCTCCGTCCAGAGAGAGATAAGCGTTTTCTGTGGTGACATACAGCGTGTTTAGCAGCTTTTTCATGTCTGAGCCTCCTCGGTACCGAGATTCTGCTCCAGATACTCCATTACGGATTTCACTTTGCAGAGTTTTGGCAGGCAAAGGTTCTTCAGCGAGCATGCGTTGCAGCTTTTCGTCGGCTTGACCCTGGGAACATATCCGCGCTGAACGTAGCCATGCATCTCGGCGAACAGATCCCTGACCCGATCTTTCAGCTCCCCTGTCAGTGCAACCTTTTGCCGCCGCTTTGTCTTTCCGTAAAAGATTGCGCCGTCAGAAATTTCGCAGCTTAACATCTCCTCCAGACAAATTGCCTGCGCCGCCAGCTGAAGTACATCAATCTCGTTGTCCTTGGGTTCCCCGTGCTTGTATTCCACAGGATAAACGGCATATTGGCCATCCTTTCGGTGAAGCGATATACCCTCAGTGGATTTTCTGAATTCAACAATGTCGCATTCTCCACTTGCGCCCAGATTTCGTGAAAAGATCGGCATGCCGCGGGATATCAGCACTTCTTTTCTACTCTCGGAAGAATAAGTGTCATGGCAGTTCTCGTGCAGCAGATTGCCCTCAGCCGTGCGCAGGTTTTCTTCCCAAAGCTGCTCTATATGGATCAGTGCCCACTGCCGGCGACAAAACGCAAAGTGCTGGATGCCCGACAGCATCAGGAAATCATCTTCCTCATATTCCATCGATCACTTCCGGCTCAAGCCCCTCAAGCGCGGTCAGCGTAATCTCATAATCCTCCACGGACTTGGGATAGGTCACCCCCTGCTTCTGCGTGATTTGCAGGGCGTTATGTACCTTGGCGGAGGAATACTGTCCGATCTTGTTATTGTGCTTCCACCAATAGAGCTTAACAACCTCCATGCTGCCATCCGGCCTCGCAGAGGAGCTGTCATTGATGAACAGGGTACGCAGACATTCTTTGATTTTTTCGGTGTCTTCTTCGGTGACTCCGGTCTTTTCGGCGAGTTGCACGTTAATGGCGCCTTTGATTTTATAAAGTCCGAATTCCACCATGTGCTTTGAACCCATCGTGTCAGAACTCTTTTTGCCGTCATCCGTCGGCTCGCTATTGACACTTTTGGTGATCTGCATGCTGTTGATATCCACAGGGGAAACGCTGATCGCCTGATGAATTGACACAGGCCCCCGAACGCCAACGGAAACGCTTTCCTTGTCTTTGTCCTTTCCTTTTTTATAGGCAAAGACCTGTCCGAAAGCTCTCACGTCAAACCACTGCGCACAGGCCTGTGCCGCATAGTCGTCCTTGGATGCGTAAGAGGTAATGGTTTTCCCGGCGCGGTCGCTCAGACTGTTGAAGCCATCATCGCAGCGCTCGTCAGACTGGACAAAAATGCGCTCGCCCATATCCTGAAGGCGGTTGCGGATTTTTCTTTTGATGCAGACATCGGAGATCTCTCCGTTGCCGGTATAGGTCGTGCGCGGGCGGTTGCCGTTCAGCGGGTCTCCGTTGGGATTTGCATTGGCTACAGATACCAGCACCACAAAGTCAATCTTGTTTTCAAGCGCTTTCATTATTGTTCATCCTCCCTGTTATTTTCGTCCTTGCTGTGCGATTGATTCAGTCTGGCCCGCTGCAGGTAATAGCCGATGAGATATAGTTCCTCCAACGGGCGGTTCAGCTCGTCCGGTTCCGAAGTCAACAGTTTATCGGTGATACTCGATATGAGATCTTTGTAGTACTTTCTTGAGCCCGGGTTCATCCGTTGGAAATACGGATTCAATTTGTCCTCGAGAATTTTCCATGTGCTCAGTGGATGATTAACATAGGCACTTTGCAGGCGTATGGCGTTTGTCTCCCTCGTTTCGCCCGCTGGAAAGGTTGAACGCTCCGCCTTTTCCAGCACGGCCAGCAAACGTCCGAACAGGTAACTTCTGTCGGTGTTTTCACAATCAAGTGCCATATTGATGCTCTCTCCTTTTCCTCTGTCATGATAAGATTTGGCAATCAGTGCGCATGCCGTTGAAAGAATCCGCTCGTGGTTTCCGTAAGAATAGGCCTGAGGCATGGAAGCGCGCAGGGCAGCCGCGTGGACAATATCCCGGGGCAGCGGCTGTTTGTCCAGCATGCAGTGCAGAATCCGCTGAGACTGCTCCTTCATGACTTTGTCACTTGTCTCCAGAAAATTCCCCCGTTCGGTTCCAAACGCGCAGCAAACAATCTGCTCGGTCAACGGGGTCAGAACTGTGGTGAAGGGCTTCCTTTCAGGTGAGAACTTGGTGAAGTACCAGCAGCAGGTTTTGCCCCAGTCGGTGATCCGGTCGTAAAAATCCGAACCGCTCAACTCGTTGAAATATGTGATGGAAAGGCGTCCGGTTGTGGCGGCGTCTAGGCCCATTACAACAATATTTTCATTGTTTTCCAGTTCACCGCGATACCCCTTGAATGTTCGGATCAGGCGCTTTTTGTATTCCTCCTCGGTGTAGGAGCGGGGTTCTTCATCCTCTTCCAACCCAAAGGGATTCTCCAGATCAATGACCTTTTTCCCATTTGGATTCCAACAGATATACGTACGCTTATCCTGCTTGCCGGCCGTCACGCCCTGTCTGGCCGCCAGCCATGTCAGCGCACTGTGGGCTTTTTGAGTGGCGTCATAGCTAACGGCGCAGGCCTGCCCCGAGGTGGTGAACCGCCCGCGGAAGGTGAAATTGGTGGCGTCATTGGCGGAGATCAGCTTTGCGCCGTAATTGGCGGCAATAATGCCCTTCGGGTGGTTTACCGCTATGGTATCGGGCTGGCCGGTGGGGTAGCAGATATCCTTTTCGCCGCCCTGTAAGCTTGCATAATACCGGGCATAGCAGTCGAACAGGGATTCGTCCTGCCATACGGCATCGGGCCGGTCATCAAGCACCCTGAACCGCACGACCGCCTTTTCATAAACCGTTCCGCTGACTTTTTTATCGCAGAGCGTTCCGTCAGAGGCCTCGAGAACCTTCGCCCGGATCAGATCCCGGGTCATCTCCTGTTTTGCCGCATAGGCGTAAATGGCCCTCACCTTTGGGTGTGAATCCGGCGATTCCGCCCAGCTTTGCAGTGTGGTTATGTATTTTTGAAACCGCCCCGCGGCTTTGTCGGCCGATTTTTTATCTGAAAGATACTGTCCGAAGTCTCCGGCAACATAGGTGAGGTTGTCGCACAGGGCGTGGGGTGCGTCTCCGCTGGAACGGGAGGCAGATGCCTCCGTCACCGGGATAATGATTTTGGAGTCCTCTTTTTCCACGGAGTGCGCGCCGCTAAATTCACCGTTCGAATCAATCAGAATTTCGATCTGTGCATTGGCCGTCATGTGGGCCACAGGCGAAAGCGGCACGCCCTCTACCGGCTTTCCGGCCATTTTGACATTCGCCTCATAGGTTTGATACAGCATGTTCATCCAGGCCACTTAAATTACCTCCGACTCAATGGGCGCAAAATTCCCAAGCGCTTCGCCAAAGGATTTGACGCCCATTTCCCGCACTGGGCGGTGAATACAGTCCTCCGGCGGAAGAAAGTCAATCACGCCACTTTTCATCACGGACCGCCACAGACGCACGGTCATCCGCCCCCTGGTTTCCTCCGAGTATGCCTCGTCGGCATAGGTAATACCGTGGTACATCATACCAAAATCCAGTTGGGGCGTGAGGGCGTAAAAGCTCTCTCCCTCATCGAAAACGCAGGGCGTAACATAGGCCTGGCACTCCCGCGTACCCAGGAAAATATCCCGTCGCCCACCGCGCTCAATCATGCGCTTGGCAATGTTATGGTGCTTGTTCTCGTTCCGGTCGCCCGCCAGCTCCGGTCGGTTGTCGTTCCAGATGAAATGCGCCCGCACCCGATAGCGGCAGTCCTTCAGATAGGTGTAATAGGAGAGGTCATTGCTGCCGCCGCTGTACTTAATCGGGCGAATTCCCTTGGTTTCTGTCTGAATCTGATTCATAACACGCACAGAATCGATCACCCAAATAATTGTTGGCTTCCAATAGATGCTTTGCAAAACGCCCTTCATTGCCTCGTAGGTCGGTACCTGATAGGTAAATTTTTCGCCCCCCACGCGGGTAATCGGGTCAGAAAACAAGGCATAGTCCCCGCAAACTTCAAATTCAACAATGTTATCGTGCTCCACTTCACTGCCTCCTTTCAAAAAATAAATTTTTCCAGAACCAGTCCGGTTTCAGGGTGGTAGCATTGAGCGTTCAACACGGTAAAATGGCTTTGTTTCTCCGGCGAAAGCATTCCGTATTCCCGCAGCTTTTTGTTTTGGTACTCAAAAATGCGGATGGTATAGGGCTTCGCCTTTTCGATGCACGCTTTCAGAAAACCAGTATCGTATTCGGCCCTTTTTGAAAACAAATCCGCGATGATTTCCTCTGCCTCGGCATTGTACGGGACAATCACCTCGGTTGTGGCTTCGTCAAAAACTTCGAACCACTCGCCCGCGGTTTTAAACGCCTGATTCAGAAAGTATTTGCCCTTGAATTCCGGCCGTTCGATGTGCCGCATATTATCCGCAAGCAGATCAAACAGATTTTCAGTGGCACCGTAGGGGAGCTTTTGCGGATAGTTGAATTTGCCCCGGATATCCTCATCGTGAAAAAGGTACTGATAGTACTCCGAGATGCTTTTTTCGCTCAGCAGATCGCAGTCATAGTGGCCCGGGTCCTGCGCGAACCTGTGCAAAAGCTGCTTTGCGCACCGCTGGGCCGCTTCAATCTCGTGCAGCATCCCCAGCCTTTCAGCCTCCTGATCCAGATTGACAACATATACAGTGCGGCAGCCCTCAAACTCATTGCTGCGATTGCAGCGTCCCGCCGCCTGCGCGATATTATCCAGTCCCGCCGCCACACGGATGACACATTCAAAGGAGAAATCCACGCCCGCCTCCACAACCTGGGTGGAAACGCACAGCATCTTTTCCCCGCTTTCTAAGCAGTCTTTGATGCACTCCAGCGTATCGGTTCTGTGCGCCATGCACATCGCAGCCGAAAGATGAAGCAGTCTGTATTCGCCGCACCGCTGCTCTAATTGCATGAAAAGCCGCAAGGCACTTTCCTTCGTATTGCAGATCACCAGCAGTGAGGAAACCGTCTCCAATAAATCCGCCGAAAAATCTGCCAGCTCTTCTACCGACATTCCGTACGGCGATGTTTTGTCAACAATCTCCGTCCGTTTGAACACCTCGAAAAAATCTTTTTGATATGGCACAATATCGGCCGGAACGGAGTATTTCAGCGGCATCGCGGTTTCGTCAAAGCAGGGCTGGGTTGCGGATGACAACACGATGGTGGCGCCGCAGCCATAGGCCAGAAAATTCAGCGCCATAGTAAACATATTGGTAGTCTTTTTCGGCAAAGACTGAATTTCGTCGATGACAATTACGGCGTCGGACAGTGCGCTCATGCGGCGCACCGCGGTAGTCTGATCCGAAAACAGCGTATTTAAAAGCTGCACCAGCGTGGTGATGATGATGGGGGCTTCCCACGTTTCGGTGAGAAACTCATATCTGTCCAGCTTCTCCGGCGTTTCAAACGTTCGAACCACATTGGAGTGGTGCTCGGTCAAAATGCTCTCGTCCTGAATGTAACTGCGGATGACCGCACTATTTTGATCAATGATACTGAGGAGGGGGATAACAAACAGTATTCGCTTTTTACCGTATGTCTTTGCTTGGTACAGCCCATAGCGCAGTGCCGAAAGTGTTTTACCGGCTCCAGTGGGCAGCGTCAATCGGTAAATGCCACCACCATGCACTTGTGCAAAGTCCCGACACTGCTCTGCAAAATGGCTTCTCGCCCGGTTGATGGACGTAGCCGCATGAACCCCCGCCATCTTTTTTTCAAAAAATGCGATTTGATCCGACCACACCGCTTCGGAGACATCCCCGCGCGGCTGCGCTTCCCCGCTCATGAATTCCGCCGTATCCCGGCGGTCACCGTCGATGACCGCCGATAAGACCATCCGTGCCGCCAGTCCCATCAAAATGCTGATTTGTGCGCTGCTCTTCCCAAAGCATGTGACAAACGTCTGAAACAGGGCGGTAATTTCGACTTGAGCAAGTGAAAACAACCGGTTGATTTCCTCGCTTGACGCACATTCTGCAAGGAAGCCTCCTACCGCCTCGTCATAGCAGATTTCGGCCGCGTCCTTGTTCAGCCGGTGTTCAAATCCGCTGGTATTTTCAAGCGTGACACAGTCAAATAGTCCATGGTGAGAGCCGATTGCGTAAACAAGAATTTCGCAGGCCATGGTATCAAAGCCTTGGGATCTGCCTGTATGGTACCGCTCCAAAAGATAGATGCAGCCGCAAAAAGTGTGATTTACACTTCCTCGCACGACAGTTTCGCCGCCTGCGGCTCTCTCCAGATAGTCCTGATATTTCCCAGTGTATTTGCCCATGTCGTGCAGGAGTCCGGCCAAATACGCAGTATGATAAAGCTTTATGCCTTTCAGTTTATCAGCCGCGTGACTGGCCACGTTCATAGAATGCGTCCGCAAAGGTTGTTCCGTTCTCTCTCCATTGATCTGGGCAATATGCGCAAGATATTTTTTCATGGCATCCCCAATCCTTTTTGACGGATCAATTTTCCGTTTTTTTGGCACAAAACAATTATTTCTTTATTATATTCCATATTGTGGCAAAATCAAGATGTAAGAAATTTAAATGAATGTCCTCTGTGTTTTTTATATTTTGGAACGCAAGTATGCCAGGGCAAACAGAAAGCGGCGCCAGCTCGGCACCGCCTTGTAAAACTATATCATGTTCAACTTTTTTTGCGAGAGAAATTCGGAGTGGTGCGTGGGGGCCCCGCCGTAGCGGTGTGAGAGAGGCGAGGTGATATTAAATACCGCATTCGAATAGTTGGAAAGGAATATGGGGGGCAAATTGACCCTCTAGAATCTAAAATTTTGGCTGGTTTGGGATCGTTTATTTCTTACCCGCAAAGGACAATCAAATTAACGACCATCATCACCTGAATCTGTCTCTTAGAATATAATGGAACGGAAGGTGGGGGAAGAATTGTTTTCAAAAATAACAAATCCAGAAATCTTTATTTACGATGGAGTGACTGGCGAACCTATATCACAGACACAATTCAGTCTATCTCTTGATGCAGAGAGAGCGTTACTGGACCTGGTTAATTATAATATAATTCCTCCGAGGCTATTGCTGCTTGATCTAAGATTTAAACCAGCAGAAAATTACATCCCACCATCGCTGAGTAGACCGGTTAAACGCATGGGTGTGATTAAGGGACTGTTTACAGATGCTTACTCCGGAGAACTGATACCTGTGGAAATACGTATTAGATACGATGCAAGAGCAAGAGGAAACCTTCAAGGTGACGAGTACTTTTTCGACAGCGTAGAATATAGCAACATAGAATTAGATGACATAATCTATTAGTAAAATGGTCGTCCTCATAAAGGGGCAGACGTATGACAATCCCTTGGGGCCGAATGAGGCCGATTCCATGCTTTTTAAAAAATACGCTGAAATGAACGGTATTACCATCTCGGAGCTTGTACGGCAATCTGTTGTTGAGCGTATTGAGTAGGATATTACTGAATACTTGCAGAAATACAGAACGAGAAGAATATTGTCTTGGTGTTGAGCATTGGACACCGTCGCGAGATTTACAAAGGATGATTTCTTAATTAAAATTGTGCTTGTCCAAGCCTGAGCCGCTCCTGGAAGGGGGCGGCTTTGATTTTGAGATGTACTTTAGCGTATACTGTATAGAATCGCTTTTCTCAGGTCTGTCTAATATTTTTGGTTAGATTCGCAAAATCAAACCTTATAACATAATAAAAACAAAAAGCACCGCAAAATCACTTTAAAAGCAATTTCACGGTACTTTGGCGGAGAAGGAGAGATTCGAACTCTCGCGCGGTTTAACCCGCCTACTCCCTTAGCAGGGGAGCCCCTTCGGCCTCTTGGGTACTTCTCCATCTGTCAAGTTTTGTCACCCATCCATGGAAAAAATGTGGCGGAGAGAGTGGGATTCGAACCCACGGACACTTGCGTGTCGCCGGTTTTCAAGACCGGTTCCTTCAACCGCTCGGACATCTCTCCATCAGAAAAGCAGTTTTTTCCGGAAGACTTGGATATCATAGCACATTGGTCGGAAGTTTGTCAACAGGATTCTGCCATGCGGTGGCATGTATCCCTCTTCATGACAACGCCGGGATCCGGCTCGGGGCAAAAACGGCAGAAAAGCAACAGTAAAATTTTGCGGAAAATTTAAAAAAGTACTTGCAAATTTTTCAATGCTATGCTATTCTAAATAAGCTGATTTGCAGCAAGCGTATCCGGGTGTAGCGCAGTTGGTAGCGCACTTGACTGGGGGTCAAGGGGTCGTGAGTTCAAGTCTCGCCACTCGGACCATAATTGGAGCCGTCAAATATGACGGCTCCAATTTTTTTACTTTCTTTGATAGTTACTTAGCATTGGGTACACTGCGATTTACTGAATACGCTGTCAAACGATATCTCTTGTCATATTATAAGCTTTCAACAATCATGGGCTGTGCCATCTTTCCCAAATCAGTTAAGGTTGCCGGTCGCGTCGCAGCAGCAGGAAAGCTCACCTTTCTAATTTGTAGATTCTCATATGTCTGGAAATAATATTCTCCGGCCCCAAGGTTGATCAAGGCTGTGTATTGGGTGTAATCATCTGTACCCCTGGCTGTCGTGACAGCTCCCCTGGGCACAAACACACTTTTCATGATTTGAAAAAAAGAGACAATTGCCTCCTCAGCGTCCTCCGGTGGAGGGATATGCGTGTTTAGATAGGCCGCCCGGACAAAGCGTTCCGGCGACGTATAGCCACCGGGTAAAGGCACTGTTCCTCCGGCCTGACCAAAGGGCGTCAGCCAGACGCCGCCCCAAACCGTTTCCTCCAGCTGCTGGGGGGACGTTTCCATATAGTTGCGCAGATTCGTCATGTGCCACCGAAAATCCGGGCTGTTAGCCAAGACGCCAATGGGATCGGTAAACAACTCCGCCCCTCTGTCCGTCTGCTCCAAAACAACACATTTTCCGGTTCGGTCCGCGGCAATCCAATGTAGCGGAGCTACCGTTTGGGTCAAGGGATCGGCCTTGCCGATGATGTAGATATTCTCCATCTGCGCCCGTAGGTCTTCCACGGACGCGCAATTCCCCAGAATATAATGAAGAAAATCATAGGATGCCACCTGTATGTCCGATGAATTTGGCGTGCCGGTATCATATTGGGCGTATCCCGCAAAATACAGAGCTGCCGCTGCGAAACCATGTTCATTCACCCCGTCAAAAAAGCCGAGCACTCCGTCGAGCTCCTGCCCGATTCCCATGAAGCTGTAAGAATCGCACATTTCTTTTCCAGTTACCGCGTTTGTCCAGCGATAATTTTCCGGTACAAAATAAAAGTGCGGCTGAAGTGCATAGGAAAAGTCCATGTTTCTTCCAAAATAATTTGATCCCTCTAAAGACCGCAGTGTAATCGCTGTGCACATTTGTTTTTCCTCCCACCAGAATTAAGTATACGCCATCTTATGCAATGGGCAGTTTTTTGGGCCATCCCACTATATTAAGGCTTATTTAATGCGAATGCTGCTCTCTAATTGCCATAACCCCGGCTTCTATTTTACACTGCAAAAGATTCGATTCGGCTTTGATGATTAGTTCGCGTCCAACTCCGCGTTGAACTGGTCCCATGCAAAGTCAACGGAAATAGTGGCTAGCTGGTTCTGGGTGTTTGCATCTTCGTTAGTGGCTTTGACGGCGGTGCTGCCGGTGGTATATACGCCCGCAGCGTCGGGGTCCATGGCCACGCCGATATAGAGGTCCATTCTACCCATGGGATCACTGGCAGTCATCATCTGGTTCAGCGTCTCCACCGTGGCGTCCGTTAGGGCGCTCAATCTGACAAAGGTCACGCCGCCGAGGGTAAAGGTGGCGTTTGACTCCTTGCTCAGATCATAAATTTCCTTATCCTGCTCATCGCAGACCCGCAGCGCAAGGCCCAGCATGCCGGCGGTATCGGCGTCCAGTGTTCCGCCTTCCGTGCCGGCGGCGGAGAAGGACAGGGCGCTCAGCTTCGCCGCAACGGTGCCCAGATTGATGATGTCGCTGCGGAACAGCTGGCCGTAGCCCGGATACATATTGTTCACGCTCAGCTCAATGTTATCGCTGCCAATGGTCGCGGCCGTATAGTCACCGTACTTGATGCCGATTTCCGCACCGTCTTTGTAGCCCGCGGAGAAATCCACGTCGTTATAGCCGTTGGCACGGGTCCGGTACTGACCGTTGGCAGAGTCTTCGTCGCCGCCGCGGCCCACAACGGAGTTGTGGTTATCCGTCCCATAGTCCTGCCCGTTGTTATTAAAGAACATCTTGTCGGCATAGCCGCTGCCAATGGCGTCATAAACGCTCCAGTTGCCCATCTTCTCCCACAGCCATGGAACCTTCTTCTACCAAAGTAGTATGCTCCGGTTTGCAGGAGGGTAGGCCGAACAGCACCGCCACCCCTTCCCCGGGACGCGCGGCGTTTTTTGACGAACGGACAAGCACAGCGTGGATTTCTTGCGACGGTTTCTCCGCCATTGACGCAAAAAGGCGCCCGAAGCCCGCATTTTCAGCGGATTTCGAGCGCTTTTACATCATATTTTTCGCGGCTTTTCAGAGGCTTTTGCGGCAGCGGAAGCCCCAGATCACATTTGGCTCCTCCCTGCCCCGCCGGGGCTTGGGACGCGCCGTTTTTTAAATAGATTCCTCTGGAAGGTCGGGTGCCTCCGGTGTGGAGATGCGCGCCCAGATGAGGTTGGCACGGTCTACAGAGTCAAAGTATACGCTGGTAAGCAGATTGGTGGGGATATTCAGCTCGTTTGCAAGGACGCTGATCTGGTCCCAATCTGCCCGCTCATAGCTGAGCAGCAGGGAATAGAGCTTTCCGGCGGAGCCCTCGCGGTAAAGCAAGGCCCGCTTGACCTCCTCCACCACAGGGACCTCTGCCAGAATCTCCTCCATGGGCGCGTCCACCAGATAGCCAAGCGTGGAGAACATGCCGATGAGGTAGGCGTCCGCCTTGGTGATGGAAAGCACGCCCCGGGGCGTGTAATCGATCAAATCGCTGCAAAAATTCGCCCGCAGGAAAGACAGCTTCAAAAATTCCTCCGAGGTCGGGTCAATCTCATTTTCGGCGTTGCTGGCGCTGAGGAGGTAAATCCACTGGCGAATCTGCCCCAGCCCCAGGGTCATAATGGCCTGACGAATGGTGGTGGCCCGGTGGGAGGAGGAAAAATAGACGGAGTTGGCCATTCGCAGCAGGCCGAAGACAAGGGACGCGTCCTGAGAAACCATCCGCTCAATTTCGTCGATGTCCGGCTCGTCCTGAGTAACGGCTACCATAAGCCGGAAAAAGTTTCCCTGCAAATAGCCGCTGGTGTGAGCCTTGCAGGAGAGCTTCTCCGCCACAAACGGCCCCTCCAGTGCGTCCACCTTCAGTCCCACAGCGGCATTGTACAGCACCGTATCGGTAATGTTGGTGGCGATGCACTTCTTCCCCATGCTGTGGGCCAGTTCGATAACGTTGGCCAGCGTGGTCGCCGGGGTGGACGCAAAATTCAGCTTAATGTAATGAATTTTGTCCATTAACGCCAGATATCGGGGGGCAAATTGAAATTCGTTCACCGCAATTTTATAGCCCTCCTTGGCGAACAGCTGCACGAAGTGCATGGCCAGAGGATGGATAATTACGCTGTCCTCAATCTGAATGACAAGTTCAGACTTCTTAAAGAGCCGGGGCGCTTTTTTCATCAGGAGCGTGGGGGTAAAGGTCATGAAATTCAGCGTTCCGGTCAGTGACTTGTCGGTATTCTGCGTTAAAAAGTTGTAGATGGCGTTGGCCGCTGCAAAGTCGTTTCCCGAGGCGGACGCATTGGGTGCGGACGCCCCCGCCCCGCCGGGCGAGGCGGAGTCCTCTCCAAACGCCTGATTCTCCCCGTAATAAAGAAGTTCATATCCAATCACGTTGCTGTCGGCATCCTTGATGGGCTGCCGCACAATATACTTGTTGCTCACCATGTCCTCCTTCCGGCGGGACGGTCCCGGACCCTTTTCCGTACCCGCTTTATCGTAGAGTAGTTATTTACAGTTTTATCGGCAGACTTTGACAAAAAATTAATACCTTTTTAAAATTTACGTTCAGTTTCAAAATTTTCTTGAAACCCAAGGCCTGATTTTTTTTATTTGCCGCATTTTAAAACCCTTCAGGGTTTCTTCCTTCCGGCAAATCCGGAAGAGGTGCTTTTGCTTTGGCGGCGGGCCTCCCGCTTTTTAAGGCGCCAGATATACCGGGGGCGTTCTCCACCCCGCACCGCGTATCGCAGCCAGTCCAGCCCCACAATTACCGGCCCGGCAGCAAGGCACCACAAACCCGCAAACTGGGGGCAGATTTGCCCCAAAATATTTCCCGGCATATGGGAATAGTCCCATACACCCCAGCCCAGCCACAGATTGACAATGCACCCGGTAAGAAACTCCGCCGCCGTGACGGCAAGACCGCTTAACACCGCCTGCGCCCAGATGGGACAATTCCATGGCAGCTCCGCTCCCATCCGCTCCAGCACAAGGCCCAGCAGCAGCGCCAGCACCAGCATGGTCCAGTTGATGCCCTCGGGATGGCCCTGAACTGTTTTCCAGACCACCTCAATCAAAAAATACGCACTCCCTACAAAGCAGGCCAAAAGCCCGCTTAAAATCACGTCCCCGCACTTGCGCATCATTGCCCCTCCTTCCGGCTGTCCGCAGTCCGCGCCGCCGACCCGCCCGCTGTTCTCTCTTATGCGCGGTCGGGCTCCGTCATGCCGGAGGACAGCCCTCGGGTGCGGCTTTGCGGGCAGACAGCCGGATTGCGCGCAGAATGCAAAATGCAAAAAAACGGGGGACCGGCAATGCCGGTTCCCCGTTTCAGTTGTTTGGAAAGCTCCGCTGATGCGGGCTTATTCCACGGCGCAGTGCCCGCACTCGTGGTCGCAGATGTTCAGCTCGTCACCATAGGCGATGCCGTTTTTGTCGTAATAGTCCTTCACCGCTGCTTTCACGGCCTGCTCCGCCAGAACGGAGCAGTGCAGCTTATGGGTTGGCAGCCCATCCAGCGCCTCCACCACGGCCTTATTGGAAAGGGTCAGGGCTTCCTTCACCGGCTTGCCAATAATCATCTCCGTGGCCATCGAACTGGTGGCGATGGCGCTGCCGCAGCCGAAGGTGTTAAACTTCACGTCGCTGATGGTCTGCGTGTCCTTGTCCACCTTAATATACATCCGCATGATATCGCCGCACTTGGCGTTGCCAACCTCGCCCACGCCGTCGGCGTCGTCCATTTTGCCCACATTCCGGGGATTCTGAAAGTGATCCATCACTTTTTCACTGTACAGCATATTCAACCGCTCCTTTCAAGCTCAAATCACGTGCTTCAGACTGCCTGTTTCCAGCTCGTCCCACACGGGAGAGATATTCCGAAGGTACTCCACGATCCCCGGCGTCACCGCCAGAATGTGGTCAATTTCCTCCGCCGTGTTGTACTCGCTGAGGCTCAGCCGCAGTGACCCGTGGGCCACCTCATGGGGCAGGCCCAGCGCCAGCAGCACATGGCTGGGGTCCAAAGACCCGGAGGTGCAGGCGCTTCCCGAGGACGCGCAGATGCCCTTCTGGTCCAGCAGCAGAAGGAGGGACTCCCCTTCGATGCCTTCAAAGCACAGGTTCACATTGCCGGGAAGGCGATGCTCTTGCTCACCGTTGAGAATGCTGTGGGGAATTTTCGTCAGGCCGTCGATCAGCCGGTCCCGCAGGACGGTGACCTTGGCCGCATTCTCCTCCAGATGGTCGCAAATCTCATCAAAGGCCGCAGAAGCGCCCACGATGCCGGCGATGTTCTCGGTTCCTGCCCGCTTGCCCCGCTCCTGCGCGCCGCCGTAAATTACGTTCATCAAAGAGACGGCCCCGCGCCGAACGTACAGCACGCCCACGCCCTTGGGCCCGTGGAACTTGTGGGCCGACAGGCTCAAAAGATCAATGTTCATAGCCCGCACGTCGATGGGAAGATGCCCCGCTGCCTGCACCGCGTCGGTATGGAAAGGGACGCCAAGCTCGCGGCAAATCGCCCCGATCTCGGGAATGGGCTGGATGGTGCCGATCTCGTTGTTGGCAAACATCACAGTCACAAGGCAGGTGTCCGGCCGAATGGCCTGACGCACCTGCTCCGCGGAAATCACGCCGGATTTGGGAATCGGCAGCAGTGTGACTTCAAAGCCCTCTTTCGACAGCTGCTCCAGCGTATGCAAAATAGCGTGGTGCTCAAACTCCGTGGAAATAATGTGCCGTTTATTCTTCTTCGCGCCCGCAGCCGCGGCAGAGCGCAGGGCCTGATTGTCGGCCTCGCTGCCACCGGAGGTAAAGGTGATTTCACTGGGGTCGCAGTTCAGCCTTTTTGCAAATACCTGCCGGGCCAGAGACAGCCGCTCCGCCGCCTCCTGCCCCACGGTATGCAGGCTGGACGGATTTCCGTAAAACTCCTGAAAGCATGGCAGCATGGCCTTTACAGCCGTATCACTCACGGCGGTGGTCGCCGCGTTATCTGCATATACACGCATTATTAGGACCTCCCCTAATTCATATCAATTTACTGTGATTAGAATATATCACAGCTATCCTATTTGTCAAGTATGGTAATTGGGTATTTACAATTTCTCCACATACTTTGTCGATTACTTTATGGGCGGGGCAAAAAGCGATGCGGCGGCTTAAAAAGCTTTGCAAAAAGCCGGAGTGTCTTGGGAATCGCCAACTTTAAAACAGCAGCCAATTTTGTAACTTTTTGGTGTTTTATTTTGTCGAATAACCTGATATACTGAACAATATCAGAAAAAAACGGCGGCTGCGGATTGCGCGGCCCTGCTTTGAACGTTTAGAAAGGGTGTCATTTATAATGCGTCGATTTCTGCCGCTTTTCCTGGCTCTCTCCCTGCTGGCGTCTCTGGCCGCCTGCGGCCAAACCGCAAGCGGCGCGGGCAGTGGGAGTGCTTCGGACGGCTCCTCCTCTTCCTCTTCTTCCTCCGCCGAGCCGGAGGCGCCCCAGATAGAGCCGTACGTCATCTCAGACCCTACCGTGGAGCCTGTGGGCGGCGTGGTGGACGGCGTGCCTTACGTGGCGTGGGACGGCATTGTGGAGCATCTGTTTTTCCATCCGGTGATCGCCTATCCCGAGCTCGCCTTTGACGGCGATGCGCAGGCCGACGGTCTGGACGATTTCATGGTCACTGTGGACGAGTATAACAATATTTTGCAAAGCGTCTACGACAAGGGCTATGTGCTGGTGGATATCGGAGACGTATGGCGGGAAACCACTGATGAGGGCGGACAGCCCGTGATGGTCCGCAACACATTGTATCTGCCCGAGGGAAAAAAGCCTTTGATTCTGTCCTATGACGATGTAAACTATTATCCATACATGCTCAAGGACGGGCTGACATATAAATTGATTATTGGGGACGACGGTCTGCTTTGGAGCGAGGGCAAGGACCCGCAGGGCAACGAGGTCCTCTCTCAGGATTTGGACGCTCTGCCGATTTTGGACAAGTTTGTCCGGGAGCATCCGGACTTCTCTCCCTTTGGCGCCAAGGGCAGCCTGTCTCTGACGGGATACTCCGGCATTTTGGGCTATCGCACCCAGACGGACACCAAAAGCTGGTCGGCAGAGCAGGAAGCGGCGCGGCAAAAGGAAATTACCGCGGTCAAGCCCATCATTGCCGAGCTCAAGCGCACCGGCTGGACCTTCGGCAGCCACACCTGGGGCCACATCCGTTTGGGCGTCAAGTCTTTGGAGACGGTTCAGGCCGACACCAAGCGGTGGTTTGACGAGGTGGGCAGTCTGGTGGGAAAGACCACCATTTTGTACTATCCCCATGGGGAGCGTCCCGACGGGAACGACTGGACCAAAACCGGACCGGTGTTTCAGTATCTCCAAAGTCAGGGCTTTCGTGTGTTCGCCTCTGTGGGCGTGGAAAGCTTCAGCTATATCAAAAAGGACATCTGCGCGGTCATCTGCGACCGGCTTCACCCGGACGGCACCACTCTGCGCCACTCCCGGGACCGGTATCTGCAATTTTACGACGCCAAGGACATCATGGATATTGACGTCCGCCCCCAGCGGGCGGTGGATTGGAAGTAACAACTGGAAGGAGCGGATTTTATGACGCGGGAGGAATTGAAAGCGGCGGCCACTGGGATGCTGGACAAGGCATACTGTCCCTATTCCCACTTCCCTGTGGGCGCGGCGCTGGAGTGCGCCGACGGCACGGTATACACCGGCTGCAATATTGAAAACGCGGCCTACCCCGTGGGCACCTGCGCGGAGCGCACCGCCATGGGCAAGGCCATCAGCGAGGGCCGCCGGGAGGACTTTGTGCGCATCGTGGTGGCGGGCAAGAGCGACGGTCCCTGTGTCCCCTGCGGCATGTGCCGGCAGTTTATGAAGGAGTTTGCCCCAAAGCTGGAGGTCATCTGCCTCAACGCAAAGGGTGAGGAGCAGGCCTTCACCATGGAAGAACTGCTGCCCCACGGCTTTGATCAGTCGTATCTGTAAGAGCATCCCTTATTTTCAACCTTTTATGCACGCTGTCCGGCCGTCTTTTCAGGTGGCCGGACAGTTTTTCTATACGCCGAAAAAAATGCGCACCGCCAAAGCCGAAGCGATAAATCCGGCCAAATCAGCGGTCAGCGCGGCGGGAACCGTGTGTCTGGTGCGGGTAATCCCTGCTGCTCCAAAGTAAACGGCGATGGTGTAGAAGGTCGTCTCCGTGCTGCCCAGCATGACTGCCGCCACCCGGCCCACATAGCTGTCGGGTCCGTAAGACTGCATCACCTCGCTGCCCACCGCCAGCGCGCCGCTTCCGGAAATGGGCCGGACCAGCATCAGCGGCGTCAGCTCCGGTGGGATACCCAGCCGTTCCAACAGCGGAGCACACAAGGCGGACATCCACTCCATGGCTCCCGAGGCCCGGAACATGGCCACGGCGGTCAGCAGCCCCACCAGCGCGGGAGCAATGCGGAAAACTACACTTAGTCCCTCGCCTGCTCCGGCAGTCAGCGCGCCGTATACGTCCACACGCCGCCACAGGGCGATGAGCGCCGTGCCAGCCAGCAGGGCGGGCACCACCATGGCGGAGGGGCTCACGTCCGCCTCCTGCCCAGGAAGGCCAGCAGCTTTGCCGCAGCCAATCCCGCAGTCACGCTCAGCACCGACGCAAGCCACACTGCGGGCAGAATGTCAAATGGGGCCGCGGCCCCGGCAGCGGACCGGACCGAGGCCACCGTGGCCGGAATTAACTGAATGGAGGCCGTATTCAGCACCACCAGCAGGCACAGCTCGTCGCTGGCCACCCCCTCCTGTCCCACGGCCATCCGTCGGGCAGCCTGAATGCCGAGGGGCGTGGCCGCGTTCCCCAGCCCCAGGAGATTGGCGGAGACATTGGCGGAGACTGCCGCCAGTGTTTTCTCATCCCGGCTTGCGTACGGCAGCAGCGCTTTTAGAATCGGACGAAACGCGCGGGCCAGCTTGGCGGACAGTCCGCTCCGATTCATCAGCTCCATAACGCCGCTCCAAAGGCAGAGTACGCCCGCCATGGAGATGCATAGCTGAATCGCACTTCCCGCGCCTTCCAGCGCGGCGGCGGAAACTGCCTCCATCCGTCCGTTGATTAATCCGAATATGACCGATAACAGGACCATTCCGGTCCATAAAACTGCCATTGCCATATCTTCCCTCCATATTTTTATTGCTCAAAATCGCATAAAACGACAAAGTGTTTAAATGCATTAATTTTGTCCTCGAGAGGGGGACAACATGTGAAATAAGTATGAATAATTGTAAAAGTTTCTAAAAGGAATTGACAAAATATTACATTCTATGTTATTGTCAAAAAGCCAAGGAATTAATGAAACAATCGCGGAAAAGGAGATAAAATATGAAATCAACCGGAATTGTGCGGAAGGTGGACGAATTAGGCCGCATAGTGCTTCCGATCGAAATGCGTCGCACCCTTGATATAGCGGAAAAGGATGCATTGGAAATCTATGTGGAAGGGAACTCCGTCATTCTCAAAAAATACAAACCCAGTTGCATCTTCTGTGACAGCAATAAGGACATTGTTCAGTTTAAGGGCAAAAACATTTGTCCCAAATGCCTGCGGGAGCTGACTGACTTGCAGTGACATCCTTTTAAATTCGCCATCCAGTCACTGCTTTCCATGGACATATACCTTGCTATACCCGGCCTTTCCAGAAAAGCCGCAGCGGATGTCGCTGCGGATTTTTACATGCTATGCGTTCTTCTTTGTTTTCAATAAAGGCAGGCGGAGGCGGGTTCACCTCCGCCTTTTTCCTCACAAACGCCTGATGTGACAGCCTTTTTGGCCCAGACCTTTTTGCATTTGGACTATAAATTGGGCCTTAGACCGTATAACTCTATCGGTGGCAACAAATGCAGTCCTATTCTGAGTGCAGTTAATAAAGTGCACACGGCAGCAAACAAAATTTTATTCGGGGCAACCAGCAAAAAAAGCCACTGCTTTTCGTAAAAAGCAGTGGCTTTTAAAATTTTCGTCGGGACTTTCCGAAGGGCATCCTTACCAGGTGCCCGAAATGCCTTAACGTAATAAATGGGTATTCCGCAGCGCATGAATACGCTTAGTCCCCGCTTTCAGTTCCTCGCAAAACCCGTTGTTTTTCAAACCGGAAATAAAATTTCTTCTATATTTCTTTCGTTTTCCGGCGTGCTTATTTGCAAAATTCACTTTTACGGAACAGGGACCGCAGCAGCACCATCCAGCCCCAAGAGAGGGATACGGCAGGCATGCAGGCCAGCAAAATGGCCTTCACCGGGGAAATCTCAGAGAAGCAAATCGGCCCGAAAAAGATGAGAAACGTAATCAGCATCATGATCAACAGGGAGATTCTCTCCCTACGGGAATTGGGTGGCGTCAAAAAGATTTTTTTCAAATCTATTTCAACCTGCGTTTTATCGTTTCCGCGCATCTATGCTCACTCCCTTTCAGTTCAGCGGACCGGTGACGTGTTCCACCGTCTTTATCAGTTCTCCTGTGTGAATCAGCTCCCGCAAGGCCACAATATAGGGGTAAAGGAACAGATCCTTTTCCATCACCGGCACCAGCTCCCCCACCGTTTTGAGAACCGCTGCGCTGCCTGCCCCCCGGCTTACATCTCTGTCTAAAAACTGTTGCGCCTGGTAACCTGAGAGCAGCTCAATCGCCAGAATATACTCAAGCTTCTCCGCCGCCGCGCCAGCCTTTTTGCAGGCGTTATAGCCCATGGCCACATAATCCTCCTGATTGCCGCAAGTGGGTGTGTTGTCGATTGTGGACGGCGTGGCCAGCATTCTCATTTCATTCAGAAGACCGGCCTGCGTATATTGGGGAATCATCAGGCCGGAGTTCAGCCCCGGTTTTTTGATGCAGAACCACGGATAGCCTGACAGGCTTTCGTCAATCAGACGGTTGTTGCGCCGCTCCGACATCTTGGCAAGCCCCACCGCAGCGATACAGGCGCTGTCCATCTCCATTCCCACATAGGAAGAGTCCGCATTGCAGGCGGAGATTACCGCCTCGTTTCCGTCCTCGGGCCAGACAATCGGGTTGTCGCAGCAGGCGTTCATCTCAATTTCAATGGCTGCTTTGGCGTCCAGCAGTGTCTTTTTTGCCGCGCCGTGGAGCTGGGGGATGCATCGCAGGGAAAGTGCATCCTGCACCCGGCTGCCCTTGTATTTCTCCATAATGCCGGAACCTTTTAAAACGGCACGGACATTCTCCGCCGTCCGGGCTTGATCGGGATGGGGACGCACCTGCATCACCCGAGGATCAAAAGCGTCCAGAACGCCCCGGCTGACCTCCAACGTCAGCGCGCCGATGATATCGGCGGATTTGGCGGCGTTCAGCAGATCCCAAATGGCCAGAGCCGCCATAGCGGTGGAGGAGGTGGTGCCGGATATGAGCCCCAGCCCCTCCTTGGAACCAAGAACGAGCGGCTCCAGATTCACTTTTGCAAGGGCTTCGCGGCCTTCCAGCAATTCGCTGTTCAAATAGGCCTTGCCTCCGCCGATGAGAACCATCGCCATGTGTGCCTCGGGGGACAGATAGCCGACGCTTCCGTCGCCCGGAGCCCACGGCGTCAGCCCCAGATTCAAGAAATTCCGGTACTGTTCCAGCACGGTAAGGCCCACGCCGGAGTAACCCTGCCCCAGATTTTGCAGAACCATCAGCATGGTTCCCCGCACCTGTTCAATCGACAGCGGCTGACCTACGGACACGGAATGGGAAAGCAGTATATTTTCCTGAAGCTGGGCGGTTTCCTCCTTGTCGATGGCTTTGGTGCACAATGCACCAAAGCCGGTGGTCACGCCGTACATGACCTTTTCCTCGTCCACCCATTGCTCCACCAGGGCGCGGGACCGCTTTACTCGGGCCCGATATTCGTCAGAGAATTCTACCGACGCCCCATTCCGGGCCACGGCGATAAAATCCTTTAGGGTGAGGGGCTCCCCCAGCACCACCGTTTGATGTTCTTTTTTCACACAATGCCTCCGCTCACTCGGTTTTTCCCGGTGCAGCGGCGGTTTCGCTGGCCTGGATATCGCGTTTGGTAGCCGGATCGAAGAAAAACACCTTCACCGCTGAGAACACCTGCAGGATAAAAATGGCCAGCACCACAAAGCCGCCGCAGGCCGCCAGATATTTTACACCGTCCACGCCCTGCACGCCGCCGCCAAAAGCCACCATAACGCAAGCAATCAATCCAATGGACGTGCCCCAGACAACCTTCTGCCAAAGAGCCGGCTCCTCATCGTGCCGCGCACCTTGAGTGCACAGAGCCGAGATGGTGGTGGACATGGTGTCCGCCGTGGTGGAAAATGCCGCAATCAGAGTAATTACGATGGCGGGAATCAAAATGTTACCCAGAGGCACATGCTTTAGAAACTCCCATATGCCGGCCACTGCACCCTCGGCCTGAATCGCGCTGATGATATCAGCCTTGCCCGCGATCTGCCAGCTCAGTGCCGTGCCGCCCCAAATGGCAAACCACACAAAGCCAAAAGCAGAGGGGAGCATCCAGTTGATGACCAAAAACTGCCGGATGGTTCGGCCATATGCGATGATGGCAAAGAAAATGCCCATCAGCGGCGCATAGGCAATCCAGATTGCCCAGTCGTACATGGTCCACCATGTCACCAACGCGGAGCCTCCCACAGTGGAGGGATCAAAGCCCCACATCCAGAACCGGTCAAGCCAGTAACCAAGGCCCACGTTGGCCATATTCAGGATGTAAATCGTCGGCCCGATAATAAAGAGCAGGATCAGCAAAATATAAAAGATTTTAGAAGTCAGCCCTGCCAGCCACTTGATGCCTTTATCAATGCCGGTGACGGATGCCGCGGTAAAGGTCACAGTAATGATGGCGGTGAGGATAAACCAGACCAGCGGGCCCTGCGCAATGCCATAGGCTGCGGAAAGACCGGTGCCAATCAGCGCAAGGCCGGCGCCCAGAGAGGCAGCAAGACCCAGAGCAATTGCCAGCACAGAAAGCACGTCCACCAGGGACTTCCAAAACCCATGCATTACCTTTTCGCCGAACAGCGGCGTGAGGGACGCGGCCACAGACAGCTCCTTGCCCCGGTTAAAGTAAAGATATGCGATGAGCACACCGGACAGGGCATACATAGCGTAGGGAATGACAGTCCAGTTGTAGAAGCAGCGGCCCATAGAAAAATACGCCGCTTCATCGCTGAGGGCCTGAATACCGTAGCCATCCAGTTCTCCGTAAATATTGCCGAAATAAATCAGCACCTCATTGACGCCATAGGTAATCAATCCCGTGGCGATGCCGCCGGTGAGGGTCATGGCAAACCAGGAACCAAACGAGTGCTTTGCCTTTGCCTCCGGTCCCCCCAGCCGAATGTTGCCCAGCTTTGAAAAGGCCAGCAGACTGATGAGCAGCAGCGTTCCCATGGCTACCAGCTGATAGAGCCAGCCGAAGTTACCCAGGGACCATCCGAAAACGGCGCTGGCAACCTCCGTCAGCCACGCATTGTTGACGACACCCAGAATGGCGGCACCGCCGATAACTAAGAAGCAGGGGACGAATACGCTCCAACGGACAGGTTTCTGCGCGGTATTTTTCTCGCTCATGACTTGTTGTTGTATGGTTCTGTCGCTAAAACGGCAGATCATACGCTCCTTTCTTCTTTTCAAAAATATTAGCAATTATTGTGCCATTTTTGTACACTTTTAAAAGTGTTAAAAAATATCGACGGCAAATCAATTAAATTTCATTGAAGTTTCAGTGTTTTTTTACAAATAAAATTTTTTGTTATATTTTTTGAGGGGCGCGAGAATATGCGTATATTTGTTTTTTGCATAAGTATTATTGCTTAATAAGTGCCAAACTATTTGGCGTAACGCAAAATAGTTTGGCACTTATCTTGACGCTTTTTATAAAGCCATGCTATGCTTAGGACAAGGAGGCGATTTTCTGGAGTTCTACGATTTTTATTTTCTCCTGGAAAAAGACGGTGTAATCAACCGGGTAACCTGGGGAAATCCACAGGCACAGGAGATGTACCAGCTTTTGTTTTCAGACTGGGCGCTTCGCAGACATAAACCCGCAAAGGCTTTTTCTCTGCAGGAGGAAGTGCACACGGGAGAATTTATCTGGGGCAAGGATCATTTTTTCTTTGAAAAGCTTCCGGCGGAGGACGGCAGGACATATCTGTTTATCAAAAAGCGAAATGATTGGGAGTGGCTTATGACGCAAGCCATGAACCACGTTTTGGAGGGTATCCAGATTTACGATAAAAATGCCTGTGCAGTCTTTATCAACAAGTCCAGCCGGCAAATTTCCCAAATTCCAGATGATCTGGCTGTGGGAGGGCGGCATTTGTTGGACATGTATGAGCTGAGCGAGGATATCAGCACTGTGATGACCTGTCTGAGAACCCAACTGCCGGTCATCAACCGGGTGGATCACTTCACATCCAGCAACGGCGTCTCCATTGCCACCGCCAATACCGCCTACCCGATTCTGCGCGGGAAGGAATTGGTGGGTGCTGTTGTGTTTGAACAGAGCAGCAGCATTGTAAGCGCTTACGCTCAGAGGGTTGAAGAAATTGACAAGGCTTTGAAGCAATACGCCCAGCACACCCAGACCGTCCGCTTTACCGGATACACATTTGAACATATCATTGGTCACGGCCCAAAGCTTCGGGAGGCGGTTGAACTGGCCCAGAGGGTAGCCCCCCGAGGAAGTTCTATCTTGCTGGTGGGTGAGACTGGGACAGGCAAGGAAGTCTTTGCCCAAAGTATTCACCGGGCCAGTAACCGCCGGGACAGGAAGTTTGTGGCGCTGAACTGCGCCGCCATTCCGGAAACCCTTATTGAAAGTCTGTTGTTTGGCTCTCAGAAGGGAGCGTTCACAGGGAGTGAGAGCAAACCGGGTTACTTTGAGGAAGCCGAGGGCGGCACGCTCTTTCTGGATGAGCTGAACTCCATGAGCTTAGGAATGCAGTCCAAGATACTGCGAGCCATTCAGGAGAATACGTTTCGCCGGGTAGGCGGGCAGAAAGACATTCAAATGGATGTCCGTATCATCTCCTCCTGCAACGAGGACCCGTTTCAGGCGGTTGTGAAAAATGAACTTCGCAAAGACCTGTTCTACCGCTTGTCCACAGTGATGATTGAACTGCCTTCTCTGCGGGAGCACCTGGAAGATCTGGATGAGTTGATTGCCTATCGGCTCAGCTCCACGTCCTTCCAGTTTGTTCACACGTTTTCTCAAATTACCCCCGAGGTTCGGCGTCTGTTCAGCGCCTACACCTGGCCGGGCAATGTACGGGAGCTGTTCCATGTACTGGATTATGCCCAAAACGTTACGGATGATGATGTCCTCACGGTGGAGTATCTGCCCGGTTATCTGCGGAAAACCCAAGAGATTTGCCCCGAGTTTTCGGACCCGGTCAGTGGCAGCGATTCTGCCACCTTTCCCTGGGAGGAAAATTTGCAAAACATTATGGACGCTTATGAAAGTAAGGTTTTACGCGAGGCGCTGGCACACTATGGCTATAACATTTCCAAAACTGCCGACGCATTGGGCATCAGACGCCAGAGCTTGCAGTACCGTATCAACAAGTATGGCATTATCATTTGACACAAAGACGTGCGGATGATAAACTGACAGCACCTTAGTTAGCATTTTCTAACCGTTCTTATACGATGTAGGAATGCTCCTTTGACATGCTGCATGTTCAATCCTGTAAATGGCCACCCTCGGATGCAAAGAAAGGAATTCATACAGCATGGATATTAAACAACTGGAATTTTTTGTGGTAGCCTGTGAGCGGGGAAGCCTGTCTCAGGCAGCCGAGTGTTTGTATACCTCTCAGCCGAATGTCAGCAAGACCATCCGCACCCTTGAGCATGAGCTGGGCCGCCCGCTTTTGATGCGCAGCGGCAAGGGGGTGCAGCCCACCGCCTATGGCAAGCGTGTGCTGGAGTATGCCCAGCTCATCATCAGAACCACTATTACCATCTCCTCCCTCGCTCTGCCGGACAGCCGGAACAGTCTGTGCATTTCCGCCTATCCCAGCAATATGATCGCCCACCTGCTGGCGGATTTCTATCGGGAGTGGGGGGAAAGCTGCTATATCGAGCACCGGGAAGGCACGGTAGAGGAGATTACAGACGATGTGCAGCAGGGCATTTCCGAGGTTGGCATTGTCTATGTGGCGGAAAAGCAGGCCGCAACCTTTCAGCATATCCTGTCCCACAAAAATCTCAGCTTCGTGGTGCAGGACACAAAAAAAATCTGCCTGTATGTGGGGCCCCGGCACCCACTTTATCACGCGGAAAGTGTGGACTTTTCGGATCTCTCCAGCCTGAAATTTATGCGGGGCGTGCGGGATTTCTTTTCAATGGAACATCATCTGGGGCATGTGAGTATGGGCGTCATTGACACGGCGGCGCTGCACAACGTGGTCTACACCAACAGCGATCATCTGAATATTGCGCTGTTGCTGGAAACCGATGTTTGCA
The DNA here is from genome assembly GCF_041020825.1 of Oscillibacter sp. GMB15532. NCBI lineage: Bacteria > Bacillati > Bacillota > Clostridia > Eubacteriales > Oscillospiraceae > Oscillibacter > Oscillibacter sp. GMB15532. The sequence goes on from NZ_JBEVTO010000001.1 coordinate 505,173, forward strand.
GTCTGGGGCTGGACTTTCTTCATGAGCCATACGCCCAATATGACATCAAGGCCTTGCCCATCAATGGCTGCGAGCCTTTTTTGCAGGTGGGCTATGTGCAGGATGCCGAACATACGCTTTCCACTCAGGCCCAGTGGTTTGTTTCGTATTTTCAAAAGCTGCTGTAATGCCTGTGGCGGTATTTTTTTAATCAGGTTAATCAATTCAGCGGCGTCCGGCGGGTAATTCCGCCTGACGCCGCTTTTTCTGATCCATAACAGATTGTTATGGATCTCCATAAAAAATCCCCCTCTGGTAAGCCTGCGCTAACCACGATATAATAATCAGCGCTAGTCACACATCACTAAAATCACTGGAGGACCGAAAGAAAGATGAAAAAACGATTATTTGCCGCCCTGCTGGGAAGTGTCATGCTGCTGGGCGCTCTAAGTGCCTGCGGCCAGAGTGCCGCCTCCGGCTCATCCGCCGATCCTGCCGCGGGCAGTGGCAACGCTTCCGTGCGGGATGAGCTGAATTTTGTCAATTTCCGGGACATCCGGGATTTGAATCCGCACCTGTACGCCGGTGAGATGTATGCCCAGAGTATTCTGTATGATACGTTGGTGCGCGTCTCCGACAGCGAGGACGCTACTGACGGCGTGATTCCCTGTCTTGCCGAAAGCTGGGAAATCACCGAGGAAGGTAAGGTCTACCTGTTCCACATTCGTCAGGGCGTGACCTTCACCGATGGCGCCGCCTGCGACGCCCATGCCATCAAGGCCAACTTTGATGCCATTCTGGAAAACAAGAACCGTCACACCTGGCTTGAGATGATGAACGTGCTGGAATCTGTGGAGGCTGTGGATGAATACACCCTTGAGATCCGGCTTACCTCTGCGTATTACCCCATGCTGATCGAGTTGGGCGGCACGCGTCCCTTCGCCATAATCTCTCCCAACTGCATGATTGACGGCAGCACCATGAACGGCGTTAACGGCCACATCGGCACCGGCCCCTATGTGCTGACAGATTTTGTCACCGACGAATACGCTGTATTTGAACGCAACGACAGCTACTGGGGCGAGGCCCCCGCCGTCAAGAAGATTACCGTCAAGGTTATCCCTGACAACCAGACCCGCATTATGGCGCTGGAATCTGGCGAAATTGATTTGATTTACGGCAAGGATATGCTGGATGCGGAAGCGCTGACCAGCTATATGGAAAGCGATAAATTTACCGTGGAACTCTCCGCCCCCATTTCCACGCGGCAGCTTTTGATGAACACCACAGACGAGGTTCTGGGCGATGTGGCAGTGCGAAAGGCTTTACAGCACGCCACCAACAAGCAGGCCATTTCCGATGGAATTTTCAGCGGTTTGGAAACCCCCGCCGATTTTCTGTACTCCAGCAGCATTCCCTATTGTGACGTGGGCCTGGTCCCCTATGATTATGATATGGAAGAGGCTGCGGCCATTTTGGACGAGGCCGGTTGGACGCCGGGCGCCGGCGGAATCCGCGAAAAGGGCGGTGTGAAGCTGTCCTTCGGCCTGCTTTATTGCAGCGACCGCGTGACAGAAAAGAATATTGCCGAGTATTTGCAGCAGGAATTCCGTTCGCTGGGCATTGAAATGGATATCCACGGCGAGGAAGAGCAGTCCTACCGTGACAATATGAAATCCGGCAACTTTGACATGGTCTTTAACATCGCCTGGGGTACGCCTCAGGACCCCCAGTCCTCCATGGCTGCCATGCGCGCCCCTGTCTACGGGGATTTTGCCGCCCAGCAGGGACTGGATGACAAGGGCGAAATTGACCAGGCCATCACGGACATTCTGGTTTCCACCGATGAGACAGGCCGTCAGGAACTGTATTCCTTCGTACTGACCCGGCTGCATGAGGACGCAGTGTACATTCCCCTGACCTATGAATGCAACAAGGCTCTGCACATCAACACGCTGGACGGTGTTGAATTTGACGCGAACTGCTATCGCATTCCCCTTGAGCGTATGTTCTTCAACTGATCGAAGTTTTCACTTCGCGTACGAGAGCCGCTTCTATAAGAAGCGGCTCTCGTACTGAAACTCATTTATAGAGAGGCGCATTTATGAAACGCTATGTAATCCGCCGCCTTCTGATGGCCATTCCGCTGTTGCTGGTAATTTCGTTTGTCTGTTTTTGCTTTATCAGTCTCATTCCATCCAATCCCGCCGAGGTGGCCCTGCGGATACAGCAGACCCCCATCATTACAGAAGAGGCCATTGCGAAAATGGAAGAGCTTCTAGGGCTAAACAAACCCTTTCTTGTCCGCTATGTGGACTGGGTGCTGGGCTGTCTTCACGGGGATTTTGGGATCAGCTATGTCAATCCCGCCCGGACCGTGGCGGGGGAGCTGGTGCGCTGTCTGCCCGCCACACTGCAGTTGGCCGGTGCATCCTTCATCATCGTGGTGGTGCTGAGTATCCCCATCGGCTTTTTGTGCGCGATCCATAAAGACGGCTGGTTTGACAAAATCATGCGGGGCATCATCTTTATCTCCACCGCCATGCCCGCTTACTGGGTGGGTCTGCTGCTGATGTGGGGCATCGGCGTCAAGCTGGGCTGGCTGCCCACCAACGGCAACGGCACATGGCGGCACCTCATTATGCCTGCGTTTACCGTGGCACTGAGCTATATCTCTACTTACATCCGTCTGATTCGCAACAATATGCTTGAAAACATGAAGCAGGATTATGTGCTTTACGCCAACGTCCGTGGCCTGCCGCAAAAGTCCATTCTGATAAAACATATTCTGAAGAACTCCATGCACACCTGTATCGTGGCCATGGGCATGAGCATTCCCCAGCTGATCTCGGGCACCATCGTGGTGGAGAACGTGTTCTCCTGGCCCGGACTTGGCACGCTGTGCATCAGCTCTATCTTCAACCGTGACTATCCGGTAATTCAGACCTATGTGTTGCTGATTGGCGTGCTGTTTGTGGTATTCAACCTGCTATTTGACATTTTGCAGACTGTATCCGACCCCAGACTCAGAAAGGAGAGCTGACCCGTGGGAAAACGCTTTTTGCACAACCGGACCGCCGTGTTGACGGTAAGTCTGGTGGCCATCATTGCCCTGATCGGCATCTTTGCGCCTTTTTTTGCTCCCAACGATCCCTATAAGACAGATATCCTCAACAAATTTGCCGATTACAGTGCGCAGTTTCCCCTTGGCACCGACCAGCTGGGCCGGTGCGTCCTTTCCCGTCTGATCTACGGAATCCGCCCAACTCTGGGGCTGGCCGTGCTGACCATGCTGGGCACCATCGGCCTTGGCGCGCTTCTGGGCATTATGGCAGGCTACTTCCGCGGCATCGTCGAGGAGATCATCATGCGAGTGGTGGATGTGGTGCTGTCCTTTCCCAGCCAGATTATGGTGTTTGCCGTAGTGGCTTTGCTGGGCGTCAGCGTGCAGAATGTCATCATCGCAAATGTGTTTATTAAGTGGGCATGGTATGCCCGCATGATACGCACCGGCGTCATGCAGTATCGGGATCGCAACTTTGTTCAGTTTTCCAGATGCGTAGGCATGCCGGAGCGGTTCATCCTCTTCCGCCATCTGCTGCCCTCCATCACCTCGGACTTGGCGGTGCTGGCCTCTTTGGATGTGGGCTGGGCCATTATCAACATTTCAACACTTTCCTTCCTGAGCCTTGGTGTGCAGGCGCCAACCCCCGAATGGGGCGCCATGCTGAACGAGGCCAAGGATGTACTGACCAGCAACCCCACCCAGATGATCGTCCCCGGTATCGCCATTGTGGTCCTGGTGTCCTGCTTCAATCTGATGGGGGACGCACTGCGGGATGTACTGGACCCCAAGGAGGCGGAACGATGAGCACTGTTCTAGAGCTAAAGAATTTACAGGTGGGCCTGCGTCAGCGGCAAAGCGAAACACCGCTGGTCAAGTGTGTTTCCTTTGCAGTTGCTCCCGGGGAATGCCTTGGCATTCTGGGCGAATCCGGCAGTGGAAAAAGCATGTCCGTAAAAGCGGCCATGGGCCTGCTGGACAGCAGCTTCCATATCTCCGGCAGCGCCTTGTTTCAGGGAGAGGAACTACTGGGTAAAAGCGCCGAGGAGCTGCGCCGTCTGCGGGGCGGCAGGGTGGGCATCATTCTGCAAAATCCCATGACCTGTTTTGACCCTATTTATCGCATCGGCGACCAGATTGCGGAAACTTTTGCCGCCCACAACAGCTGGGATAAGGCGGAAATTCGCACCCGCTCTCTTTCCATGCTGGAAAAAATGCGCATCCGCAGCCCGGAGGAGGTTTTGGAAAAATATCCTCATCAGCTTTCCGGGGGAATGCTTCAGCGGGTGATGATCGGCATTGCCACCGCCATGGCGCCCGAACTACTCATCGCCGACGAGCCCACCACCGCCATTGACGCCATCACCCAGTTTGAAATCCTCAATGAGCTTCTTAAAATTAAGCACGAGCAAAAAGTGGCTATGCTGTTTATCAGTCATGACCTGAACGCCATCTCCAAGGTGGCAGACCGCATCGTGGTGCTTAATCAGGGGCAGGTGGTGGATGAGGGCGATTTTCACCACATTCTTTACCATGCCACCGACCCCTATACCCGGCTGCTGGTGGAAAAGCGGGCCGCTGTTATGAGGCAGTACCGGGTCGTTTTGAAGAAAGCGGGGGCTGAACATGCTTGAATTGAAGAACATTAATGTCAGCTTTCGCAGTGAGCGGCAGGACAAGGTATTCGGCCATACCCGCCAGCAGGTGCTGTTTGACGTCTCCTTTAAGGTGGAGGACGGCAAGTGCCTTGGTATTCTTGGGGAATCCGGCAGCGGCAAATCCACCATGGGCCGGGTGCTGTGCGGACTGCTGAAACCCGACAGCGGCGTGGCCGCCATCGACGGCGTTTCCATCTACGGCTCCCGGGCGGGACGGCGCACTCTGCAAAACAAGCTCAGCGTCGTCTTTCAGGACTACACCTCCTCCGCCAATCCCCGCTTCCGGGTGCGGGACATTATTGGGGAGGGACTTACCGTCCGGCAGCGGCGGGAGAACAGCAAACCGGATCGCGCCGCCGAAACGGTTTCCCTGCTGGAAACCGTTGGACTGGACAGCAGTTATGCCGACCGGTTCCCCCACGAGCTGTCCGGCGGACAGCTTCAGAGGGTCTGCATCGCCCGGGCGGTGGCCTGCAATCCGGAGGTAATTCTCTTTGATGAGGCCATCTCTTCTCTGGATGCCCACACGCAGGTACAGGTGATGGATCTGCTGAAAGAGCTTAAAGAGAAATTTGGTCTGACCTATGTCTTCATTACCCACGATCTGACGTCGATTACCTATCTCTGTGACGATGTGCTGTTTCTTTATCAGGGTCATGTCTCAGAATATCTTCCGGTGGAACAAATCAGTGAGACGAAGGACGAATATGCCCGGAAGCTTCTGGACTCCATTGTGGTGTTCGACATCGGGAAGGACGCGGTATGATGCTGTGCGGCAATTCTATCTGTGCCGGGGAGAAGAAATCGGTTTTTCTGCCAATTCCCGGCGCTGCTCCCCTCCGGGCAGTTTTATACTGCGGCGCGCGTCCCGGCAAAACGCTGGCCGTCACCGCCGGTGTCCACGGCTGTGAATACGTGGGGATCGAAGCGGCGAGACGACTGGAGCGACTGCTGGACCCTGCTGCCCTTTCCGGCAATGTAATTTTGCTGCCCCTGATTAATAAGGTGGGGTTTTACGCCGGGATCAAGCAGATTATGCCCGTTGACGGAAAGAATCTCAACCGGGCGTTCCCGGGCAGCTCCGATGGTACAGTCACAGAGCGGCTGGCCCATCTGCTGGAAACCACACTCTACCCAGACATAGATTTTCTCCTTGATCTCCATGGGGGTGACTGGAACGAGGCTATGTGCCCACTGGTATTTTTTCCTGCCGCCGGAACTTCACAGGTGAATGCCGTTTCACTGGCGGCTGCAAAAACTCTGCACGTTTCCTACCGTGTCCCTTCCACCGCCAAAAACGGCCTGTACAGCTGGGCCATTCAGCAGCGTGTTCCCGCATTGCTGGTGGAGCGGGGCGGGCAGGGACGATGGTCGGAGGATGAGGTTTCCGCTTGTTTAGCGGATGTTCAAGCTCTGATGGAGTACTTAAATATTTTGCCCGAACCGCCTGCGGAGCTGCCTCAGCAGGAAATTGCAGAAGCGGTCTACGAAGAAAGCCCTGCAGACGGCTTCTGGTATCCCCAGACAACAGCCGGAGCGGCCATTCGCAGAGGGGAGTTGCTGGGCAAGCTGAATACCGATGCCGCCTCGCTGGAGGTGCGTGCCAAATTTGACGGTGTAACCCTGTACTATACCACCGCGCTGGGTGTGCGGGCCGGTGACCCGCTGATTGCTTATGGCCGAACGTAAGGAATTTTGAAGTCTTGCCGCCCCTCCCGCGGCGGAGGGACTGCTGCTGATGCTGCTGCGCTGTCAATCTGCTGATGATATCGGCGCTGGGCACTCTGCCGTGGCAGCAGTCAGTATTTATGGACAGCCTCGCTACGTCCTCTCCCAGCCGAAAAGAGAAAACTCGATCCGGCTTGTGTCTGGTACCTCAAGAGGCCCTCGACTTGCTGATGCAGGAGCACAGCAAGCGTCTCGACAATCTCTACCTGTTCTATTCCCTCATACCGGCGAGAGGCACCATCCAGACTCGGTGGTAAACATCCACAGAAAGATTTTGAAAGACGCAGGGCTAGAGCACCTCAAATTTCAAGGACTTCATCATACCTTCGCCACAGCCACCCTGCAAAACCGCGTAGATATCAAGATTGCCTCCGCCATGTTGGGGCATCACGACGCCAGGTTCACACTTTGCACCTACCCCACCCAGAAAACGCAGGACGCAGCCACAATTACTATGAGCGAAATAATGGCAAATGTAATATAAAATCAATATTTTTACAAAAACAATGAAACCACCGGGCAGAAATTCTGACCGGTGGTTTTTCTTCGTATTCGCTTGTTTCCGCATGTAGGCCACAGCGCGGGCCAAAAATTCCCGAAAACCTTTTAAATAGTAAAAGCCACCGTTTTTTATAACGGTGGCTTTTGGAGCTGCTACCCGGATTCGGACCGGGGACCTCATCCTTACCAATTCTAAACAGGCTGTTTTTCTTTGTTGTTGCTTACAGTCTTATATCGGTTATATCTATTGTGCCGCAATAGATATAAGGTTTTGCTTGTCACTGCTTGCCGTGAATTGATGTACCTTTAAAATAGCTATTTTTTAATAGTGGTGTTGGTTTTGTGTTGGTTTTTACGAGGTCATTGCGTTGCTGACCTCATCCCTATATAATTCCATGGACGAGTCAAAATGCAGTCTAGGCAGCAACACCGCCCCTATCCAATAAGGACGGGGCGGTGTTTTATTTGAAATTGGTTCCCTAGTTTTTCCCATTCTTGTCTGCGAGAAGGTAATCCAGCAACTTATGTGTCACAACCTTAAATGTCTCCAAATACTGATCGTTGTGGACGTATCTTATCATATAAAACAAAGCAGTAAATAAGTTTGCAATGATATATGTAAAAATTGAAACCAACGCCGCTGGTGACACTTGAATCACTTTGAACGAGTCCAAGAACACTAAAGCGAACACAGCGACCAGAGAGAGAGATAGGGTTGTCCATGAAAAAATTATAAACCGCTTTCTCCAGTCTTTTTTTGTGTTCTCATTGTCCAAACTCAGTTTGTAAATTGAATTAGAGCTTTCAAGGGCAGAAAGTAATATTTTTACGCGCAGATCGCTCTCGGATGTTTTTTCCGGATCTTCTTTATCGGATTCATCGTCTGAGCAGTCTTGGCATTCTTCCAGTCCGTCAGACCGCAACGCTTCATTAGCATAGTGCTCGAGATCCAACTGTTCCGGTGGCTTTTTATCCAATATAACTCAGTCCTAACTCATCAAGCCTATTTTTCATTGCCGCTTTGGAAACTCGAAACGTTTCAGCTAGTTGCGATACGAGCGGATAAAACAATTTCCCGTGTTCTTCCTTTACCATATCTCTTGGCATTAAAAGCTCCGCGGCAAACGCGTCAGCCTCGCGTTCCCGATTATTTTTCAAGCATCGGAAGCTAATAATAACGTCATCCGAATCATTTGCTATGTGCAATATCTTATGCCCAAGCTCATGCGCAATTGTAAATCTCTGCCTGGATTGGATATCCCTACTGTTAATTTTGATCTCCGACTTATCCCCTCGTGAGATTATTGCGCCGGATATATCTTTCCCAACCCTTTTTTCGATTTCCTGCATATCAATATAATCGACAGATATTTTCATTTTGCGGCAAATGTCTTCAACGTTAATAGGAGGCTGATTCATACCGTATTGGTCCCGAATTTTATTTGCTTTTTTTTCAATATCAGAACGAAGCATGATAATATCCTCCTTTTAAATAGTACATGTTTCTATGCTTAGAATAGCATATGCAAAATGCTCTGTCAATTCCACAACAAATTTTGCCTGCAAATAGCCCAATCTTGAGCCCACCTAATCCCTTCTATATTTCTTGCTCTATGCACCGTTTTATGCACCATTTTATGCACTAGGTGCCTATGCGTTTTATTATTTAATTTCGCTCTGCACTTTTTCCGCGAAAATTGTTTTTAAAATCATATGCGTTACACTCTATTTTCATCTTTTATGGTGTCTTTTGGATTATCCAGATATAGTATTATCATCCTGTAAAGTGCAAGAACTTGTCATTTTTATACTTTTTTTATCTCTCACCAAAAAGGCAAGCCCGGCTCCTCAGTATTTCCGTAGAGACAGGCTTGCTTTTTTATTTACTATTTAACTTCAAGCCCTAATTCTTTAAGATAGAATCTCCAAAATTCGTTATCGTGTCCATGCTGTTGCTTACAATAATACATCATAAGCACCTCAAGTTCTTGCTTTTTCCCTCGAATAAACTTTTTCTTTGGAATATTTCTATAGAGCTGGTCAATATTAAATAAATTATCCAAATTTTTATAGTTATATTTATATGGGAAATACTTCTGGCCGGTTGCTATCCTGTGATTTGCCGGCCAATTATCATAAGAATTAAAGAAGGACTTAATATATTGATAAGCGAATTCTAGCAAATCCACATGGCATTCACAAAATGTCTCTGTTATCCAATTATCAATTTCAGTATTTACGAAAAATTTATTGTGGAAGCTTTCTCCAATTCTCCTTTCCCCATGTTCTGTGCATACTCTGTGGTAATCCTTTACAAATCGAAACAGCATTTCACTTTGTTCTGAGAGGAATGGGCACCGTTTACTAAGCGCAGCATATACCTTGTAAGAAAGGCTTCTAAATTCATGATCCTCGGTATAAAGCAAAAAAAACGGATCGCCAATTACATGTGCTACCAATCGATCAACATGTCTTCCATAGTTTACGTAGTCCTGTACCAGCCACTCAATTATTTCATCAGAATATTTTCTGATATACTTTTTATATCTTTCGATCTTTTTCTTTTTCTCCGCGGTTATCTCTTCTTCCGGTGAGATGTCAATATAAGAAGTAAAGTAATCCAACACATAGTTTGTACATATTTTGACGTTATCCAGTCTTTTTAGACGGTCCCGTTCATTAATAGCATCTTCAGATATTCTCTGCTGGATATATTCTGACAGCCCAAGCATTTTCAAGTCCCCTTTCGTCACATTCAATACAATATTAGCCGCTACAGAAGCGGACTAATCAATATTGTAATTTCTCAGGCGAAAAAGGTCTCTCTCATTGCGTAAGAATACGACGCGCAGAAGAAAACGGATGGAGGTACCAGAGCCAATCAATACACAAAAAGCAGCTTGGTGAAAACCGCCAAGCTGCAAAAACTACTCGCTCTCCGTTTTGGATTGCCTGTACGGCCTTTTTGCGTTCCGGCCCCTCCATCTTGGGGAGGGATGCTATAACTGATTTTGGGGCCTTGATAGTGCCGGTTAGAATGGAATCTTTAAACCCCGGGGCCACCTCTTCGGCGGAATCAAGGCCGTGTGAAAACTCAACGGCGGACTTTACGGCCCCTTCTGTGATTCCGTGAGCTTTGGCCACAATAGACCGGGTGGGTGTTTTGGATTTTGGAATCTGGAGGTTTTCGCCAGATTCCATTTTTGTGTATTGGTTTCCAGTGTGTTCCCCCACCGTCTTCCTTTGCGCGTCGTATTCCTGCGCAATAAGTACCACTCTTTGCTCATCGGTGATGCTCCTGCGGCCTAGTTGGTTCCGGCACATCCAAACGATAGCGGCCCATTTGTCTGGGAAATCCATTAATGTAGTGGTGTATGGGACCTCCGGGTGCTTCTGGATGATAGCCCATCTGTTGTGGCCATCTATGATGGTTTCACCCCAGCTCTATTATGTTGATCAGGCGGGAATACACCCGATCTCTCGCTAGGATGTTAACCACGAAAAATCACACGGTTCACCATGATAGCGGTTTCACCAGCGGATTTTTGCTGATGGCTCATCCACGAAAATTCGGGGGTGACGGGAAATCCCGTACCTTATGTCTAAATGGACTATGCCTTGTTTCGGGGCATCCTTGCGGGTATCTGATGAACCGCGCAATTTTGCACGGTCTGCCAAACAGTTTGGCTCCTTATGCGAAAGCTTTTTGTGATTCTGGGTTCGTCCGTTTTTCGGACGAACCTCAAGCCAAAACCAAGCGTCCGGATTTCGGACGGCTGGTATATTATTTTGCCAATATCGCTGTACGTTTTTCGTACAGCGGTATTTTAAAGAGAACTGTCCGAAACTGGACGGATGCAAATGTCCGCTTTTCGGACGTTTGGACTTCGGACGGATTTCATACGAAGAAATCTCTAAATACTCACAACTGCCGCCTTTCGTCCATGTCCAGCACGGCCCGCTCTGTGGAGCTGGAGCCCGTCCTTTCAAATGCACCCATGCCATTCCCATGCAGCCCCGCCGCGTAAACGTCTGCATCCGGGTATAGAAATGGCCTCAGTCTGCGGTTGATCTTGGGATAACGCATAGCCCGCATTCCCTTCACCTGACGCTGACGAATGCGTTCCGTGGACACCCCGGCCCGCTCGGCCTGAACTGCCAGTGTAAGACCGTCAAAAAACGTCCCACGAATCGCCGCGCCTTGCTCTTCCGGCAGTGTATTCAGAGCATCATTGAGGAAGGCGTGCAGCTGCTTTATGTACATTCCCCGATCCGCGTCCTGGAACGCCTCCTCACTGCTTGGATCAGGAATGACATCCGCTGCTAGCATATCATCGGTCCCGGGAATGGGCGCGTCCAAATCAAGCGTATAGTCCAGCATATCCCGCTTTGACGTTCGCTGCCCGGTAGCCCCCGCAAAAGCCGTTTTAAGGGCCATGGACAGCCACCCAATGAAGGACTTCCCTGCGGACGGGTCGTAGCTGTCAACAGCAGCTACGACGGCCAGAAAGCCAGATTGATACAAGTCCTCCTCCGTAACTCCACCGAATCCACCAATCTGACGGGCGCGGCGACCGGCCATCATGGAAACAAACTTCTCCACCTGCTCCCATAGCTCCCCCAGCCGGTCCCGCTCCCCGGCCTGAATCAGTGCGCAAAGCTCCTCATTGGTCATGGATGCCACCCCCTATCAGATATCGTCAATGATCACCGTATCGGCTTCAATCATACTGTCTATAAATTCATACAGGGACATGCTAAACGGGTCTATATCGCCCTTATCCGGCTTACTGTATCGTACAATGCGCCCATCCGGTGTGTTGGCTCCATTCTTGAGAAGATACGTGATAAGGTCAGCGTCAGAATCAAAACGCTGACCGGTTTCAATGATCACAACCGGGTACTGACAATCTTTGAGCTGCTGTCTAATGAATTCAATGCGCTTCATGAAAGCTGTCATTTCTTCATGCCCTTCGCCATTTTTTCCAGTTCATCAAGCCTTGCCTGCTGTTCATCAGTACGAATAGCCCCCAGCACCACATTACAGGCGTACAGGATAGCGTTTGCATTCTTCGCATCCAGCTCCCCGTTGAGCACCATGTTGGCGACTCTGGTCACCGCATGGCGTACTTCACGGGGAGTCTCCATTTTCAATCGTTTTCTTGCCATATTTCTTCCTCCATAAGCAACGGGCGTGCAGGCGACAGCCCACACGCCCAATCAGCCTTATTCGTCCTGCGCTTCCTCTCTGGGTGGCTCGTCTTCTCCCTGCCCAGTAATCAAATCCACCTGCTGCCGCAGGAGATGATCCCGCATAAGACCGAGCAACCCAAAAACTCCAGATTGTTTTTCTTCCATACAACTCTCCTTATTTATTCACAAGGCTCACGCCGACGCGCTGTGATTCTGATTTATTCAGCTCGTAGACCACCCTGCCGATCTGCCGCCTGTCCAATTCCATGAGCACGGTGATCTGTTGTGGACTGCCTCCACCTGCCGCCGCGATTCCACGCGTAACCGCCGATTCAATCTCAGAAACGGGCGCTTCGATATTCGTCCCGCTCTTCTGGTCCCCCAGCACCGCCATAAACTCGCGGTTAGGGGGAATCACTGCGCCGGTGGCGAGACGGGGAAGAGCAACTTCTGGAATGTTTGAAATATTGAGCCCAAAAGTATTTCCGCCAATAAGCGGGACCCAATCCGGCACATCGAAATCAATAGAATTCAATGCATCGATGATGGCATTTACCCCGGAAATAAAAGAGTTCACAAACCCTTCAACACCCGACAGGATGCTGTTAATTACGCCAGAGAACATGCCCTCAATCGAGTTCATAACGCCGTCAGCGATCTCTCCGAGTCCCTTCCAAGCCATGTCCCAATCCTTTACAAACACACCTGTCACAAAGTTCGAAAGGCCCGTAAGCACCGTAACAATCCCAGAGATAAAATCAATGATTCCGCCAAGGATTGGTTCAACAATGCCCGCGATGCCATCAAAGACCGCCGTAAACGCCGGGCCGAATGTGTCAACAAGGAAATTCACGATTGGAAGAAGAGCTTCGTTGTAAATGCGAAGGGCATTATTTACAAGCGTGCCGATCATGTTTAGGATATTATCCAGCAAGGGTCGAAGATGCCCGTCCCACAACTTCTTAATCGTAGCCAGAATGGAATCTAAGGCTGGTTTCAATATCGTATCCCATATGTTCACAAGCGTATCTGCCGTCTTCTTAATTGCTGCGCGAATGTTCTCAAAAATCGGCGCTCCCCACTTTTTCCACGCCGCTATCAGACTGTCCCAGTAATCGGAAAACATCTGCATGATAAGCTCCAGTGCCGGGGCAATACCCTCAGACCAAATCAAATCAAAGATTCGTTTAACTTCGGAAAAAAGGACCTCAAGAGTTTTAATGATTTGCGTCCCCACCTGCGTTAAAAAAGGCAAGATATCTGTCACCAGTTTTTGAAGGAACGGAAATATAACAATGGTCCAGAGGTCAGAAAACACCATTTTAAAAGTATCCAGTAGCCCGGAAATAACCGTTCCGCACAAATCAATGAATGCGCGTAAGTACTGCACATAATCGCCGCTGAACCATTGGGTGAAGGGTGCGCCTAAAGATGCGATATCCTCCCACACTCCCCGGAAGAAGTCTCCCAGCCCAGCAGCTGCCGCCCTTATCTTTTCCACTGCCGTTTGGACATTCCCCGCTACCATATCCCAAACACTCTTGATGGAAGCGGCAATATCAGAAATTCCCTTCCTGACAGCTTCAACCATCTCAAGAATTCTTTGAGCAACCCCTCCCGCAGCAGATGTCTCCTCAACCAAGCTCGGAATCGTTGTAACTGCATTGTCTTTGGGCGCATCCTCGTCTTTAGTCCCACTTGTCAAAGTGTTTAGTTCATCAAACGTTGCAAGACTTTTCTTTTCCGCTTTATTCGTCTCGTTAACAGCGTCGGTTAGATTGTCCTGGTTTTCAACGCTCCCCTCGATGGCATCTCCAACTCCGGCGGCATTTTTCTCCGTTTTGGATGTCTCCGCTGCGCTGGAACCAAATATAGCGGTCACCACCTGATTTATTGTCGTAGCAGCAGTAATCATGCTCTCAACAATTTGGTTCAGAACCTTGAGCACCGGCGTCAGCACCTTGATGAGCGAGTCTCCGATAATGCTCATAAACTCCTGCCACTGCATAGATAAAATCCGTGTCTGGTTCGCCCAGCTGTCCTGTGTGCGGACAAAGTCCCCCTGCGCCAAGGAAAGCTGCTCCATAACATATTGGTACCGAAGCATGACAAGCTGGGATTGCGTCATGCTCTCAATATTCCCGGACATTCCATGGGATAGCGCGTACGCCTTTAGATTGGTCTGCGTCATAACCACGCCGAGATCTTTCAGTGTCTCTGTCTCTCCGGTAAAAATGCTTTTCAGCTTCACGTCGGCAAGCTCCTGCGAGACATTGAAGAACGACGCTACGTCACCACTCAGCCCCGTGAGCGCAATTGCCATGTCGGAGGCCTGTCCCTCAGCCATTCCCATGCCACGCGCCATCGCCATATAGGTGCTAGCGGTCTTTTTGGCGGCCAGCCGACTCATTCCAAAGTTTTGAATTGCGGAATTTGCGAAGTCCTCAATTTTATAGGCCATATCGCCAAATGCCACATCAACCACGTTCTGGACTTCCGCAATATCGCTGCCGAGTTCAACACACTCTTTCCCAAAGTTTACAATGGCCCTGACGGCAAATGCAGAAGCAATCACGGCCCCGAGCCGCTTTACCGCTGCGGTTAACCCCGTTGTCTGCTTTTGCATGCCGGAAAGGCCTTTCACAAAGCCTTTATTATTCAGCGAGGTATCAATAGTCACTGTTCCATCTGCCATTTATTCACCTTCTTTCACGGGGCGCTGCAAATGTTTTAAAAAGCAATTCTTATACCCTCCTCATTTCGCGGGAGGGCCTTTTTTCCCGGTCCATGCACTAAACACCGCGTCGTCTTGCTGCGTGTACTGGGTTTTGAAGTCTACCTTTTCCCTGTTCTTTTTGTAGAAATCATGCTCCCAGTCAGTCAGTTTTTTACCCTTGCGCCGCTTCTCTCGAATGGAAACGACCGTTGACAGTTGCCCCTCCCCAACGCCATTGAACCACGCAATAAAAGTCCACCAGTGGCAAAACGGAAGCGCCCGAATCTCGCATCCGGCAACTTTGTTGATGTCTGAGACAATCATGAGCTTGTCCTGCTCCCAGTCAATGGTTTTCGGCTGCTTTTTGCCATCCGGGGGTTCTCCACAATTGATGAAGTCAACCATCCACTCTGCGGCCGTCTGGTAAAGAGACTGCGGCATGGCTCCAAAGTCATTGTAGAAAAGTGCAAGCGCCACATAAGTACGGACCTTCTGATCTTGCTCTGTATCATTCAGGTGAGAAATAATGTCAAGGACGTCTCTAAAATCAGCGTTGATGGCATACTCTCTACCGCCAAGCTCCGCAGACTCCGGCAGACTCCACAGATTCATTTACCTGCCCTGCGCTGCGCGCGGTTCTTCTTTGCCTCCGCTACTGCCTCCCCGGCGGCATCGCTCATATGCTTGTGGGCTCCCTCCTCCAAGTACGGCGCAAGGGCCTCCAGCAGGTTTGTAATTACCCGCTCCCCGTTCTTCCCACAGGCCATAAGATTAACCCCGCCCATCAATGCGTCAAAATCATTTTCGCCTCCGAAAACAGAGGAGAGACGAGCCTTGATCTCCGCATCAATTTGCATAGCCCGATCAAGCTCAGCCCCAGCAAGGGCAATATCTACATTGCCTGCGGGAATATCTTTAATGCCCTCTTTGTACTTCTTTTCAAGCTCTGGGAGCTCCTGCACCAGCTTGCAAAAGCGCTGATACAAATTGAAGTCGGACGGGTTAAAGCGGAGGATTCCGTTGCTGTTGATCTCCAGCTCAATGATGCCATCATCGAGCGCAAGTTTCTTTGCCATATAGCCTTACCTTTCATCTGTTCCGCCCTGTGAAATCCGCAGGGCGTTTTCATTCATCACGATGGGGAGGATCAAATTTGCTCTCCCTTTAGCCTTCCGCCGCATCGCCCTCATTCTCGCCCCACTGGTCAACAGCTTCAGCCAGATTCAGCAGCGCATCCCACCCCGTAGTCTCTCCATAGGAGTCCATGGGCTCAGAATAGAACACATCACCAATAGTGACACCATTGCTGGACTTCACCTTCTGGTGCATAAAGACAGTTTCCGCAAGCCGGTCAAGCTCCTCAAACCGACTTAGGGCCTCTTCTGCCTTTTCAATGCTGCCGAACGTCTTCGGGAAACGTTTAGCATCGACGTGTCCAGCAGATGCAGATTCCTTTTGCTCAACAATCCGCTTGAACTTTCGCATTGTTTCGTAATCGCCTTCAAACTCATGCAAAAGGCCGTGCGCCACATCGTCGGTCAGTGAATCAGCAGTTTCATAAGAGAGAAAGCGGAGGGCGTTGCTGATCCGCGTAGCATAATCTTCGGGCCTGCTGCCCTTCCCCATGACCGCTGCTGTAATCGAGCTCTTGGCGCCGTTAACAACCGCGCGGGCCTTTTGATTCATGGTTTCACCCGTCGCCACCTGCGAGGCCAGCAGCTCAGCATGTTTTTCATTGGCCAAGTCCCGGAGCCCGTCATTGCTGTAACGGTTGCGCGCCTCGGGCGAATTGAATCGGCCCATCTCCGCCATAAACTTTTTGGAAAATTCGCCGGTGTGGTCCCGATACTGATTAACAGTATCCTCCAGATTCTTCTTCAGATTGAGTTTCATAAATAAATTCCTTTCCATCGGTTTTCCTTTCACACTTCGCTGGAGTTCTCCCGGCGCAGGGGAAAGGAATGCCTGCACCGGGAGAATAGAAAAACGGCATGAGAACAGTCGTTAAACTGTTTCCCATGCCGTAAAAGGCTAACCCCGAGGGGCGGTACTCATACCATATTTTACTAGAACAATTGTATCACAATGTGGGGGATGGGTCAAGCGTTTTTCTTTATGCCGCAATTTGTTCCCGCGCTTTTAATGGTCAGATACAGATGCTTAAATGGGGGGTTCCGGTCACTTTTTCGTATTTTGGCTCCGGGGTGCAGGTGCTGGAACGCCGCTGCGGTAGCAACGGCCTCCTGCTCCTCCGCCGGTAAGTAAGCAAGGGTGATCTTCATACGCGGCCTGCGAGAAGGTTGGCCTTATCGTTGCACCCGGAGCAATACCACGCTGTGAAATTGGCATCAAGACATCCATCAACAATGCAATCACTGAGAAATACAGGAAACTCTTTTCCGCAGACAGGGCACTGAGTAAAAACGTTTCCGTCACCACCGTCTTCGATGGGGATATGGGTTCCTCTTCTGGTCTTGATATATAACATAGCTTTTTATCCTTTCGATTTTTAATATGCGCCAGGCGCGATCTATCCGCGTCCGAAAAACGGACGCGCTTATTTTCAATAGCTCAAACCAAGCGAACGAATTTCGTCGGGCTGGGTGAGGTAGCCTAACCAGACTTTCATTACGCCGCTGCCGGTACTTTGTGCAAACAGTGCTCCCGAATGTACTGTGCAGATAAGTCATACTCCACTGCCATAACCGGCTTGCCCACGCGCAGCGCCCAAACCTGAGCCTGGCGCAATGCCTTGATAGCCCGCTTATACTCTCCTTTGGTAAAGCCACTGAGACCCGAATCCTTCGGAGGTGTTCCCTGCCTTTCACGAAGAATGTTTATAAAGGCTTGAATGGCAATAAGCATGTTGGTATCATTGTCCCGCTTGGCGTCGCTGTAAATGTCCACCAGTCCCCGCTCACCGTTAGAAAGATTCATATTGACATTCCTTTCATAATCTGCCATGATAGCAGTGTGTTTGATGTGGTTCGTTGTGACCACACTTCCCGCTCTCGGAGGTAGTGACTCCGGGGGCGGATTTTTCTTTGCTCAGACAGTCGCATCGTTCGCCGGGATCTAAATTGGCCCCGCAATAGGGACATGTGCGGTAGTAGCTCAAGTGCCCCTCACCGCCTTTTCGAGATCGGGTAGGGCTCCAATACCCTTCACGGCGCACATGCTGCGGCTTTGTATCCACCATGCGCACCTCTCACCGAGGCATTTAGCAGGGCCAGTCGCACAAGAATGGATGGATGCGATACACAGTAGCGGGCAGATTTTGTTTTCCATTATTAAGCTCCTTTCTTATCTCAAAAATTAGCTGTGTTAGGGCTGGTTAGGGACAAAAACATATATTTAAAAAATAAGAAACAGTCCTCTTATAGGGATATTTATGTATTTTACCCTAACCAGCCCTAACCTAAGTACTCAACTGCTTGCGGTGTAAGGGTTTCCAAATTTAGTTTCAATGTCAAGCCGTAGCCCGATCCACGTACTTTTATTTCTTGGGCGCACATTTTGAAATCCTGCCGTCTCCATACCACTTGTAAAGTCATTCAGGCGACGCACATAGTCCCCAGTATCCTGCGCCCACTCACGATACTCACGGTAAAGGTTTGCAGCACCGACGCGAGCATTGGATTCCCTCACACACCGTTCATTGATGAAGTTGTTAAGCCAATCTTCGCGTTCTCGGTAAGCATCCGTCGCCTCTTCCACAACCTCCGGAATATCTAGCTTAAAACCATTTCGAACAAAGTTCACCGCTCCCTCAATAGCCCAGTTAAGGATAGCCCCACCCGCCTTTTCTACAAGAACGTCGGCATAATTTTGCACACCAGACCCCGCCGGGATAGTTGCATTGAACGGGACTGCGATTAGCCGCCGCCATGTTCCGCTATCAGTAGAACCAACTCGGGGCAGATGGTTTGTAAATAGAATCAACGTGTGGGTCTGCGTCACCGTCTCCGGCTGCTTAAATTTTTCCTCAACAACCAATTTGTCAGTACTGGCAAGCTGTTTGAGCGTCGCCACGGAAAGCCGCTGGTGCTCTTCTAGCTCTCCTGTAATAACCAGCCGTTTCCCGCGAAGCGTTGCTAAGGAAGCCCCCTTGTTTGCCCGGTCTGTGGTGATGGTCTTGATATCAATGCTACCTGTATAATCTCCCAGAGTCTGGCCGATGGCATTAAAAATAGTGCTCTTACCGTTCCGTCCTCCACCATACGCTATAATAATTCCTTCTTGATAAACGGAGCCGATCAGGGACATTCCTGCAACAAGTTGCAGAAAGCCTCTAACACTTCCGTCGCTGCATGTAATGGTGTCTAGGAATGTCCCCCATATGTCCGCACCCCTGCGATTCGGCTCCGCTTGAGTCATTTGACTGCAATACGCCGCCCGATCATGGGGCCGGAGTTGCCCTGTGGTAAGGTTCACAATTCCGGCAGGGGTATTTAGATCAAAGGCACTGGCGTCCAGCTTATCCGCCTTCAGCACAAGGGCCGGCTTAGACAGTTCCAGCATATTTTTGATGCGAACGGCGTTTCTGGTATTTTTAGCGTGGGCAAGATACGCCTTGGTCTTGGATACTTCCGCATCTGCCGTCTTTACAGCCTCACCGTCTGCCATCTCTCCGCTCTCCGCATAGCGGGCCTTTGCCTCCGCCTGTTGGAGAAGAGCTTCACGGTTTGCACCTCCAGCCTCCCCTAGCATCCGCGCTGACAGGTCCAGCGCCCAAGCCATCGCCTTATGATCGTCTCGTTCCCACTTCTTCCCTGTCCACCAGAGCCACCCCAAAGCATCCACGAAAATCAAGTCCTTCCGGTAAATACGGCTAAACACTGTTGCATTTCCGGCATCGGAGAAGTCCGGCGGCCTGACCGAATCAGCGGGGGCCGCCCGCTGTGCATTTCCCCTCTCATACCGTCCGGCGCTGGTACAGATAGTCTCAACCTCTTTTGAGGAAAGCGGCGGCTTGCAGCGGGTCTCGTTGGCTTTCATCACAGCAGCAGTAATTTCTTCCACAGACAGTCCCTTTGCCCGCAGTGAGGATGCCATCTTAAAGAGTTCCTCATTGCGCTTTCCCTTGGTCACCGTTTTCGGAATCTCATATGCCTTTTTTGAAGTATCTTGCTTTCCATTCAACATTAATTTGTGGAGCCATTCAGGTAGCGGTGCAAGCGCTGTATTGTTTGGGGTATGCTCTACTTCCCATTCATATTTGCGCCCGTTTTGATGAACACTGGGTGGTGCTATGACATAACCGCCATCTCCACGATAGTCCAGACCGGGAGCAAATCCAGCGGCCACGGTTAATGATGGGTCGTTGCACTGAAAATAGTAATGAACACCACCGCCGCCAGTCAGGCATTGCCATGTGTCGGGGAGCTGTCCGTATTGCTTTTCCAAGTATGCAAGGGTCTCATCTCCGTGCTTACCAGCCTCATGATCAATGTCCACATCCAGTACCACAATGCCGTTGCCAGTGGCGATGCCGATATTATACAGGTAAGACCCAGTCCACCATTCGGAAATCTGTTTTTCCTCCGTGGTTGCATCCAGACAACCGTGTGCAGTGGCCGGAATTTTTCCTGCTGGGTAGCATGGAAATATCCGGAGGCCCATTGATTTTGCATAGTATTTCGCGTGTTTTAAGAGCATATCGCCAGTCAAGCCTCCGCCTCCTCCGCTCCCAGCTTGCGCAGTAGCGCCGGTACATTGATGTAGTACACCCCACCGCTATTGATATGGGGGACCGTTCCTTCTTTGCATCCCCTCCGCAGAAAGTATTGGGAGAGGCCTGTGGTCTTACAGGCTTCACCGATCTTCTGAAATGGGGCCGTGTTGATTGCCATGTTAATTCGCCTCCTCGATAATGTCAGCTGGGTCACAGTTAAGCACACGAGCAATGCGTCCTACAGTCTTCGGCATTACTTCTTCGCCTTTTCGAATTCTTTTTAGTGTTTCTGGAGAGCTACCTTCTCGTAAATCGGAGAGGGCTTTACATTTGCGGGCAAGGAGCAAGTCGAGCTTAGCGGGGTCAATTTTCATGTTCTCACCTCCGAACTTATATGTTCTATCCCTAGTTATATCAGATTTTTTATGTACTGTCAATACACAAAACAGAATATATTTGTTCTGGACTTTTGAATGTCATTGTGATACACTTTTGGCGAAGAGGTGATTCTAAATGTCAACTGGTTCTAATATCAGGAAGTTAAGAATAAAAAAAGGGCTCACTCAAAAACAGCTTGGCGATCTTTGCGGAATGGCGGATTCTGCTATACGCCGCTATGAGTCGGATAGGGGGAATCCAACGGAAAAAACATTACAACGGATTGCGTCCGCATTAGGAACAAGTGCGGCCATGCTCACCCCACCACTCAATTACTGGGTTGATGAAGACGGCGTTGAGCACACGGAATTCATGTACGAGATAGAACCAGTCGAACTTACAAAGGAAGAACTTCGCAGCCGTCTCGATAAAAATTATGCCAAACTTAATCTTGACGGACAGCGGAAGGCCGTCGAGCGTGTAGAAGAACTAACGGAGATACCTAAATACCAAAAAGAGAAGGACCCAGCGCAGTCCGAATAAACGCCTCACCAGCAAAAAACCACTCATAACTTTATAGCAGTAACCCCAAATTTTCGGGGCTATGCCCCTCCCCTTGGCATAAAAGGGCTCCCCAAAGCTGGAGAGTCCAAAATTGGATAGTCCTACCTAATCCGCTCTTGACCAGAAGAAATAATTTGACCGCTAATTTTTCAGCGGTCAGGACAGCTCAATTTTGAGCTGATCTCACTGAACCCAAAATTGCGCTCAGTAGGTTTCGGTTTCACGGCTGAATTTTGAGCCACGAGATACCGCCACTTTCGGCGGTATCTATTTTCAAACCCACATGGTGGGGTCTCCTCAATTTTGAGGAGACGTAAAACAACGCCCCGGGCCGAAGCTCAGGGCTTGGAGGTGATTAAGTGCCATCAACCAGAAAAAGGGAGACTAAGGACGGACGTGCTTTCTATGAAATCATTGTGCGCCGTGGCCGTGACAAGTCCGCTTTGACCTCTCGTTGGTATGTCCCAGAGGGATGGAGCCAACGGGCCATAGACAGGGAGCTTACCACAGTAGCCGCAGACTTTGAGCGCCGCTGCAACGCCGGTGAAGTGATATCCCGCCGGGAACAGAAGAACAAGGCTATTTGCGAGGCACAGGAGGCCGCGAAGGTGCTGACCCTCCGCCAATACGGGGAGACCGTGTTCATGCCCGCCAAGGCCGTTACAATCAGCGAGAACACCCGTTCTAACTTTCAAGGCTACCTTGACCGGAGTATTTACCCGGCTCTAGGGGATCTCAAAATGCCGGACATCACACCGGCCAATATTTCTGCCCTGCTGCTGTCCATCCAAGCAGAGAAGAAAGCGCACGCCACAGTTATCAAGTGCTATACAATCCTCCACAGCCTTTTTAAAATGGCCTATATGGCTGACGCTATCCCTCGCAATCCAATGGACAAGGTAGAGCGTCCCAAGCCTCGAAAGGACGAGACGCAGGCCCCCGTTGAGGCTTGCAGTATTGATGAGCTGCGGCATATTCTGCAATGCCTGGAGCAAGAGCCTCTAAAGTGGCAAGCGCTGATCCGGCTACTGATGGACACAGGTATTAGGCGCGGTGAGTGTTGTGGCCTTAAATGGAAAGACGTTGATTTTCAGATCAACACCATCACCGTCACCGGGAATCTCTGCTATACACCACAGAAGGGGATTTACCTTGACACCCCAAAGAATGGAAAGCCCCGCGTGGTTGACGTTGATCCCGCTGTAATGTCCATCTTGCGAACGCTGCGTAGTGAACAGGCGGACCGGGCAATCAGTGCCTATGTTTTCACTCAGGACGGGAGTCCCGAACCAATGCATCCACAGAGCCCCACGCGCTACCTGAAGAAGTTTTCAGAGCGGTATGGTATTCCCGGCCTTCACCCTCACAAGCTCCGCCACAGCTTCGCCAGCGTTGCGATCACGAACGGCGCTGACATCGCCAGCGTATCGGAAAAGCTAGGACACAGTGACAAGGCCGTCACGCTACGGATGTACACTCACGCCGACCAGGACAGCATAAAGCGGGCCAGCCAAATATTTCGGGATGCCATCGAAAAGATATAAAAATACCGGGCAGGAATTATCCTGTCCGGCTAATTTTTGCACCCCGTGTTGGTTTTTGTGTTGGTTTTTCAGAACAATAAAAAGCTTACAAAAAATAAAAAATCCTTAGAACCATTGTGGCTCTAAGGATTGCTTTGGAGCTGCTACCCGGATTCGGACCGGGGACCTCATCCTTACCAAGGATGCGCTCTACCAGCTGAGCTATAGCAGCATTTTATGGCGACCCGGAACGGGCTCGAACCGTCGACCTCTAGCGTGACAGGCTAGCGTTCTAACCAACTGAACTACCGGGCCATATAATGATGGCATAACAACTTGTAAACTATATCACATACAACCATTGTTGTAAAGACTTTTATGGCAGGGGCAGAAGGACTTGAACCCTCGGCACGCGGTTTTGGAGACCGCTGCTCTACCAACTGAGCTATACCCCTATTTCGCTTGTAGATCCCCAACAGGCGATGACCATAATTGGTGGGCCTTCGGGGACTCGAACCCGGGACCGATCGGTTATGAGCCGACTGCTCTAACCAACTGAGCTAAAGGCCCGACCTGATAAGAGAACTATTGCCGCCACCATGTGGCGGCAATACACTCTTTTGGCTCCCCCTGTTGGACTCGAACCAACGACAACGCGGTTAACAGCCGCGTGCTCTACCAACTGAGCTAAGGAGGAATGTGCAAAACTCTGACTTAAAAAAATCAGAGTTT